>NZ_CP049865.1:2447934-2753925 GCF_011393335.1 Propioniciclava coleopterorum | reverse complement strand
CGGCGTCCTCGTGGACGCGCCAGATCGGGTCGGTGGGCGCGAACCAGCGCTGCCCGGGCTTGCCCCAGATCCCCAGGCCGCGCTCGTGCGCGTCGTCGCCGGCCACCCGCGCGCGGAGGGCCTCGCCGAACGCGCGCTGCAGCGGCCGGAGAGCGCGGGGCGTCATTCCCACTCGATGGTGCCCGGGGGCTTGGAGGTCACGTCGACCACGACGCGGTTGACCTCGGCCACCTCGTTGGTGATGCGCGTGCTGATCTTCTCGAGCAGGTCGTAGGGCAGCCGCGACCAGTCGGCGGTCATGGCGTCCTCGCTCGTGACGGGGCGCAGCACGATGGGGTGGCCGTAGGTGCGGCCGTCGCCCTGGACGCCCACGCTGCGGACGTCGGCCAGCAGCACCACCGGGAACTGCCAGACCTCCTTCTCCAGGCCGGACTTCGCCAGTTCCTCGCGCGCGATCGCGTCGGCGTCCCGCAGCAGATCGAGGCGCTCGCGCGTGACCTCGCCGATGATGCGGATGCCCAGGCCGGGGCCGGGGAACGGCTGGCGCCACACCATGTCGTGCGGCAGGCCCAACTCCTCGCCGACCGCGCGCACCTCGTCCTTGAACAGGGCGCGCAGCGGCTCGATCAGGGTGAACTGCAGGTCGTCGGGCAGGCCGCCGACGTTGTGGTGGCTCTTGATGTTGGCCGCGCCCTCGCCGCCGCCGGACTCCACCACGTCGGGGTAGAGCGTGCCCTGGACCAGGAACTCGATGTCGGCCTCGTCGGCGATGTCGCGCACGGTCTGCTCGAAGACGCGGATGAACTCCCGGCCGATGATCTTGCGCTTGGTCTCGGGGTCGGTCACACCGGACAGCGCGGCCAGGAACTGCTCCTCGGCGTCCGCGACGACCAGCTTGATGCCGGTGATCTCGACGAAGTCCTTCTTGACCTGCTCCCGCTCGCCCTTGCGCAGCAGGCCGTGGTCGACGAACGCGCAGGTGAGCTGGTCGCCGATCGCGCGGTGCACCAGCGTCGCGGCCACGGCGGAGTCGACCCCGCCCGACAGCGCGCACAGCACCTGCTTGTCGCCGACCTGCGCGCGGATCGCGGCGATCGACTCCTCGACGATGTTGGCCGGCGTCCAGTCCGGCGTCAGCCCGGCGACGTCGTAGAGGAACTGCGCCAGGATCTGCCGGCCGTGCTCGCTGTGCAGCACCTCGGGGTGCCACTGCACGCCGGCGAGCTTCCGGTCGACGTCCTCGAACGCCGCGATGGGGGTCGTGGCGGTGTGCGCCAGCGTGACGAAGCCCTCCGGGGCGCGGGTGACCGAGTCGCCGTGGCTCATCCAGCTCGAGAAGCTGCGGGGCAGGTCGTCCAGCAGGACGCCGCCGGCGTCCACGACGGTCGGCGTCCGGCCGTACTCGGACTGGCCGGTGCGCGCCACCTCGCCGCCGAGCGCCGCGGCCATCGCCTGGAAGCCGTAGCAGATGCCGAACACGGGCACGCCGAGCTCGAACAGCGCCGGGTCCACCTGGGGGGCGCCGTCGGCGTTCACCGACTGGGGGCCACCCGAAAGGATGATCGCGTCCGGGGACTTCGCGGCGATCTGCGCCACCGGCATCGTGTGCGGCACGATCTCGGAGTACACCTTCGCCTCGCGGACGCGGCGCGCGATCAGCTGCGCGTACTGCGCGCCGAAATCGACGACGAGGACATGTGCGTGCTGCGCCAGGTCGGCTGCGGCTTGGGTCATGGGCGGAAGTCTAGTGGCGCTTCCGGGCGGGGCCGCACGCGGGCACAATGGTGGCCGAGGAGGTCGCGATGACAGGCACCCACGAACCCGGACCGCTCGGCGATCTGCTGGGCAACCTGACGGGGCACGCGGCGGGGCACTACGGCGCCCGGGACCACGAGGACGGCGAGCACGTCTCGGAGACCCAGGGCCCGATCGACCACACGCACAGCCCGCTGAAGCGGCGGCCCGAGGACGCCGACGAGGAGTCCCAGCGGCCGACCACGCTGGCCGACGACGGGGACGACGGCGGGTTGTAGCCCCGGCGCCCCGGAGAGGACGGGACGCGGCACAATGGCGCCGTGACCGATCCTTCGCACGATTCCGCGCCCGCGTGGGTGCAGCAGTACCAGCCCGGCGTGCCCGCCACCATCGACGTCCCCGACGAGCCGCTCTCGGCGCTGCTGCGCCGCGCGAGCACCGCCGGCGGAGACGAGATCGCCCTGGAGTTCTTCGGCGCGACGACGTCGTGGCGCGAACTGTCCGACCAGGTGTCCCGGCTGGCGCACGCGCTGGTGCACCGGTTCGGCGTCCGGCCGGGCGACCGGGTCGCGCTGCTGCTGCCCAACTGCCCCCAGCACGTGGTCGCGTTCTACGCCGCGCTGCGCGTCGGGGCGGTCGTCGTCGAGCACAACCCGCTCTACACCGCCCCCGAACTGGCCGAGATGTTCGCCGACCACGGCGCGACGGTCGCGATCGCCTGGGACGTCGCCGCCCCGAAGATCGCCGGCGCCGGCGTGGAGCACCTGATCGCGGTGAACCTGCTGGACGCCTTCCCGCTGACCAAGCGGCTCGCGCTGGCGCTTCCGGTGCCGAAGCTGCGCGCCACGCGGGACCGACTGCACCGGGCCGCGCCCGGCGGCGTCCCGTGGCGGGAGGTCGTCTCGGGCGAGCGGCTGGCCGACGACCACCCCGCCCCGACGGTCGCCGACCTGGCGGTCATCCAGTACACGTCCGGCACGACGGGCCGGGTCAAGGGCGCCATGCTCAGCCACCGCAACCTGTACGCCAACGCGCTGCAGGGCGCGGCCTGGATGACGGACGCCGTCGACGGCGCCGAGACCATCTACGCCGTGCTGCCGATGTTCCACGCGTTCGGGATGACGCTCTACCTCACGTTCGGCGTCCTGAAGCGGGCGCGGATCGTGCTGTTCCCCACCTTCGACGTCGACCAGGTGCTGGCGGTGGCGAAGAAGCGCCCGCCGAGCGTCTACTGCGCGGTGCCGCCGATCTACGAGCGCACGGCGAAGGCCGCTGCCGAGCGCGGCATCTCGCTGCGCTCGGCCCGGTTCTGCATCTCGGGCGCGATGGCGCTGACCGACGAGGTCGTCGAGCTGTGGGAGTCGGTCTCGGGCGGCCTGCTGGTGGAGGGCTACGGCCTGACCGAGTGCTCGCCGGTCGCGCTGGGCAACCCGTTCTGGCCCACCCGGCGCACCGGGACCGTGGGCGTCCCGTTCCCGAGCACGCTGATGCGGGTGGTCGATCCCGAGGACACCTCGCGCGAAATCGCGCCCGGGGAGACCGGCGAACTGCTGCTGCACGGCCCGCAGGTCTTCGGCGGCTACTGGAACAAGCCGGCCGACACCCAGGCGACGCTGCTGCCCGGCGGCTGGCTGCGCACCGGCGACCTGGTCACGGTGGACGCCGACGGCTTCACCACGGTGGTGGACCGGCTCAAGGAACTCATCATCACCGGCGGGTTCAACGTCTCCCCCACCGAGGTGGAGCAGGCGCTGCGCCAGGTCGACGGCGTCGCGGACGCCGCGGTCGTGGGGCTGCCGTCGTCGCACTCCGGCGAGCAGGTCGTCGCGGTCGTGGTCCCCGAGCCGGGCGCGACGCTGGACCCCGCCACCGTGCGGCAGGCCTGCCGCGGCCGGCTGGCCGCCTACAAGGTGCCGCGCCGGGTGCACGTGGTGGACGAACTCCCCAAGTCGATGCTGGGCAAGGTGCTGCGCAAGCAGGTCCGCGACGCCCTGCTGGCCGACGACGCCGCGGTCACCGTCGCGGACGCCGACCTCCCCCACGGCTCCTGACGCCGGTTCGGCGCGCTCCGCTCCGGCGGCGTCGCGCTCAGCGGCTCGTCTCCGCGGGGGCGCGCCAAGCGGCGCGGCGTGCTCAGCGGTCTCCGCGGGGTGCGCCGAGCGCGGTCGCGCTCAGCGGTCTCCGCGGGGGTGCGCCGAGCGGCGCGGTCGCGCTCAGCGGCACTGCCGCAACGCGTTCAGTGGGCGGGGTCGCGGGAGAGCGCGTCCTGGCTGGTGACCTCGACGCTGTCATCGCCCTGCTCGTCGCGGGTGAGGACGATCACGGATGGAGGGCCCACCTCGGACCCGGCGGTGGTGGCGATCCGTGATGCGCTCGGGGGCGACGAGATCACCCGTACCACTCAGCGGGCGGGGTCGCCGGCGAGGGCGTCCCGGCTGGTCACCTCGACGCTGTACTCGCCCTGCTCGTCGCGGGTGAAGACGATCACGGAGTGGAAGTCCACCTCGGACCCGCTCAGCGGGCGGGGTCGCCGGCGAGGGCGTCCTGGCTGGTCACCTGGACGCTGTAGCCGCCGTGCTCGTCGCGGGTGAAGACGATCACGGAGTAGAAGTCCTCCTCGGGCCATGACCGGGCGATCGGCGGCAGCGCCGAGGCGTCCAGGCCGACGGCGGCGCAGAACGCCTCCGCCAGATCGGGGATGTGGTGGTGCTCCCAGCAGACGAGCGCTGCGCCATCGAGCCCGGCGAGGTGGTCCTTGACGAGCTTGGCCTCGTCGCCCTTGCGCAGCGGCGTCCGGATGGCGGTCTCGAGCCGGTGCGCCAGCGGCGTGATGGTCTCCGACGTGCGGTGGAACGGCACGAGATGCTTGTAGTCGGGCGCGAACAGCACGTCGGGCCGCACGAGCGGCGGTCGGACCGCGTTGGCGAGGATCGACACCAGCGCGCCCGCGCGCTGCCACCCGCGCGGAAGCAGCGAATGCGGATTCGCCACCCCACGGACATCCACCCCGTGCGGCGGCGGCTGGACGGGCGGGTCAGCCGGCTTCTCGCCGTGCCGGATGATCATGAGCTTCGAGGGGGCATGCCGCCATTGTGACAAACACCCCCATGGGCACCTCGCCCGGCCCTGCGGGCGTCGCCCCCACTTGCGACCAGCCGCCCCCACTTGCGACGAACCGCCCCCGCCTGCGACCAGCCGCCCCCGTTAGTGACGAACCGCCCCCGCCTGGGACGAGTTGCCCCGGCTAGGAACGAACCGCCCCCGTTCGCTGCAGACGCCCCCGCAGGAAAGGGGGCATCTGGCACAAGAGGGGGCGACTGAGCACGCCGGCGAGCCCGATCGCATGGATCCAGGTGCGAACTCGGGCGTTGGCGACGAAGGCTTCGCCATCCCCTTGCTTCGCCATCGAACCGCGACGAATCTGCGGCACGCGCTGATGAAACAGGTTGTCCGTGTCGCTCTGGTGCCCCGAGCGCGCTCGGCGCATTCGCCCAACACATGCTGACAAGGGCTTCCGCCCACGCTGCCCCGTTCTCCAGGCACGAGAGCGACGCATGCAGTTGAGCTGGCAGCCCACTCACGATCCTGAGCAAGCACTCGACGCCTCCGATCGCCGAAACCATGCACCGCGGACGGGTGCGCCGCTGGCCGAGATCAACGACGAAGCAGAGGACGTCCTCGGCCGGCGCGACGCACCCCGCGCGAGACGGACGCGTCGCTCTGGTGCCCCGAGCGCACGTGGCGCAGAGCCCAACATGCGCTGACTAGGGCTTCCTCGAACGGCGCATCGAAGTCGAGGCACCAGAACGACACGGACTCACCCGGTCAATCGGATGCGCCGCGGATTCCGGAGGCCCCATGCCGAGACCCGCGTCGAGTGCCTGGCTCCGCACCACGCATCGTGGCGATAGTGACGCCACGCCCGCACAGTCGCCCCCTTTCGTGCCAGATGCCCCCTTTCCTACGGGGGCGCCTGCATCCAACGCGGGCGACTCGTCCCAAGCGGGGGCGACAGGTCCCAAGCGGGGGCGACAGGTCCCAAGCCGGGGCGACTCGTCCCAAGCAGGGGCGACTCGGCCGAGAGCGCGGCGGGTCGAGCCAGCGGCAGACTGAGCAGCGGCGCCGGGCGAGCGCTCCGGAGCCACGGACTCCGACGTGCTGAGCGCGATCCGCGCACAGACCCCTCGCAGTGCACGCAGCGGCGTGGTTTCAGAGGGAGCCCAGGAGCTCCGCGGTCGTGGTGAGCGTGACCTGCGGCGGATAGAGGCCCATCACCGTGCACGCGGCGGCGTGGTTCTCCGGGGTGGAGCCGGCGCAGGCGTCGGTGACCACCGTGATCGTGGCCCCCGCGTCCGCGGCGGGCAGCACCGTCGAGATCACGCAGCAGTCGGTCGAGACCCCGGTGATCACGAGCTCGGGAGCGGGCCCCACCAGCGGTGCGAGCGCGTCCCACTTGCCGAAGGTGGGCGCATCCACCACCGTCGCGCCCGCCGGCGCGGGGCTTACGCTCTCATCCACCCTCGCGGGAGCGGGGGCATCATCCAACTCGGCACGGGACGCAGCGGGAGCATCCGCGCCCACCCGAGCGGGACCCGCCTCCGCGCGCAGATCCCCCCTCGCCGGAGCGGGCGCATCCACCGTCGCCGGCAACGCAGCGGGGGTGTCGGCCGCCTCGGCGCCGGACGGAGCGGGAGCATCCGCGCCCGCGCCGGCCAACTCCGGAACCAGGTCGAACATCGGGTCGGACGCGGGGCGATCGGCGAACGGCCAGGCGGCCATGTAGGCGTCCCAGGAGCCGACGCGCTCCCCGGGCGCGGGCGGCACCCAGCGCGTGAAGATCGTGCGGCCGGCGAAGCGCGGCAGCAGTTCCGCGATCCGGGCGGCGGCGTCCGGCCACATCGGGGAGCCCCAGTCGCTGGCGGGGTCGGCGAAGATCCGCTGACCGTCGATCACGACGAGCCACGGCCCGGACTCCGACTCCGGCTCGGACACCAGCACCGGCCCGGACGCCGGATCCGGCGCCAAGGCCGCTGCGGCCGGATCCTCGCGCCGGGTCACGCCCGGCCCTCCTGCCGGGCGATGGTGCCGCGGCGTCCGAACCAGGTGATGACGAAGCCGAGCACCAGCGCGAACAGGACGCCGAGGTTGGCCCACGGCCACGAGCCGTCCCACTGCTCGACACCGTCCACGACCGTGCGGGTGCCCAGGCCGAGCGGCTGCAGCAGGTAGCCCTGCCAGTTGGCCCAGGGGGCGTCGCCGGCGAAGTTGTTGACCACCAGGCCCCAGCCGATGATCGTCGCGCCCACCAGAGTGCCGATGGACAGCCAGTCGAAGGCGCCGTAGCGTCCGGACGCGTCGAAGAGCGCGGCCTCGTCGTAAGGCTCGCGGCGGGTGAGGATGTCGGCGATCAGGATGCCGGCCCACGCGGCCATCGGGACGCCCAGGATGAGCAGGAAGCTCTGGAACGGGCCGAGGAAGCTCTCGGCGAAGAACACCACCCAGATGGTGCCCAGCGTGAGGATGATGCCGTCGATCAGGGCGGCGGCCGGACGCGGGATCCGGATGCCGAGGCTCAGCAGCGTCAGGCCCGACGAGTAGATGCCCAGCACGGCGCCCGAGACGAGCGCGAGCACGGCGGTCAGCCAGAACGGGATCAGGACCCAGATGGGCAGGATGCCGGCCAGCGTGCCGATCGGGTCTGCGGTGATGCCCTCGGCCAGGGCCGGGTCGGACCCCGCGAGCAGCAGGCCGTAGATCACCAGGATCACGGGCGCGACCGAGCCGCCCAGGGTGTTCCACAGCACGATCTGGCCGTTGGGGGCGTCGCGGTGCTGGTAGCGCGACCAGTCGGCGGCGATGTTGATCCAGCCGAGCCCGAAGCCGGTCATCACCATGGTCAGGGCGCCGATCACGGCGGCGACGTCGCCGTTGGGGATGGCCAGGACGGCCGACCAGTTGATGTGGCTGAACGTCAGCGCCATGTAGACGATCGTGATCGCGCCGGTGATCCAGGTGAGCACCGACTGCAGCTTCATGATCGTGTGGTAGCCCAGCACGGCGGCGGCGACGATCAGGGCGGCCACCGCGACCGCGGCCACGATCTTGATCCCGTTGCCCTCGCCGAACCCCAGCCGCGCGAACACCGTGCCGGTGGCCAGCACCGCCATGATCGCCAGGAACGTCTCCCAGCCGATCGACAGGAACCAGCTCACGACGCCGGGCACCTTCTGCCCGTGGACGCCGAACGCGGCCCGCGACAGCACCATCGTGGGCACCGAGCCGCGCTTGCCGGCGATCGCGATGATGCCGCACAGCAGGAACGACACGACGACGCCGATCACGGTGACGACGACGCCCTGGACGAAGGACACCCCGAAGCCGTAGATGAAGGCGGCGTAGCTCATGCCGAACACGGACACGTTGGCCGCGAACCACGGCCAGAACAGGTCGCGCGGCTTCGCCGTGCGCTCGGACTCGCTGATGATGTCGATGCCGTTGGTCTCGATGAGCCGCGCCTTGGTGGCTTCGTCGAAGCCGGCCGCGGAGGTCTGATTCACCGGTTCGGGCGTTGTCATGGGCGAGATCATCCCATGCGGACGACCGCGGCCATCAGTACCCCTCCGGGACACGCCGCCCACGGGCGATCGGCGCCCTCGCGGCCCACGCCTCCACCTCACGGTCAGCACCCCAGCCCGACACTCACCACCGACCGCCGGGGCGGGCTCGCGCACGCCACGCGCGCCATCTGTTCACAACGTCACTCAAGTGGGGCCGACGGCGCCATCGCCGGCCACCAGCACCACCCGACGCACGGTCCAAACAGCGCGCGCCGCCACACGGCTCGTCCCCAGCGGTTCGCTTGAGCGGCTCGGCCATGGGCGCACGCCCCACACGGCTCAGCCCCAGCGCGCCCCAAGCAGCCCGCACCCACACGGATCACCCCCAGCAGCGCCCAAGCGCCTCTGCCCCGGCGCGCCGCGCCGGGGGCGGGACGCCGCCGCGGCTAGCCTGCCGAGGAAGGAAGGAGCGCCGTGGCCCCCAACTACGCCCTGCGTCGCGCCGTGGTGCTCGTCGGCGTGGCCGGCCTCATCTGGGGCACCGCCTCCGGCGTGAACGCCGTCGCCGGCCTGATCGCGCCGCCCGCCACCCCCGCCGTGGTGACACCCGCGGACGCCCTCACCCAGCCTGACGCCCCACAACCGGTCCCCACCACGGCCGCCCCGGACGCGGAGGCACCGCAGCCGGCCCCGCCCGCTCCCCCGGCGCCCGCGCCCGCGCCGATCACCGGCACGGACCCGGTGACCATTTCGTTCGCCGGCGACACCCACTTCGCCAACCAACTCACCCCCGTGGCCGCCGACCCCCAGGGGCTGGCCGGGCTCAAGCCGTACCTGTCCGGCGCCGACATCACGGTGCTCAACCTCGAGACCGCCATCACCGCGACGGGCGCGCCCCTGGGCGGCAAACAGTTCACGTTCGCGGCGCCGCCCTCGGCCCTCACGACGCTGGCCGAGGCCGGCGTCGACGTGGTGTCCATGGCCAACAACCACGCCGTCGACTTCGGTGCGGCCGGCCTGAAGGACACCCTGGCGGCGAAGGCGTCCAGCCCGGTCAAGATCGCGGGCATCGGCGCGAACAGGGCCGAGGCGTTCGCGCCCGCCGTCACGGTCGTGGACGGGGTGAGCGTCGCCGTCCTGGCCGCCACCCAGTTGCGCGAGCAGACCACCGCCGGCTTCACCGCGGGCGAGAACAAGCCGGGCGTGGCGAGCATGGTCGAGCTGGACGCGATCACCGCGGCCGTCCGGGACGCCGCCGCCCGCTACGACGTCGTCGTCGTGGTGCCGCACTGGGGCACCGAGAAGGAGCTCTGCCCGACCGCGCCGCAGACCACCGCGGCGCAGCGGCTCGCCGAGGCGGGCGCCGACATCGTCGTGGGCGGGCACTCCCACCGCGTGATGGGCTCGGGCTGGCAGGGCAACACCTACGTCGGCTACGGGCTGGGCAACTTCGTGTGGTTCCTCAACACGACCTTCCCGGGCCGCTCGACCGGCGTGCTGACCCTCGACATCGACAAGGCGGCCGTCCAGGCCCGCCGCGGCCTGCCGCCGGCCGAGCGCGGCAAGGCCGGCTCGGTGGTCGCCAAGGACGCCTGGCAGCCGCTCAGCATCCCCACGTCCGGCATCCCGGTGGCCGACCCCGCGACCGCCGACCAGATGCGAGCCGACCGCGCGGCCGTCCAGGGCTGCTCCAAGCTGGCGACCGCCCGGCCCGGCGCCGCGCCCGCCCGGACGCCGCCGCGCAGCCCCCAACGCGCAGCCCCCCGCCGCGCAGCCCCCAGCCCCGGCCCCCGGCGCCGCGAAGACCGCCCCGGCCAGGCAGCCGGCCCGCGACACCCCGTACGAGTTCAAGGGCGTCCCGGTCATCAGCAGCAGCTACCCGCTCACGAAGAACTACACCCCGGCCTGGTCGAAGGAGACCGACGGCCTCAAGCCCGAGGTGCGCGCGGCGCTGAACCAGATGTTCGCCGACGCGAAGGCGGCCAAGATGCCGCTGGCGGTCCGCAGCGGGTACCGCTCGTGGGCGGTGCAGGACGCCAGCTTCAAGCGCGCCTACGCCAAGTACGGCGAGGGGGCGCGGCGCTACTACGCGGAGGCGGGCCACAGCGAGCACCAGACGGGGCTCTCGCTGGACCTGTCGGACGGCACCAGCATGCAGGGCTACAAGTTCGCCGCGACCAAGCAGGCCGGATGGGTGGCCGCGAACGCGGCCAGGTACGGCTTCATCATCCGCTACCCCGAGGGCAAGCGGCACATCACCGGCGTGGACCACGAGCCCTGGCACATCCGCTACGTCGGCGTCGAGGTCGCCGCCGCGATGGCCAAGACGCCCGGCATCACGCTCGAGGAGTACCTCGGCCTGGTGTGATGCCGGCCAGGAACGCGTCGATCTCGGCGCGGTTCGGCGCCGTCGCGGGGCCGCGGCGGGTCACCTTGATCGCGCCCGCGACGTTGGCGCGCAGGCACGCGGTCACCCAGTCCGCGCCCGCGGCCCGCTCCGCCAGCAGGACGCCGGTGTGCGCGTCCCCGGCGCCGTTGGTGTCGACCGGCTCCTGCGGGAAGCCCGACACCACCTCGGTCAGGCCCGCGGCGCGCACCGCGCAGCCCTCGGGCCCGTCCCGCACGATCGACACCGCGCCGGCGGGCAGCCGCTCCGCGACCGCGTCGGCCGCCGTGGCCATGCCGTCCACCCCGGTCAGCGCGGTGGCCTCCTCCTGGTTGGACGTCCACACCGTCGTCGCCGCCAGGACGCGCTCCTGCAGCGCCGCGGGCAGCGTCGCGAACACCGCGCCGGGGTCCAGGACGACCTCGACGCCGGTCGGCAGGGTCGGCAGCCAGGCCAGCAGCGGGTCGCGCGTCGAGGGCACGGCCAGGGAGTAGCCGGTGAGGCACACCAGGTCGCCGGGGACGCCGCCGCGGCGTCCAGGCCCGCGACGCTCAGCCGGCGCTCCGCGCCCAAGGTGGTGACGAACGTGCGCTCGGCCGACGGCTCGACCAGGACGACGCACAGCGCGGTGTCGGCGCCCTCGACCGCCGGGGCGCACCACGTGACGCCCTCGCGTTCGAGGGCCTCGCGAACCAGGTCGCCGTTGGGCCCGGTGCCGATGGCTCCGGCGTGGACGCAGGCCGCGCCGGAGCGGGCGGCGGCGGCCAGGATGTTGACCGCGCCGCCGGCCTCCTGGCTCCAGCCGCCGGCCATCACGTTCTGGCCGCGGGCGGGCAGCGCGGGGACCATCGCGGTGGCGTCCACCAGCGCCTGCCCGGTGTGGATGATGCGAGGCATGGGCCGCAGCCTAGGGCGCGAGCGGCTCCACGCGCCCGATCAGGTGCGGCTTGTCCTCCCGGCCCAGCACCGCGAACGCCGTCGCGTCGGCGTCCGGGGCGGCGGCGAAGCCGACCTTCCCGGGCAGCAGGATGGGCTTGGTGAAGTCCACCGCGACCCGGTACGCCGGGGGCAGCGCGCCTTCGAGTGCGGCCAGGGCGCGGGCGTGGGTCCACATGCCGTGGATGATCGCGCGCGGGAACCCGAACGCCTTCGCGGCCAGGTTGGACAGGTGGATCGGGTTGACGTCGCCCGAGACGGCGGCGTAGCGCCGGCCCAGGTCGGCGGGCAGCCGCCAGCGCTGCCCCGCGGGGGCGTCCGGGACGGCGAGCCGGGGAACCTCGGGCACGTCGCCGGGCGCCTGGACGCCGCGGGCGAGGTAGCGGCTGACGCCGCGCCAGGCGACCTCGCCGCCGACCCGCGCCTCCCCCACCAGCTCGAACAGCGCCCCGCGCTTGTGGGCGGTGAGCTCCCCGGGACGCACCAGCAGGTCGAGCTCGTCGGCCACCCCGACCGGACGCAGCAGCGACATGTCGTTGGAGACGTGCACGAGCCCCGCGAGCCCGAACGGGAAGTCGCGCCGGCTCATCACGGCCAGTTGCAGGCTGAACGTGAGCACGTGCAGCCAGGTCGCGGGGACGGCGTCGCGCAGCGTGAACCCGCACACCTCGTCGTAGGCGGCGAGCCGGGCGACGTCCTGGGTGTGCCCGCTCACGGTGGCGCTCACCGGGGCAGGGACGACACCCGCTTCGGGGTGCGGCCGATCCGGGCCAGCGAGCGGACCAGCAGCGGGCCGCCGGCGGGCAGGTCGGGGTAGACGACGTCGGTCATCAGGCGCCCACCAGGTTCTGGCCGCACACCCGGACGACCTGCCCGTTGACGCCGCCCGAGGCCGGGTCGCAGAAGTACGCGATGGTCTCGGCGACGTCGACGGGCTGGCCGCCCTGGGACAGCGAGTTGGTGCGCCGGAAGATCTCGCGCGGCACGAACGGGATCGCCGCGGTCATGTCGGTCTCGATGAAGCCGGGCGCGACCGCGTTCACCGTCACCGGCCGGTCGGCCAGTTCCTCGGCCTGCGCCCACACCAGCCCCATCACGCCCGCCTTGGACGCCGCGTAGTTGGTCTGGCCCTTGTTGCCGGCCACGCCCGAGGTGGACGCGATCCCGACGATCCGCGCGTTGTCGGCCAGCCCGCCGGGCAGATCCCCCAGCAGGACGGCGTTCATGGCGATCTCGGCGGCCAGGTTCACCTGCAGCACCGCGCCCCACAGCTTCTCGTCCAGGTTGGCGAGCATCTTGTCGCGGGTGATGCCGGCGTTGTGCACGATCGCCCAGATCCTCGCGTCGGGGCCGTGCACCTGCGCCACGTGGGCGGCGATCCGCTCGCCGGCGTCCGGCGCGGTGATGTCGAGCTGGAGCGCCGAGCCGTGCAGCCCGTTGGCGACCTTCGCGAGCGCGTCCCCGGCCTGCGGCACGTCGACCACGACCAGCTTGGCGCCGTCGCGGGCGAACGTCTGGGCGATGGCCGCGCCGATGCCGCGGGCGGCGCCGGTGACCACGACGATGCGGTCCGCGAACGGACGCGCGGGGTCGTAGCCGGCGCCGACGGCGTCCCCGGCCTTGCGGGGGCGATCCGCCAGGTCTGGCCGTCGACGAACGCGGAGCGGCCCTGCAGCAGGAACGACAGCGTCGAGGTCAGGTCGGCCGCCTCGACGCCCGCCTTCAGGAAGAGCAGGTTCGAGGTGGCGCCGTCGCGCAGTTCCTTGCCGACGGTGCGGTTGATGCCGTCGATGCCCTGGGCGACCGCCTTGGCCTCCAGGCCCTCGACCGCGGACGCGTCGGCGGCGAGGATGACGATCCGCCCGGACGGCTCGAGCCGCTTCATCACCGGACGCAGCACCTGGCGCAGCCCCTCGAGCTCGGCGATGGTGCGGACGCCGGTGGCGTCGATCACCAGCGCGCCGGGCTTGCGCTCGTAGCGCGGCGGCTGCGGCCGGCCCTTCTCGTCGGGCGTCCGGGCGTCGGCGACGTCGCGCAGCGGCTCGCCGTGGGCGACGCCGAGGGCGTCCAGGGTGGCGCGGCCGATGCCGCCGCCGGGCAGGTCGGCCAGCAGCACCTCGCCCAGCGGCGCGACGCGGCCGCGGCGCAGCGTCGGCGGCTCGGCCAGGCCCGCCTTGGCGGCGACCTTCTGGCCGACCGGGGAACGGAACAGGGTCTCCAGCACGCTCATGTCAGCAGCCCTCCAGGATCGCGGTGACGCCCATGCCGCCGGCGGCACAGATCGAGATGAGGCCCTTCGAGCCGGCGCCCTTGGCGTGCAGCATCTTGGCCAGCGAGGCGACGATCCGGCCGCCGGTGGCGGCGAACGGGTGCCCGGCGGCCAGCGAACTGCCGTGCACGTTGAGGCGGGCGCGGTCGACGGTGCCGACGCCGGCCTTCTCCAGCGCGGCGAGCGTGGCGAGCACCGTGGACGCGAACGCCTCGTGGATCTCGACGAAGTCGAAGTCGGCCAGGCTCAGCCCGTTGCGCTCCAGCAGTTCGGGGATCGCGCGGGTCGGGGCGAGCAGCAGGTCCTCGGTGCCGGTGACGTAGTCGGACGCCGCGACCTGGGAGTCGACCACCCGGGCCAGCACCGGCCAGTGCCGCTCGCGGGCGTGGCCCTCCTCGGCGAGCAGGACGACCGCCGCGCCGTCGGTCAGCGCGGTGGAGTTGCCGGCGGTCATGGTGCCCTCGGGGCCGCCGAAGACCGGCTTGAGCTTGGCCAGCTTCTCCACCGACGTGTCGGGGCGCAGGATGCCGTCGCGGCTCACCTTGAGGAACGGGGTGACCAGGTCGTCGAAGAAGCCGGCGTCCCAGGCGGCGGCGAGCCGGGCGTGCGAGGCCGCGGCCAGCTCGTCCTGCGCCTCGCGGGTGATGCCCCACTTCGCGGTGGTGAGCGCCTGGCTCTCGCCCATCGACAGGCCGGTGCGCGGCTCGAGCACCGCGGGCGGCACGGGCGCCAGGTCGACGGGCCGGATGCCGGCCAGCGCCTTGAGGCGCTCGGGCAGCGAGCGGGCGTGGTTGGCGCGCAGCAGCGCGTGCCGCAGGCCCTCGCTCACGACGATGGGGGCGTCCGAGGCCGAGTCGACGCCGCCGGCGATGCCGGTGCGGGCCTGGCCGAGCCGGATCTTGTTGGACGCGTAGATGACGGCCTCCAGGCCGGTGCCGCAGGCCTGCTGCAGGTCGCAGGCGGGCGTGTGCGGCGACAACGCCGAGCCGAGCACCGCCTCGCGGGTGAGGTTGAAGTCGCGGGTGTGCTTGAGCACCGCGCCGGCGGCGACCTCGTCGATCTTCTCCCCCGCCAGGCCGAACCGGGCCACGAGGCCGTCGATCGCCGCGGTCAGCATGTCCACGTTGGACGCCTTCGCGTACGCGCCCCCGGCCTTGACGAACGGGGTGCGGTTGCCGCCGACCACGACGGCGTTCAGCTCAGCCATGGAGTCTCCTCGATGAGAAAAATTGTTCGACACCGACGGTAGCAGGTACTTGAAGTGTCGGATACCCTGCTGTGCATGACGACCTCGGTTGACGGCCGCACCACGCGGTGGGCCCGGCACAACGCCACGCGTCGCCGCGAGCTCGTCGAGGCGACGCTCAGGGCGATCCGCCGGCACGGCCACGCCGTCGGCATGGACGACATCGCCGCGGAGGCGGGCACGTCCAAGACCGTCTTCTACCGGCACTTCGGCGACCGCAGCGGCCTGTACGAGGCCGTGGTCGAGTCCGTGCACGCGTTCATCTGGGGCAGCCTGTCGGACGCCCTGGCGACCGACCGCCCGCCGCAGGAACTCGTCACCGGCCTCGCGGACGCGTACCTGCGCGTCGTCGAGGTGGACGGCGAGATCTACCGGTTCGTCACCAACCGGCCCGGGGGCAGCCCCGACCCGGTGCTCGGCATCACCAACCGCATCGGCGACCAGGTGTCCGCGGCGCTCGCGCGCTGGCTGGTCGCCCACGACCTGGATCCGTCCCCGGCCAACACCTGGGGGCACGGCGTCGTCGGCTTCACCTGGGCGGTGGCCGACCGCTGGATCCTCACCGACCTGCGCCGCCCGCGCGCCGACATCGTCGCCTTCATCGGCGACCTGTTCACGCCCGCGTTCGACGCCCAACCCGCCACGGCCCGACCCATGGAACCGACGAAGGAGTCCTGATCCCATGACCACCACGACCCACGACGCGCACACCGACACCCCCGCCGGACGGGCGCCCGCCCCGCGGCCGGCAGCCGGACGCGTCTCGCCCACCGGCGAGGCGCTGCGCCGCGCGCTGGACGGCCGCTACCACGACCTCAAGCAGCGCTGGCGCGACACCATCTCCGCCGCCGACGTCGTGCGCGACCCCACCTGGGACCTGGAGACCGCCCGGGAGTGGGCGCTGGCGCAGATGGTCTCGCTCGTGGAGCGCGGCCACCTCGTCGCGGGCTTCCCGGCCGCTCTGGGCGGGATCGGGAACCAGGCAGACTCCGTGGCGCAGTTCGAGATGCTCGCGCTGGGCGACCTGAGCCTCACGATCAAGTCCGGCGTGCAGCACGGGCTGTTCGGCGGCGCCATCAACAACCTGGGCACCCAGTGGCACCACGAGACGTACCTGCCCGGCACCATGGACTGCTCGATCACGGGCTGCTTCGCCATGACCGAGCTCGGCCACGGCTCCGACGTGCAGTCGCTGGAGACCACCATCACCTACCTGCCCGACACCGACGAGTTCGAGGTGGACTCCCCCACTCCGACGGCCCGCAAGGCCTACATCGGCAACGCGGCCAAGGACGGCAAGTGGGCGGCGGTCTTCGGCCAGCTCCTCGTCGCCGGCGAGAACCAGGGCGTGCACGTGGCGATGGTCCGGATCCGCGAGGAGGACCTCACCCCGGCGGCCGGCGTCACGATCGGCGACCAGGGCCACAAGGGCGGCCTGCTCGGCGTCGACAACGGCACCCTGGCCTTCGACCACGTCCGGATCCCGCGCCGCCAGCTGCTGAACCGCTACGGCGGCGTCAACGACGAGGGCGTCTACGAGTCGGCGATCGCCAGCAAGAACGCCCGCTTCTTCACGATGCTCGGCACGCTGGTCCGCGGCCGGATCTGCGTGGGCGGCGGGGCGGCGTCCGCGGCGCGCAAGGCGCTGTCGATCGCGACCCGGTACGCCACGAAGCGCACCCAGTTCCGCGCGCCGGGCCTCGGCGAGGAGATCCGCCTGCTGGACTACCAGACCCACCAGCGCAAGCTGCTGCCCAACATCGCCAAGGCCTACGCCTACGGCTTCGCCATGAACGAGCTGATGGACCAACTGCAGCGCGTCACGGACGCCGCGGGCTCCGACCCGAAGGCCTCCCGCGAGCTGGAGAGCCGCGCCGCCGCCATGAAGGCCGTGCTGACGCGCTGGGCCAACGACACCATCCAGGTGTGCCGCGAGGCGTGCGGCGGGGCGGGCTACATGAGCGAGAACGGCCTCACGATGCTGCGGCAGGACGCCGACGTGTTCGCCACGTTCGAGGGCGACAACACGGTGCTGCTGCAGCTCGTCGCCAAGTCGCTGCTGCAGGGCTACAAGCAGACCTGGGGCGACATGGACCTGCGCGGCACCGCGCAGGCCACGGCCCGCATGGTCGGCGAGACGGTCCTGGAGCGGACGACCGCCCGAGCCGTCATCGACCGGCTCGTCGCGAGCGCGGCGCGCCGCCCCGAGTCGGCGCAGCTCACCTCCCGCGGCTGGCACGTCCAGATGTTCGAGGACCGCGAGCGCCACACCCTGGAGGGGCTGGCCAAGCGGATGCGGGCGGCGGGCAAGGCGTCCACCGAGGACTCGTTCACGGCCATCAACGCCTGCCAGGAGCACATGCTGGCGGCGGCGCGCGCCCACACCGACCGGGTGGTGCTGGAGGCGTTCATCGCCGGCATCGAGGCCGTGGGCGACCCGTACGTGAAGTCGGTGCTGATCCAGGTGTGCGACCTGTACGCGCTGACGGTGCTGGAGGAGAACAAGGGCTGGCTGCTGGAGCACGAGCGCATCGACAGCACCCGCGCCAAGGCGATCAGCCAGCAGGTGCTCGACCTGTCGGCACGGCTCAGCCACCAGGCGATCCCGCTGGTGGAGGGCCTGGGCGCCAACGAGGAGTGGCTCAACAGCGCCATCCTGCGGTGAGCCGCGGGCCCCGGCGCCGCGGCGCCGGGGTCACAGCCCCTCGTTCACCATCTCCAGGGTGCGGGTGCGCTGCGCGGTCCAGCGCAGCGTCAACTCGCCCACGTTGACGGCCTCGTCGTCGCGCAGCACGGTGCGCACCTTCTGGCCGCCGGCCCGCGCGACCACCCTGACGGCCTCGACGCCGTCGCGGGACGTCGCGGGCCGCAGCGTGCCGGTGAGGCCGGCCCCGGGCCAGGCGCGCGCCAGGTCGACCGTCGGCGCGTCCAGCACGAACTCCCGCACCGTCGCGCCCTGGCGGGCGATCGCCAGCGAGCCGTGCAGCTTCGGACGCCGCCGCAGCAGCGCCACCACCACGCCGACCAGGGCCAGCACCGCCGCGAGCGCCCCCGCCGCGGCCGCGATGATCGGGGTGAGGTCGGGCCGCGCGATCGGCAACTCGGGCTTGACCGGCGTGAGCGTCACGCCGGCGGCCTCGAACCGCGGGGCCAGCGGGACGCCCATCGCGGCGGCGGCCTCGCGCCACGGGCTGTCGACGGCCCCGCGCACCACCAGCGAGCCGCCTGGCCGCCGTGGTGCTGTTCGTCGGGTTCTACGTGGCCGCCCTGCTGGCCCGCGGCATGCTCGGCTTCGGCGACGTGAAGCTCGCGCTCCTGCTCGGCGCCGTGCTCGGCTGGTTCGGCTGGGACGCCGTCGGCGTGGGGCTCGTCGCCGGGGTGGTGCTGCACGGGCTGGTCGCGGTCGGCGTCCTGGTGCGGACCCGCGACCCGAAGGCCGACGTCCCGATGGGGCCGGCGCTGATCGTGGGCGCCGCGCTGGGCGTGGCGGCCGCCACCCTCGGCGTCCCCTGGTGAGCACAGCGGCGGGCGGGGCCTCCGCCATCCTCGGCGTCCCCTGGTGAGCGCCGCGCCGGACGGGGCCGCCCGCGGCGTCCGCCCGTCGTAGGGTGCGGCCATGGAGCCGATCGCCACCGCCGCCGGGATCCGCGCGGCCGAGCAGTCCTGGTTCGACGCCCACCCACGCGGCGACCTGATGGGGCGCGCCGCGGCCGCCGTCGCCCGCGCCGCCGCCGCGCAACTCGCCGGGCGCGAGTCGTGGGGCGTCCTGGTGGTCGCGGGTCCCGGCAACAACGCGGGCGACGCGCTGTTCGCCGCCGCGGAACTGTCGGACCTGCTGGGCCGCCGCGTCCCGCTGTGGGTCTGGCCCGTCGCCGACCGCACCCACGAGGACGGCCTCGCGGCCGCGCTCGGCGAGGGCGCCGTCGTGATCGACGCGGCGGCGGCGCTGCTGTACGCCACCGGGGTGGGCGTCGTCCTCGACGGGCTGTCGGGGCTCGGCGGCCGCCCCGGCCTGCCGGACGCCGCCCTGGCGGTCGCGCGGGCCGCGGCGGAGGCGTCCGTGCCGGTCGTGAGCGTCGACCTGCCCAGCGGCCTGGTCGCCGACTCGGCGCGGGCCCATCCCAGCTTCGTCGCCGACGTGACGGTGACGTTCATCGCGCGCAAGCTCGCCCAGGTGGCCCAACCCGCGGCGTCCGCGTGCGGGCGGGTCGACCTCGTCGACATCGGCGTCGAGCCGCCCGCCACCGACACCTGGCTGGTCACCGCCGACGACCTGCGCGCCTGGTACCCCTGGCCCGGCCCGCTCAGCGACAAGTACTCCCGCGGCGTGGTCGGGATCGACACAGGCTCAGCGGGCTACCCCGGCGCCGCGCTGCTCGGGGTGGGCGGCGCGCTGCACGCCGGCGCCGGCATGGTGCGCTACGTCGGCCCGGCGCGCGACGCCGTGCTGGCCGCCTTCCCCAGCGTCGTCGCCCCGCTCGAGGGGGCCGACCCCGGCCGCGTCCAGGCGTGGGTGTGCGGCTCCGGCTGGCCGGACGCCGACCCCGACCGGCTGGCCCGCCGCCTCGCCGACGGCGTCCCGACGGTGCTGGACGCCGGGGCGCTCGCCGCCCTGCCGGCCGCGCTGCCCGACGGCAGCCTGCTGACCCCGCACGCCGGCGAGCTGGCGCGGCTGCTCGGCGTCCCGCGGGCCGACGTGGAGGCCGAGCCGATCGAGCACGCCCGGGACGCCGCCGCGCGCACCGGGGCGCACGTCCTGCTCAAGGGGGCCACCCAGTACAGCGTCGCCCCCGACGGCGGCGTCCTGATCGCCGAGCCCGGCCCGGCGTGGACCGCGACTGCCGGGTCCGGCGACACCCTCGCCGGGATCGCCGGCACGCTGCTCGCCGCCGGGCTCGACCCGTGGCGGGCCGGCGCGCTGGCCGCCTCGCTGCAGGCCCGCGCCGCCCACGCGCTGCCCGGCCCCCGCACGCCCGAGGAGGTCGCCACGCGCGGCCTGCCGGACGCCATCGTCGCGCTGCAGCACTAGGCTCGTCCGGGTGAACGACGATCTCCTCGCCCGACTCGTCTCCGGCATCGACGCCGTCCTGCCCGAGGCCGCCTCGCTGCGCCGCGCGCTGCACGCCGACCCGCACCTGGGCGGCGACGAGGCCGACACCCGGGACGCCTTCACCACCGCCGCCCCCTGGCTGGAGTGGCTGCCGCTGGCCGACACCGGCGCGTTCGGACGCCTCGGCCCCGCCGGGCCCGCGGTCGGGCTGCGCGCCGAACTGGACGCCCTGCCCATCACCGAGGCCACCGGGGTCGAGTGGGCCTCGCAGCGCCGCGGCATCATGCACGCGTGCGGGCACGACGTCCACATGGCCGCGCTGTGGGCGGTGCTCGCCGCCATCCAGGACGCCGACCCCGGCCTGCCGGTCGGCCTGGTCCCGATCCTGCAGCCCCGCGAGGAGAGCAACCCGCCCGGGGCCGGGACGTGATCGCGTCCGGGATGCTCGACGACGAGGACGTGCAGGCGATGGTCGGCGTCCACGTGCAGCCGGCGGTCGAGCGCGGCGTGGTGTCCACGGGCGAGGGCCCGGTGAACGCGGCGTTCGACACCTTCGAGATCACGATCACCGGACGCGGCGGCCACGGCGCCTACCCGCACACCGCCATCGACCCCATCACCGTGCTGGCCACGATCGTGGCCGCGCTGCCCGAGGCGGCGGCTCGGGTGATCAACCCGATCCACCCCAGCGTCGTCACGGTCGGGACCATCCGGGGCGGCACCGCCGAGAACATCATCGCCGAGAGCGCGCACTGCACCGGCACGATGCGGACCTTCCACGACGCCGACCGCGCCGTCCTGCAGGGCGCGCTCACCCGGCTCGCCGAGGGCCAGGCGCTCGCGCGCGGGCCGCCGCGTCGGTGACCTTCACCCGGGGCGGCCCCG
Organism: Propioniciclava coleopterorum; assembly: GCF_011393335.1. Classification (NCBI taxonomy): domain Bacteria; kingdom Bacillati; phylum Actinomycetota; class Actinomycetes; order Propionibacteriales; family Propionibacteriaceae; genus Propioniciclava; species Propioniciclava coleopterorum. The sequence continues at coordinate 2,732,841 of NZ_CP049865.1, read as the reverse complement.
CCCTGGTCAACAGCCCGCTGCTGGTCCCCCGTGCGGACGCCGCCCTGACCCGCCTCGGCGTCCGGGTCGCCGAGACCCCGTTCCGCTCGTGCGGCTCGGACGACTTCTCCGAGTACGGCGAGTCGGTGCCCTCGCTGATGAGCTTCGTCGGGACCGGCCCCGTCGAGGGCGTCGGCCTGCACCACGCGCGCTTCCTGCCCGGCCGCGAGGCGCTGCGGCTGTGCGCCGTCACCTACGCCGCGAGCTACGTCGCGGCCGCCGACCTGCTCACGTCCTGACGCGTCCGGCACCGGCGGCGGGCCCGTCGCCGCAACTCGTGGGCGCGACGGTGACGGTGGGCGTCCTGGTGCTGGCCGTGGTCGTACCGCTGCTGCTGCGCTGGGTCTAGGAAGGCGCAGGCCGCCACCACGAAGCTCTGGGTCGGCGCGTGCGCCTGCCCGACGTCGCCGTCGGCGGGCTCGGCGCCCGCCGGGCGCTCAGTCCAGTTCGCGGAGCGGGGAGGTCCGCTCGCCGCCGGCGTCCCCGGTGTTGAGGGTCCCCTGCGGCTCGATCAGCAGGGCCTCGACCTCGGCGTCCGCGCGCGGGCAGTGCTCGACGCCCCGCGGCACCACGTACACGTCGCCGGGGCCGAGCAGCACGTCGCCGTCGCGGAGCTGGATCGTCAGCTCGCCGCGGATCACGTGGAAGAGCTCGTCGGTGTCGGGGTGGCTGTGCCACACGAACTCGCCGTGCAGCTTGACCACTTTCACGTCGTAGTCGTTGACGCTGACCAGCCGGTGCGGCTGCCAGGGCTGCTGCACGCCCGCCAGGGCCTGGGTCACGTTGCGGACGCCGTCGCTCATGGCGTCAGCCAATCACACCCGGCCCCCACGAGCCACGGCGTCCCGCCGCAGCCACCGCCGCGTCCCAGCCCCGCGGCACCGCGGCGTCCGGCAGCACGCGCGACGACGGCCCGCCCCCACGGAGGGGACGGGCCGTCGCGCGTGCGAGCGTCAGGCGGCGCCCATCAGGGCCAGCAGGACGCCGCCGGCGACCACCGAGGCCACCTGACCGGCCGCGTTCGCGCCCATCGCGTGCATCAGGATGAAGTTGTCGAAGTTCTCCCGCTGCGCCTCGCGCTGCACGACGCGGGCCGCCATCGGGAAGGCCGAGATGCCGGCCGCGCCGATGAGCGGGTTGAACTTGCCGCCCGAGAACAGGTTCATCAGCTTGCCGAACAGCACGCCCATCACGGTGTCGAGGCAGAACGCCACGAGGCCGAGCACCAGGATCAGCATGGTCGAGACGTTGATGAAGCTCGCGCCCACCATCGTCGAGCCGATCGCCAGGCCCAGGAACAGGGTGACGATGTTGGCCAGTTCGTTGGACGCCGCCCCGGTCAGGCGCTCGACGACCTTCGACTCGCGCATCAGGTTGCCCAGCATCAGCATGCCGATCAGCGGCGTCGCGAACGGCACCAGGGTGCCCACCACGATGGTGACGATGATCGGGAACAGGATGCGGGTGCGCTGGCTGATCTCGCGGCTGGTGTAGGGCATCTTGATCGCCCGCTCCTTGGCCGTCGTCAGCGCCCGCATGATCGGGGGCATGATGATCGGCACCAGGCTCATGTAGGAGTAGGCCGCCACGGTGATGGGGGCGACGAGCTCGGGTGCGAGCTTGTTCGACACGTAGATCGACGTCGGCCCGTCGATGGCGCCGATGATGCCGATGGACGCCGCCTGGTTGTGGTTGAACCCCAGGAACAGCGCCAGCAGCAGCGTCAGGAAGATGCCGAACTGGCCGGCGCCGCCCAGCAGCACCATCTTCGGGTTCTCCAGCAGCGGCCCGAAGTCGGTCATGGCGCCGATGCCGACGAAGATGAGCAGCGGGAACAGCTCGTTCCCGACGCCCATGTTGTAGAGGACGGTCAGCGCGCCGTGCTCGCCGACCATCGGGGACAGAGGCAGGTTCGCCAGGACGGCGCCCGCGCCGATCGGCAGCAGCAGAAGGGGTTCGTACTCCTTCTTGACCGCGAGCCAGATCAGCAGCAGGCCCACCGCGATCATCACCAGGCTCTGCCAGGTGACGTTCTGGACCCCCTGCAGCAGGTAGTGGAGGGTTTCGGGACTCATGTCAGGCCTCGAACCTCACCAGCGTCTCGCCGAACTTCACCTGCGCGCCCTCGGCGACGTAGATCTCGGCGATCACCCCGTCCTTGGGGGCCTTGAGCTCGTTCTTCATCTTCATGGCCTCCAGGACCATGACGGTGTCGCCCCGCTTGACCTGGGCGCCGACGCCCTGGTCGATGGTGAGGATGACGCCCGGCATGGGGGCGGTCATCTTGTCGCGGCCTCCCCCACCGGACGCCGGGGCGGCGGCCCGCGGCGCGGCTGGGGCGGGTGCCCCCGCGGAGGCGGCGGGCGCCGGCGCGGACGGGGCCGCGGCGGCCGGGTCCGGCGACGGCGCGACGACGCCGTGGGTGGCGGACGCGCGGCGGGACTGGATCGCCGGCGTGATCGGCGCCTCCCAGGCCAGGTCGCGGTGGTCCTCGAGGCGGACGTCCACGAGGCGTCCGTCCAACTGGACGCGGAACGTGTCGGCCCCCAGCGCCTCGACGTCGACCACCTTGGTGGTGTCGTTGACGGTGATGGTGTAGCGGCGCATCGCCTTTACCTCCGGGTGAAGGGGTTGTTCTGGAGCCCTCGGCCGACCGACAGCCACCGGCTCGCGAAGAGCTGGCTGCCCGGCGCGTGGGCGCGGGTTTCAGGGGCGGCCTTGCGGCGCCTCGTCTCGGCGTGGGTGATGACGGCGACGGTGATCGCGGCCACCTGGTCCTCGTCCAGGCCGTCGGCGATGATCCGGACCGCGGGCGCCGCGGGCGCCTCATCCAGCTCGGCGAGCGCCGCGACGGCCTCGAGCGGCACCGGCTCGGGCTCCTCGACCACCGGGGTGCGGTCGAGGCGTCCGATCAGCGTCAGGACCAGCGTCAGCAGCAGCAGCAGGGCGAACACGACGCCCATGCCGACCACCATCATCATCAACCCCCACAGGAGGTCGTCCATCGTCACGGTGCTCGCCCCTACACCGGGAAGAGGCCGTGCTTCTTGGGGATGGTCTGCGTCACCTTGGTGCGCAGCACCTCCAGAGCACGGATCAGGCGGGCGCGGGTCTCGCGGGGCTCGATGACCTCGTCGATCTGGCCCACGTCGGCGGCCTGGTAGGGGTTGAAGAACTTCTCCTTGTACTCGGCGATGAACCGGGCCTCCTCGGCGGCGGGGTCCTCGGCGGCCTCGATGGCGCGCCGGTTCAGCAGCCGGGCCGCCCCCTCGGCGCCCATGACCGCGATCTGCGCGCTGGGCCAGGCGAAGGCGACGTCGTTGTTCATCTGCTTGGAGCTCATGGCGACGTACGAGCCGCCCATCGCCTTGCGCGTCACCAGGGAGATCTGCGGGACCGTGGCCTGGCAGTACGCGTAGATGATCTTCGCGCCGTGCCGGATCACGCCGTTGTACTCCTGCTCGACGCCGGGCAGGTAGCCCGGGCAGTCCACGAACGTGATGAGCGGGATGTTGTACTGGTCGCACAGCGTGATGTGCCGGGCGATCTTGTCCGAGGCGTTGATGTCGAGGCAGCCCGACATCACCAGCGGCTGGTTCGCGATGAAGCCCACGCTGTTGCCGTCGAGACGGGCGAACCCGACCAGCGCGTTCTGCGCCCACTCCTTGTGGAGCTCGAAGACCGAGTCGTGGTCGAACACCATGTCGAGCACGTCGCGCATGTCGTAGGCCAGCCGGTCGTCGTCGGGGACGATCGTGTTCAGCGACTCGTCCATCCGGTCGGCCGGGTCGTAGGGCTCGAGCTGCGGCGGGTCCTCGGTGTTGTTCTGCGGCAGGTAGCTCAGCAGCGACTTGGTCAGCGACAGCGCCTCCTGCTCGCTGGCGGCCATCACCTGCGCCACGCCGGACGTCGCGTTGTGCACCAGCGCACCGCCCAGTTCCTCGGCCGAGACGTCCTCGCCGGTGACCGTCTTGATGATGTCGGGGCCGGTCAGGAACATGTTCGAGGTGTCGTTGACCATGATCGTCACGTCGGTCAGCGCCGGGCTGTAGACCGCGCCGCCGGCGCACGGGCCGAGGATGAGCGAGATCTGCGGGATCACGCCCGAGGCCCGCACGTTGCGGACGAACACCTCGCCGTACGCGGCCAGCGAGCGGACGCCCTCCTGGACGCGCGCGCCGCCGGAGTCGTTGAGGCCGATCAGCGGGATGCCCGCCTGGATCGCCAGGTCCTGGATGCGGGAGATCTTGTTGGACTGCACCTCGGAGAAGGAGCCGCCGAGCACCGTGAAGTCCTGGGCGAACACCGCGACGCGGCGGCCCTGGATCTTGCCGAACCCGGTGATGATGCCGTCGCCGGGGTAGCGGTGCTCGTCCATCCCGAAGTCGGTGTTGTGGTGGGTCGCCAGGGCGCCCAACTCCTGGAAGGACGCCTCGTCGAGCAGGATGGACAGCCGCTCGCGGGCGGTCAGCTTGCCCTTCGCATGCTGCGCGTCGATGCGCTTGGCGCCACCACCCTCCAGAGCCTTCTGTCTCTTCTCACGCAGCGTTGCCAAATGGTCACTCATCGGTTCAGCCTCGTCCGTTGTGAATGGGTTCACCCGGTTCATTCCGGGGATCTACTACACAACGTAGCGGGGGTGTTCGGCCCCCGCGCCGAATGCAACAACCTCGTTCCTGGTTGCTGTCGGGGCGACTAGAACGGCGTCCCGGAGCGGCCCGCAACGCCGCGATGCGCCCACGCGGAATGGGGTGATGCGCAGCCCGGAGCGGGGTGGGCCCGCGCGTCGGCGCGGGCGGTTCGTCACACGGGGGCGGCGCCGCTCAGAAGACGGTGGTGAGGATGCTGGCGAGCAGCACGCCGCCGGCCGTCAGGGCGCAGCCGAGTTCGACCGCCATGCCCAGGCCGACCGACTTCAGGGCGGCCCAGCTCGTCGAGGTCGCCTCCTTCGGGTCCCGCACCCGGGCGTATTCGGCGAGCCACAGCCCCAGGGCGAAGCCCAGCGGCAGCCCCAGGAACGGGATGACGAACAGGCCGATGACGCCGCAGACGAGGCCGATGACGACCGAGCGGCTGGGGATCGAGCGCTCCTTGAGCCGTCGGCCGGTCAGCACGTACTGGGAGGCGAACCCCACCGCCAGCAGCACGATCCCGACGCCGAAGGCGACCCAGCCCCACGACGAGCCGCCCCAGATCGCCCAGACGAGCAGCGAAACCGCGACGGTGATGGAGCCGGGAAGGACGGGGACGACGACCCCGCAGATCCCGACGATGGCCAGGATGATGCACAGGGCGGCGATGAAGGCTTCGGGCACGTCCCCAGGTTACTGGCGCCCCGCGTCCCGGACGCCGGGGATGTCCCCGGCCTCCGCCTGGTTCCGGCGCCGCGCCGCGACGGCCATCGCGGCACCGGCGGCCGCGAGGACGCCGAGCGCGACCAGAACCGGACCCGCGGGCAGGCCGAGCAGCGTCACCGCCTGCGTGACCCGGTACTCCGGCCGGAACACGGCGTCCTGGTCGGCGTTGGCGAACGCGAAGTCGGCGGTGATCTGGGCGACCGGGTCGCGGAACGTCTGGTCGTGCGCGGTCAGGAAGCCGGCCTCGGCGAACCGGGCGAGCTGCGGGTCGGCGAAGTCGGACGGGGCGACCGGAGCGGCGAAGTGCAGCACCGCGGTGTGGGCCTGGGCGTCGGTGCGGTCCACGCGGTGCGCGCCGAACACGTAGGTGCGGACGTGCTGGGCGGTGGACGCCGCCGCCGAGAGCCGCATCGGGTAGACCAGCTCGTCGGCGTCGAACGTGAGCACCAGGGGCTGCATCTCGCCCGAAACGGTGGCCGCCGCCTCCGGCCGCAGCCGGACCGCCGCGTACGACCAGCCCTCGGCGACGTAGGGCCGCACCGCGGCCGCCAGCCCGTCCCGCATGACGTACCCGTGCGCCGCCAGCCAGCCCGCGAGCGCGTCCGCGTCGGACGCCGCCAGGGTGGTGACCTCGAGTTCGCCCAACTGCACCTGCGTCAGCACGGTGACGGGCGCGCCGGTGGCCTGCGGGGCGGCGCCCGCGGACGTCCCGTCGCCGCCGGTGCCCCACCAGTCGTACTCGACGCGCGGCGTCGGGGCGGTGACCCCGGCCAACTCGACGAAGACGCCGGCGCCGCCGCGGGCGACCTCGGCGGGCGCCGGGGTCGGGATCAGCAGCGCGACGTCGTCGGCCTCGGTGACGGCCCCCATCGACAGCACGATCGTCTCGCGCCCGTCGACCAGGGCGAGGGCGGCCGACTCGGACTGCACCGCCACCGACGCCCCGGGCGGCCCCACGTAGCCCCCGCACGCGCACGCGTGCGCCGGAGCGGCACCGACCAGCACCCCCGCGACGAGGGCGGCCAGGGCGAGCAGGGCGGCAGCACGACCACGGAAGCGAGCCATGGTGCCACGGTAGGGCGCGGCGGCCGCCCCGCGGGAGGGGGCGATGCGCAACGGTGACCCGCCGACGACCGATCGTGACCGCACCGTTGCCGGACCGACCGCGCGGTCAGCCCGCCTGCGCGACCAGCCGTGCGAGTGCGTGGTCGTCGGCGCCGTCGTCGGCCGCGGGGAGCGCCGCCCCCAGCACCCAGGCCAGGGCGCCCATGATCGCGACCGCGGCGACGGAGTAGAGCACCGCGATGGTGGCGTCGATGCCGTTGGTCTGGGTCGGCGCCAGGCCGGCGGTGGTGATGAGCGCGCCCAGCGCGAGCTCCACGGCCAGGCAGCCCGCCGCCACGAACGCGGGCACCCGGACGGCGGGCCGCCGCGCGGCGAGCGCGGTCACGGCGGCGATGAGGACGATGGCCGACAGCGCCATCCCGATCCGCAGCACCTGCAGCGCGGGCAGCCGGTCGATGTCGTGGATCTGCCACAGCGGCCAGCTCAGGCAGCGGGTGTAGGACTGGACGCCGCCCGCGGTCGTGCCCGCGACCACGCTGCCCAGCAGGTGCATGGCGCCGAGCAGGACCAGCGTGCCTGCGGCGAGCCGGGCCAGGAACGGCTCGGAGGAGGCGCGGCGCTCGGCGCGGAGCGCGCGGTCGGTGACGATCGCGAGCACCATCGCGACCAGAGCGAAGCCCAGGTCCAGCAGCCCCAGGGCGAACGGCAGCGTGAACAGGATGATCATCATCCCGAACACCGCCGACCCGACGGCGCAGCCGAGCGCCACCCAGGGCAGGACGCGCACCCGCGCGTCCGCGCTGCGGCGTCCGAGCCGGCCCGAGACGCCCAGCAGCACCAGCCCGGCGAAGCTGATCGCCCGGTGCACGAACTCGATGATCGGGTTCTCCAGCCACCCCGCCTGCAGCGCCGGGCCGACCTGGTCGGCGTAGCAGACCGGCCACGCGGGGCACGCCGAACTGGAGTCGGTCGCGCACACGACGCCGCCGAGCGTGACGGTCACGAAGATCAGGATGGCGGCCCACCGCGAGACGCGGCGATGGGTGGTCGTGGGCACGGGTCGGTACCTCCGGGAGAAACGGGACGCGACGGGATCGTCGCCTGGGATCCGCCGTTCATCCCATCACCTCCGGCGCGGGGGCGGGACCGATTCGGCAGATCCGCGCGGCGGCGTCCGGGCGACCCGGCGTCGTGCGCGCAGCACGCCCCCTTACCTTCGCGTCGTGTGCGAGGCGCGCCCCCGTCCGACGGGCGTCCGGGGGTCAGGCCAGGGAGATCAGCTCGGTGTACTCCGGGCTCCACAGGTCCTCGTCGCCGTCGGGCAGGAGCAGGACGCGGTCGGGCTGCAGCGCCTCGACGGCGCCCTCGTCGTGGGTGACGAGGACGACGGCGCCGGCGTAGGTGCGGATGGCATCCAGCACCTCGGCGCGCGAGGCGGGGTCGAGGTTGTTGGTGGGCTCGTCGAGCAGCAGGACGTTGGCGGAGCTCACGACGAGCATCGCCAGCGCGAGCCGGGTCTTCTCGCCGCCCGAGAGCACGCGGGCGGGCTTGTCGACGTCGTCGCCGGTGAACAGGAACGAGCCGAGAATCTTGCGCACCTGGGTGTCGTCGAGGTTCGGCGACGCCGAGACCATGTTGTCCAGGACGCTGCGGCCCACGTCGATCGTCTCGTGCTCCTGGGCGTAGTAGCCCAGCTTGAGGCCGTGGCCCGGGACGACCTCGCCGGTGTCGGGCTCCTCCAGGCCGGCCAGGATGCGCAGCAGCGTCGTCTTGCCGGCGCCGTTGAGCCCCAGCACGACCACGTTGGCGCCGCGGTCGATCGCCAGGTCGACGCCGGTGAACACCTCGAGGCTGCCGTAGCTCTTCGACAGGCTCTCGGCGGTCAGCGGCACCCGGCCGCACGAGGCGGGCTCGGGGAACCGGATCTTCGCGACCCGGTCCTGGGCGCGCTCCCCCTCGGTGGCGGCGAGCAGCTTCTCGGCGCGCCGGGCCATGTTCTGCGCGGCCACGGCCTTGGTCGCCTTGGCGCCCATCTTCGCGGCCTGCTCCAGCAGCCGGGACGCCTTCTTCTCGGCGTTGGCGCGCTCGCGGCGGCGGCGCTTCTCGTCGGTCTCGCGCTGGACCAGGTACTTCTTCCAGTCGAGGTTGTACTGGTCCATCTCGGCGCGGTTGGCGTCCAGGTGGTAGACCTTCGTGACCACGGCGTCCAGCAGGCCGGTGTCGTGGCTGATGACGAGGATGCCGCCCGGGTAGCCGGCCAGGAAGCCGCGCAGCCACACGACCGAGTCGGCGTCGAGGTGGTTGGTGGGCTCGTCCAGCAGCAGCGTGTCGGCGCCCGAGAACAGGATGCGGGCCAGCTCGACGCGGCGGCGCTGGCCGCCCGACAGGGTGCGGATCGGCTGGGTGAGGACGCGGTCGGGCAGCCCCAGGTTGGCGGCGATCCGCGCCGCCTCGGACTCGGCGCCGTAGCCGCCCGCAGCGGTCAGCTCGGCCTCGGCGCGGGCGTAGCGGCGCATGGCGTCGTCGCGGGCCTCGTCGGTGACGGCGTCCGCGATGGCGTGCGACGTCGTCGCGAGCCGCTTCAGGATGCCGTCCAGGCCGCGCGCCGACAGGATGCGGTCGCGGGCGAGCTGGTCGGGGTCGCCGGTGCGCGGGTCCTGCGGCAGGTAGCCGACCAGGCCCGAGTTGGTGACCAGTCCGGACGCCGGCTGTCCCTCGCCGGCCAGGATCTTGGTCAGGGTCGTCTTGCCGGCGCCGTTGCGGCCCACGAGGCCGATGCGGTCACCGGTGGCGATCTGGAAGCTGGTGGGCTCCAGGAGGGTGCGGGCGCCGACGGCCACGGACACATCGCGCGCAACAATCACGAGGATCCACTCTACCGTCCCGCCGTCCCCAACCCGAACCGGGGTGATCCGGCGGCGGCCGTCCGGCGAGGATCGATCGCCGCCGGCCGCCCGGCCCGGCTCAGGACGCGGCGAGCTCGTCCAGCGCCTCGTGCGCCAGCGTCGCGTACACCGCCATCGCCTCGGGCAGGACCGCGTCGTCGAAGAACGCGGTCGCCGAGTGGTTGTAGGTGGTGTCGGCCAGGTCGGTGCCCGCCGGGACGCCCGAGTACGCGATGAACGCCCCCGGCACCAGGTTGAGCACCTCGGAGAAGTCCTCCGAGCCGCCCAGCGGCGACTCCAGCTCGAAGTAGCGGTCGCCGACCACGCCGCGGATCACCCGCTCGGCGAACGCGGCCTGCTCGGGGTCGCAGACCGTGGGGCCGACGCCGCGGGCGTACACCATCTCCGCCCGGACGCCGTGGGCGGACGCGATCCCCTCCACCAGGGCGGGCAGCACCTGCTCGATGCGGTCGCGGGCGCCGTCGGAGAACGTCCGGATGGACATGTCGAGGTGGCAGCGCTCGGGGATGACGTTGCGGGCCTCCCCCGCTGACGCGACGCCGACGTTGATGATGACGGGGTCCGTGGCGGCGAACTTCTTCGCGATCACCGTCTGGATCGCCGAGATCACCTCCGCCATCACCGGCACGGGGTCGTTGGCCAGGTGCGGGGCCGAGCCGTGGCCACCCTTGCCGACCAGGTCGACGGTGAGCGAGTCGCTGGCCGCCATGATCGGCCCGGGACGGGTCGACCAGGTGCCCGCGGGGAAGATCGAGCTGAACACGTGCATGCCGAACGCCCGGTCGGCGCGCCGGCCCGCGGCGTCCAGGACGCCCTCGGCGATCATGATCGGCGCGCCGGTGAGGAGCTCCTCGCCGGGCTGGAACATGAACACGACGTCGCCGGGAAGCTCGTCGCGGCGGGCGTGCAGCAGCCGCGCGGCCCCCACCAGCGAGGAGGTGTGGACGTCGTGGCCGCAGCCGTGCATGAAGCCGGCGCGCTGCGACGCGTGCTCCCAGCCGGTCTCCTCCTGCACGGGCAGGCCGTCCATGTCGGCGCGCAGCAGCACGATGGGACGCTCGCCGTCCGGCGCGGCCCCGCCGCGCAGCACCGCCGTCACGGACGTGGAGCCGGTGCCCTTCGTGACCTCGAGGTCCAGGCCCGCCAGGGCGTCCAGGACGACCGACTGCGTCCAGGGCACGTCGTTGCCCGTCTCGGGATGGGAGTGCAGCCGGTGGCGCAGCTCCGTGATCTCGGTGTGGAGCTCGCGTGCGTCCGCGGTGTAGTCGCGCATCATTCCTCCGGATGATCGGGTGGTCGACCCGAGTCTAGGGAAGCGTGGGCGGTGCGCGACACGTCGTTCGCACCGCCTAGGCTCTCCTCCATGGCACAGCCCAGCGACACAGCCGCGACGCCCCCGCGCAGTAGGCGCGTCGTCATTCCCGCGGTCACCACGATCCTGCTGACGCTCACCTGCGCGCTCGTGGTGCTGTTCGGGATGCACCAGTACGCCGACATCATCGGCCCCCTGATGCTGACGCTGAACCTGTTCATCGCCGCGTACCCGATCCAGACGCTCCTGATCCGCAAGGGCGTCCCGAAGTTGCTGGCCCAGATCATCCTGGCGATCGTCGTGTTCGCGATCCTGTCCGCGTTCTTCTTCGCGCTGGTGTGGTCGATCACCGCGCTGGTGCAGGAACTCCCGCAGTACCAGCGGCAGTTCTGGACGCTGTACCACCAGACGGTGTCGTGGCTGAGTCAGTTCGGGATCTCCGAGCAGCAGGTGCTGGACCAGCTCAAGACGCTCAACCCGGCGAGCTTCACCGGCATCCTGACCAGCGCCCTGGGCAGCGTCACCAACATCGTGACGATGCTCACCGTCATCATCGTGATGATCTTCATGATGGCGTTCGACACCGACACGTTCGGCGGCCGCAACGACGCGCTGAAGCGCTACCAGCCGCGCATCTGGCACTCGATCGCCGACTTCATCGCAGGCGTGCGCCGGTACTGGGTGGTGTCGACGATCTTCGGCCTCATCGTCGCGATCATCGACGTGATCGCGCTGGAGTTCCTCAACGTGCCGCTCGCGCTGGTGTGGGGCATCCTCGCGTTCCTGACCAACTACATCCCCAACGTCGGCTTCGTCATCGGCCTCGTGCCGCCCGCCATCATGGCGCTGCTGGCCAACGACCCGCTGACAGCGCTGCTGGTCGTGATCATCTACTCGGTGGTCAACTTCGTGATCCAGTCGATCATCCAGCCCAAGTTCAACGGGGACGCCGTCGGCGTCACCGCGCTGGTGTCGTTCCTGTCGCTGCTGCTGTGGAGCTCGGTGATCGGCGCGCTCGGCGCCCTGCTGGCGCTGCCGATGACGCTGCTGGCCAAGGCGATCCTCGTCGACCACGACCCGCAGATGCGCTGGCTGAACGCGTTCATCTCCAACGACCCCGCGATGGCCGACCCGCGCGTCCCGGCGTCCGACGAGGACCACCACCACGGCACGCCCGCGTCGCGGCCCGCCGCCCCGGACGCCGTCCCCGGCCCGGCCCCGGCGGCCACCGACCCGGCCGCCGACGCGGACGGCTCGCCCGGCTCCCCGACGCCTCGCGACTCCGCGACCTCCTAGCCCGGCCGCCCCACCGCGCACGCCGTCCGGGGGACGCGTCGGCGTCGAGCCCCCGGCGCCCTCGGCCACCCGCACCGCGGCGCACCGGACGCACGAACGCCCGCCCGGGCGTCCCGGGCGGGCGTTCGTGTGACGGCGCTACAGGTTGTAGCCGATGGCGCGCAGCTGCTCGCGGCCGTCGTCGGTGATGTTGTCCAGGGTCCACGGCGGCAGCCAGACCCAGTTGATCGTCGCCGAGTTGACCAGCGGCGACAGCGCCACCTGGGTGTCGTACTCCAGGCGGTCGGTCAGCGGGCAGGTCGGCGACGTCAGCGTCATGTCGATCGTGGCGTTGTTGTCCTCGTCGACCGTGATGCCGTAGACCAGGCCCAGGTCGACGACGTTGACCATCAGCTCGGGGTCGACCACGTCGCGCATGGCCTCCTCGAGGTCTTCGATGGACGCGACGTCGGCGCCCGGGGCGGCCGCGGCGTCCGGGAAGGTGTCCTTCACCAGGTCCGAGGGGCGGGGGGTCTCGGTCATGCTTCCTCCTGCTGTTCGTTCGACGCCAGCGCCTGCGCGGCGGCGTCCTTCCAGGCCGACCAGCCCAGCAGCGCGCACTTCACGCGCGCCGGGAACTGGGAGACGCCGAGGAAGGCGATCCCGTCCTCCAGGACGTCCTCGTCGGGCTCGGCCCTGCCCTGGCTGTGCATCATCTCGTGGAACGCCGCCTCGATGGCCAGCGCCTCCTCCACGGTACGCCCGATCACCAGGTCGGCCATCACCGAGGTGGACGCCTGCGAGATGGAGCAGCCCTCCGCGTCGTAGCTGACGTCGGCGACCCGGTCGCCGTCCAGGTGGACGCGCAGGTCGATCTCGTCGCCGCACGACGGGTTGACGTGATGCACCTGCGCCTCGAAGGGCTCGCGGAGCCCGGCGTGGTGCTTCTCCTTGTAGTGGTCGAGGATGATCTCCTGGTACATCTGCTCGACGCTCATCGGTGCCTCCCGAAGAAGTCGCGGGTGTAGTCGAGCGCCTCGCCCAGCTGGTCGATCTCCTGCGGCGTCGTGTACAGGTAGAACGACGCGCGGGTCGACGACTGGACGCCGAGGCGCTTGTGCAGCGGCCGCGCGCAGTGATGGCCGCCGCGCACGGCGACCCCCCGGGCGTCGAGCATCTGCATGGTGTCGTGCGGGTGGATGTCGAAGCCGTCCTCGCTGGTGAGCGTGAACGAGATCGCTCCCCCGCGGTCGACCGGCTCGGTGGGCCCGAGGATCCGCAGCCCCTCGACGGCCTGCAGCCGCTCGAGCGCGTAGGCGGTGATGGCGTGCTCGTGCTGCGCGACGGCGTCCATGCCGACCCCGGTGAGGTAGTCGGCGGCGGCGCCGAGCGCGACGGCCTCCGCGATCGGCGGCGTCCCGGCCTCGAAGCGGGCCGGCGGCGGCGCGAACGTGGAGCCTTCCATGGTGACGACCTCGATCATCTCGCCGCCGCCGAGGAACGGCGGCAGGTCGGCGAGCAGGTCGTAGCGGCCCCACAGCACGCCGATGCCGGTCGGCCCGACCATCTTGTGGCCGGTGAACGCGACCAGGTCGGCGCCGGTGGCGGGCAGGTCGACCGCGAACTGCGGGACGGCCTGCGAGGCGTCCAGGACGGCGATCGCCCCGACGGCGTGCGCGCGCGCCACGATGTCGGCGACCGGGGTGACCGTGCCGAGCACGTTGGACACCCACGCCACCGACACGATCTTGGTGCGCTCGTTGATGAGGCCCGCGGCGTCCGCCCCTGCCAGGTCGAGGCGCCCCTCGTCGGTGATGTCGAACCAGCGCAGCGTGGCGCCGGTGCGGCGGCACAGCAGCTGCCAGGGGACGATGTTGGAGTGGTGCTCCAGCACCGAGATGACGACCTCGTCGCCCGGGCCCAGGCGCACGTGCTCACCGAGGGTGTGCGCGGCGAGGTTCAGTGCCTCGGACGCGTTCTTGGTGAAGACGATCTCCTCGGGGCGCGTCGCGCCCACGAACGTGGCGACCTTCGACCGGCCGCCCTCGAAGCCGGCCGACGCCTCCGCGCCGAGCGTGTGCATGGCGCGGGCGACGTTGGCGTTGTGCTCGGCGTAGTGCTCCGCCAGCGCGTCGATGACGACGCGGGGCTTCTGCGACGTGTTCGCCGAGTCGAGGTAGGCCAGCGGCGCGCCGCCCACCGTCCGGTCCAGGATGGGGAAATCGGACCGGACGCGGGCGGGCAGCGCCTGCGCAGCGGCTCGATCAGGCATTCGCCCGGGCCGCGGCGATGTAGGAGTCGTAGCCGGTCTCCTCCAGCTTCTGGGCCAGCTCGGGGCCACCCTCGGTCACCACGCGGCCGTCGACGTACACGTGCACGAAGTCGGGCTTGATGTAGTTGAGGATGCGCGTGTAGTGCGTGATGAGCAGCACGCCGCGGTCGCCCTGGGCGGTGTAGCGGTTGACGCCGTCGGCCACGACGCGCAGGGCGTCGATGTCCAGACCGGAGTCGGTCTCGTCCAGGATCGCGTACTTCGGCTGCAGGAGCTGCAACTGCACGATCTCGGCGCGCTTCTTCTCGCCGCCGGAGAAGCCCTCGTTCAGCGAGCGCGAGGTGAAGGAGTCGTCCAGGCCGAGCTCCTGCATGGCTGCGTTGACCTCCTTGACCCAGGTGCGGACCTTGGGGGCCTCGCCGTCCAGCGCCGTCTTGGCGGTGCGCAGGAAGTTCGCGGTGGAGACGCCGGGCACCTCGACCGGGTACTGCATGGCCAGGAACAGGCCGGCGCGGGCGCGCTCGTCGACGGTGAGCTCGTTGAGCGGGGTGCCGTCCAGCGTCACGGTGCCCGAGGTGATGTGGTACTTCGGGTGGCCGGCGAGGCTGTAGGCCAGCGTGGACTTGCCCGAGCCGTTGGGGCCCATGATGGCGTGGACCTCACCGGGGTTGATGGTCAGGTCGACGCCCTTGAGGATCTCCTTGGGGCCGTCCTCGGTCTCGACATCGACGTGCAGGCCGGAAATTTCAAGCGACATGGTGGTTCAGAACTCCTGTGTGATCGGGTTCTCGAGGTCGACGTAGATGTCGTCGGCCTCGATCTTGACGGGATAGACGGGGACGGGCTGCGTGGCGGGCAGGTCGAGGGCCTCGCCGGTGCGCAGGTCGAAACGGCTGCCGTGCGCGAAGCACTCCAGGGTGCAGTCCTCGACCTCACCCAGGCTCAGCATCACGGCCTGATGGCTGCATTCGTCACGGATGGCGAACAGCTCGCCCTCGGTCGAGACGAGGGCGACCAGGGTGCCCTCGACGTCGACCGAGTACGGCTTGTCCTCCTCCAGCTCGGTAGCGGGGCAGGCGAACGCCCAGCTCACGAAGCCTCCGGGACCGACTTCGCGGTTCCGATGGTCGAGGCGAGCTCGCGCTCGACCTCGGCGATCAGGCGCTCCTCGACGTCCGGGATGCCGATGCGGCGGATGATCTCCACGAAGAAGCCCATCACGACCAGGCGCTTGGCCTCGTCGGGGTCGATGCCGCGGCTCGTGAGGTAGAACAGCTGCTCGTCGTCGAACCGGCCGGTGGTCGAGGAGTGTCCCGCGCCCACGATCTCGCCGGTCTCGATCTCCAGGTTCGGCACCGAGTCGGCGCGCGCCCCCTCGGTGAGCACCAGGTTCTTGTTGGTCTCGTAGGTCTCGATGTTCTCGGCGACCTTGCGGATCAGCACGTCGCCGACCCAGACCGTGTGCGCGTCCTTGCCCTGCAGCGCGCCGCGGTAGTCCACGTGGCTGTAGGTCTCGGGCGCGTTGTGGTCCACGAAGAGCCGGTGCTCGATGTGCTGGCCGGCGTCGGCGAAGTAGACGCCGAACATCTCGGCGCGGCCGCCGGGGCCGTCGTAGAACACGTTGGTGTGCAGCCGGGTCACGTCGCCGCCGAAGCTGACGTTGACGTGCCGGTAGGTGGCGTCGCGGCCCACGCGGGCGGTGTGCTCGCCGGCGTGCAGGGCGTCGTCGGCCCAGTCCTGCAGCGACACGACGGTCAGGTTGGCGCCCGGCTGGACGTCGATCTCGACGTTCTCCAGCACCTGCGCCGACCCGGTGTGCCGCAGCACGACGGTCGCCTTGGAGTTGGGCTCCGCCACGATGACGTTGACCCGGTTGACGCGACCCGCGGCGTCCGTGCCCCGCAGGTGCAGCCGGACGGGCTCGGACAGCTCCGCGTTCGCGGGGATGCGCACGACCTGGGCGGTCGGCGCGCCGTCGTCGGCCAGCGCCGCGATGCGGTCGCCGGGCACCAGCACGGTGCCCCGCGGCGCCTCGCCGGCGGCGGCCTCGGAGATCTCGACGCCGTCGGGGGCCTCGACGTCGACGGTCAGCACGTCGGCGTCCGGGGCCGGCTCGAGGAGGGCCTTGATGCGGCGCAGCGGGGTGAACCGCCACACCTCCTCGCGGCCGTCCGGCATCGGGTGGTCAGCCAGGTCGAAGCTGGGCTTGGGATGCAGGTGCGACTCGATCGTCTCGATCGCACCGGCCACGTTGGGAACTTCAGTCACGCTCACGTTGTTCGTTTCCTCCCCGCGGGCGTCAGCCCACGGCTCCTTCCATCTGCAGCTCGATCAGTCGGTTCAGCTCCAGCGCGTACTCCATGGGGAGCTCGCGGGCGATCGGCTCCACGAAGCCGCGGACGATCATGGCCATGGCCTCGTCCTCGCCCATCCCGCGCTGCATCAGGTAGAAGAGCTGGTCCTCGGACACCTTCGAGACGGTCGCCTCGTGGGCCATGGACACGTCGTCCACCTGGACGTCGACGTAGGGGTACGTGTCGGAGCGGCTGATCGTGTCGACCAGCAGCGCGTCGCACTTCACGCTCGAGGCGCTGTGGTGCGCCTGCGGCTGCACCTCGACCAGGCCGCGGTAGGACGCCCGCCCGCCGCCGCGCGCCACCGACTTGGAGATGATGGAGCTCGAGGTGTGCGGCGCCGCGTGCACCATCTTCGAGCCGGTGTCCTGGTGCTGACCCTCGCCGGCGAACGCGATCGACAGCGTCTCGCCCTTGGCGTGGTCGCCCAGCAGCCACACGGCCGGGTACTTCATGGTGACCTTCGAGCCGATGTTGCCGTCGATCCACTCCATCGTCGCGCCGGCCTCGCAGGTCGCGCGCTTGGTGACGAGGTTGTAGACGTTGTTCGACCAGTTCTGGATCGTGGTGTAGCGGACGCGGGCGCCCTTCTTCACGACGATCTCGACGACGGCCGAGTGCAGCGAGTCCGACTTGTAGATCGGGGCGGTGCAGCCCTCGACGTAGTGGACGTAGGAGTCCTCGTCGGCGATGATCAGCGTCCGCTCGAACTGGCCCATGTTCTCGGTGTTGATCCGGAAGTAGGCCTGCAGCGGGATCGACACGTGGACGCCCTTGGGCACGTAGATGAACGAGCCGCCCGACCACACCGCGGTGTTCAGCGAGGCGAACTTGTTGTCGCCGGTCGGGATGACGGTGCCGAAGTACTCCTGGAAGAGCTCCGGGTGCTCCTTCAGCGCGGTGTCGGTGTCGAGGAAGACGACGCCCTGGCGCTCGAGCTCCTCGTTGATCTTGTGGTAGACGACCTCGGACTCGTACTGGGCCGCGACGCCGGCGACGAGCCGCGCCTTCTCGGCCTCGGGGATGCCCAGGCGGTCGTAGGTGTTCTTGATGTCCTCGGGCAGGTCCTCCCAGCTGGTGGCCTGCTTCTCGGTGGACTTCACGTAGTACTTGATGTTGTCGAAGTCGATGTCGGACAGGTCCGCGCCCCACGAGGGCATCGGCTTGCGCCCGAAGAGCTTCAGGCCGCGCAGGCGGCGCTCCAGCATCCACTCGGGCTCGCCCTTGCGGTTCGAGATGTCGCGCACGACGTCCTCGTTGAGGCCGCGTCGGGCCGAAGCGCCGGCGGAGTCCTGGTCGTGCCAGCCGAACCGGTACTTGCCGAGCGCCTCCAGGTGCTCGTCCTGGGTCGAACCGAGGCCGGGTGCCTGGGTCTGGGTCATGAGATCGTCCTCTCGACAGGGTGTGGGATGTGCGTGGTGCACACCCCGTCTCCGTGTGCAATCGTGGCGAGCCGCTGAACGTGGCTCCCCAGTAGTTCGGAAAAAACTCGGGTCTCCGCGGCGCAGAGCTCGGGGAACTCCCGCGCCACGTGCGCCACCGGGCAGTGGTACTGGCACAGCTGGGTGCCGGAGGCCACCGGCTTGAGCGACGCGACGTACCCCTGCTCGTTGAGTACTTCAGTCAACGCGTCGGCGGGGCTGGAGTATTCCGACCCCTCGGCGCCGAACCTGCGCCGGACCTCCTCCATCACCTGGTCGGCGAAGGCGGTGATCGCCTGCTGTCCGCCCTCGGCGCGCAGGAACTGCAGCGCCTGGATGGCCAGTTGGTCGTACGCCTGGTAGAACTCGCTGCGCCCCTCGTCGGTCAGGCAGAACACCTTGGCCGGACGCCCGCGTCCGCGCTGCCCGTAGACGCGCTGGTCGCGCGCCTCGAGGTCGCCGGACTCGATGAGCGCCGCCAGGTGCCGGCGGACGGCCGCCGGGGTCAGGTCGAGGCGCTCCGCCAGTTCGGCGGCGGTCGAGGGCCCCTCCTGCAGGATCGAACGGGCGACCCGTTCGCGGGTCGACGCCTCGAGGACGTCGGAGTCGGTCAGCGGCATCGCGTCCTGGCTGGACATCAGCGCCTCCCTCCCTCGTATTTGACAACACCATTCTTGCAAAATCAGCGCCAGACGCAAACTCGCCGCCCGGCAGGTGGTCGGGGCGGCAACCCCCGGCAACTTCCCCGCCCGGACTCCAGTCGTCACGACTAGTACTAACGTCTGTAGTGGACGACCCAACGTCGCCCTGGAACACGCATCAGCAGGAGTCATCGTGGATTCCCGTCGGCCACTCGCCCGCACACTCATCCTGTCCGCCCTACCGCTGGCCCTCGTGGGCTGCTCGGGCGGCGTCGCATCCGGCGAACACGCCGGCGGGGAGGCGAACATCCAACTGCCCGACCTGGATGCCGCCACCTTCTTCGGGGCGCGGTCGGCGGCCGCGCACTCCTGGCCATCGGCCTGGCCGTGTGCCTGGTCGGCCTCACGTTCGGCCTCGTCAGCTACATGAAGCTGCGCAAGCTGCCGATCCACCGCTCGCTCGCCGAGATCTCGGACCTGATCTACCGCACCTGCCTGGCGTACCTGCGCCAGCAGGGCGTCTTCCTGCTGCGGCTGTGGCTGTTCATCGCCGCGGTGATCTTCGTCTACTTCAAGTTCCTCGCCGGGCGGGCTGGGGCCAGGTGTCGATCATCCTGGGCTTCTCGCTGCTGGGCATGGCGGGCTCGTTCGTCATCGCCTGGTACGGCATCCGCGTCAACACGTTCGCCAACGGGCGCACCGCGTTCGCCGCGCTGCGCGGGCGTCCCTACGACGTGCACGAGATCCCGCTGCGCTCGGGCATGAGCGTCGGCATGGTGCTCATCTCCGTCGAGCTGCTCATCATGCTCGGCATCATGCTGTTCCTGCCCGGCTCGATCGCGGGCTCCTGCTTCATCGGCTTCGCCATCGGCGAGTCGCTGGGCGCCGCGGCGCTGCGGATCGCGGGCGGCATCTTCACCAAGATCGCCGACGTCGGCTCCGACCTGATGAAGATCGTCTTCAAGATCAAGGAGGACGACGCCCGCAACCCCGGCGTCATCGCCGACTGCACCGGCGACAACGCCGGCGACTCGGTCGGCCCGTCCGCCGACGGCTTCGAGACCTACGGCGTGACCGGCGTCGCGCTGGTGACGTTCATCATGCTGGCGGTGCCGCCGGCCCGCGCCGACCTGCAGGCCACCCTGCTCGTGTGGATCTTCGTGATCCGCGCCGTCATGGTGCTCGCCTCGGCGATGTCGTACGCGCTGACCCGCGCCTGGGTGCACGCCCGGCACGCCGACGACCCCGACCTCGACTTCGAGGCGCCGCTCACCCTGCTGGTGTGGGTGACCTCGATCGTCTCGATCGCGCTCACCTTCCTGACCACGGTGGTGCTCGTCCCGGCGATCGGCGACGGCAGCACCTGGTGGAAGCTGTCGCTCATCGTGTCCTGCGGCACGCTCGCCGGCGCGCTCATCCCCGAGCTGGTCAAGGCGTTCACGTCGGTCAAGAGCAGCCACACCAAGGAGGTCGTGGCGTCCTCGGATGCGGGCGGCCCCTCGCTCAACATCCTGTCCGGCCTGGTGGCGGGCAACTTCTCCGCCTACTGGCTCGGCATGGCGATCGTCGGCCTCATGGGGGCCGCCTACGGCATCTCCACGACGCTCGGCTTCGGCGACAACCTGCACGCCCCGGCGGTGTTCGCCTTCGGCCTGGTCGCGTTCGGCTTCCTCGGCATGGGCCCGGTCACCATCGCGGTCGACTCCTACGGCCCCGTCACCGACAACGCCCAGTCGGTCTACGAGCTGTCGATGATCGAGACGCTGCCGGACGCCCCCGCCGAGATCGAGCGCAGCCACGGCTTCACCGTCGACTGGGAGCGGGCCAAGTACCTGCTCGAGGCCAACGACGCGGCCGGCAACACGTTCAAGGCGACCGCCAAGCCGGTGCTGATCGGCACCGCAGTCGTGGGCGCCACCACGATGATCTTCTCGATCATCATGGCGCTCACCGCCGGCATGACGACCAACCTGGAGAACCTGTCGCTGCTGCACCCGCCGTTCCTGCTCGGCCTCATCGCCGGCGGCGCGGTCATCTACTGGTTCACCGGCGCGTCCATCCAGGCGGTCACCACCGGCGCCTACCGGGCCGTGGAGTACATCCAGGACACCATCCGCCTCGACGAGGACGCGGTGCGCGCGTCCGCCGAGGACAGCGAGAAGGTCGTGGAGATCTGCACGGTGTACGCCCAGCGCGGCATGTTCAACATCTTCCTGGGCGTGTTCTTCGCCACGCTGGCCTTCGCGTTCGTGGAGCCGTTCTTCTTCATCGGCTACCTGATCTCGATCGCCCTGTTCGGCCTCTACCAGGCCATCTTCATGGCGAACGCGGGCGGCGCCTGGGACAACGCCAAGAAGATCGTCGAGGTCGACCTGGGCGCCAAGGGCACCCCGCTGCACGAGGCGGCCGTGGTCGGCGACACCGTCGGCGACCCCTACAAGGACACCAGCTCGGTGGCCCTCAACCCCGTCATCAAGTTCACCACGCTGTTCGGCCTGCTGGCCGTCGAGCTGGCGGTGTCGCTGCGCGCGGCCGGCCAGGGCGGCCTGGTGACCGTGCTGGCTGCGGTGTTCTTCCTGGTGTCCGCCGGATTCGTGTGGCGGAGCTTCTACCGGATGCGCATCGACACCAAAGCTCAGGTCAGGGAGCACGCGACGGTAGTCTGAACGGGTGCCGTCCTCGCCCGCTCTGATCAGCTCCGGGCTCGAGGTGACCCTCGGGGGACGTGACGTCCTCCGAGGGTTGTCCTTCGAGGCCCAACCAGGCGCCGTCACGGCGCTGCTGGGGCCCAACGGGGCGGGCAAGACCACGACGGTCCGTGTCCTGACCGGGCTCCTGCGCGCCGACGCCGGCACCGTCACCACCCTGGGCCTGCCCGCCGGCCACCCCGACGCCCTGGCCCGCATCGGCCTGATGCCGCAGGCGACCGGCGCGTGGTCCGGCGTCCGGCCCGGCGAACTGCTGCGCTACCTGGCCTCGCTGTACGCGCACCCCCAGCCCGTCGAGGCGCTCGCGGAGCGCATCGGCATCGACCTGTCGCTCAAGACGCCGTACCGGCGGCTGTCGGGCGGGCAGCAGCAGGCGATCAACCTCGCCGGCGCGCTCGTCGGACGCCCCGAGCTCGTCCTGCTCGACGAGCCGACCGCCGGCATGGACCCGCACGCCCGCCGCCGCGCCTGGGCGCTCATCCGGGACCTGGCGGACGCCGGCGTGGCCGTCCTGCTGACCACCCACGCCATGGACGAGGCCGCCGAACTGGCCGACCACGTGTGGATCATGGACGCCGGCCGCGTCGTCATCGACGGCACCGTGCCCGACCTGACCAGGGACGCGTCCCTGGAGGACGTCTTCCTCGCCCACACCACGGAGGCGCCGTGAGCCTCGACCTGTCCCCGCGCAGCGGCGTCGCGCCGCAGGGCCGCCGCGTGCTGCGGCACGCCGCGCTGGAGGCGTCCCTGCTGCTGCGCAACGGCGAACAGTTGCTGCTGTCCCTGGTCATCCCGCTGGGCCTGCTCGTGGCCGGGATGCTCTGGGGCGGGCGCTTCGGCCTGGACGCCCGCGCCTTCCCGGCGTCGGTGATCGCGCTGGCGCTGTGGTCGACCTCGTTCACGTCGCTGGCGATCAACACGGCCTTCGAGCGGCGCAACGGCGTCCTGGAGCGGCTGGCGGCCACGCCGCTGACCCGCACCGACCTCGTCGCGGGCAAGGCGCTGGCCACGACCGCGATCGCCCTGGGGCAGGTCGCGGTGATCGCGGCGGTCGCGTTCGCGCTGGGTTGGCGTCCGGAGGCGAACCCCGGGCAGGTCGCGCTCGCCGTGCTGGCCTCGGTGTTCTCCCTGGTCACGTTCGCGTGCTTCGCGCTGGCCCTGGCCGGCCGGCTGCGCGCCGAGGCGACCCTCGCCGTCGCCAACCTGATCTACCTGCTCGTCGCGGCCGGCGGCGCCCTGGTGCTGCCGCTGGCGGCGTACCCGGACGCCCTCCGACTCCCGCTGCTCCTGCTCCCGTCCGGGGCGCTGGGCGAGAGCCTGCGCGCCGCGGCCACCGGCGGCTTCCAGCCGTTCCTCGTCGTCATCTCGGCCGCCTGGGCGGCCCTCGCACTCGCCGTCGCTCGAAAGGCATTCCGATGGACCAGTTGAACCTCACCTGGCTGCGCCGCTGGGCCGTGGCGTCCCTGGTGGCCAACATGGCGATCGTCTGGACCGGCGCGCTGGTCCGGCTCACCAAGTCGGGGCTGGGCTGCGCCACCTGGCCGCAGTGCCAGCCCGGCTCGTACGTCCCCCGCCCCGAGGACGGCCTGCACGGCCTCATCGAGTTCGGCAACCGGACGCTGACCTTCGTGCTCGCCGCGATCGCCCTGGGGATGTTCATCACCGCCTACCGGGCGTGGAAGGCCGGCGCGGTCACCGAGCGGATGCCCGTCCTCGCGTTCGGCGTCGGCCTCGGCATCATCGCCCAGGCCGTCATCGGCGGGGTGTCGGTGCTGATGCAGCTCAACCCGTGGGTCGTCGGCCTGCACATGGTGGTGTCGATGGCGCTGATCCTGATGTGCGTGGTGCTGGTCCGCGACGCCTACGGCCTGCGTCCCGTGCCGGTCCCGAACCGACTCGTCACGCTCACGACGGTCGTGTTCTGGCTCGGCATGGTCGTCGTGGCGCTCGGCGTCGTGGTGACCGGCGCCGGCCCGCACGCCGGCGACGGCGCCGCCCAGCGCAACGGCCTGTCCGCCGAGTGGACCGCCAAGATCCACGCCTGGGCCGTCTGGGCGATCGTCGCGCTGACGCTGCTGGGACTGTGGTGGGCCTGGGCGCAGCCGCGCGCCCGTCGCCTGTGGCTGGGCCTGCTGGCGGTGATCCTGCTGCAGGGCGTCATCGGGTACGTCCAGTACTTCACGCACCTGCCGATGGGCATGGTGTTCGCCCACATGGTCGGCACCACGCTGTTCGCCGCCGCGTTGGGCCACCTGTACTTCCGCACCGTCCCGGACGCCCCCGCGTGGTACCGCCCCGCCCGCGACGTCCACCTGCACGCGTCCTGACACCCGCCGAGGCCCGGCGCATCGAGGCCCGGGGCATCGAGCCCCGGGGCGCCCTTTCGTCCGACGCGACTCCGCGCGTCCGACGCGACCCCGCGCGTCCGACGCATCCCGCGCGTCCGACGCCGCTTCGCGCTTCCGACGCCGCTTCGCGCGTCCCCCATCCCCGCGCTCGCCCACACACGCCGGACATCCCGCTTGCGCCAGACGCCCCCGCTTGCGACGAACCGCCCCCGCTTACGACCAAACGCCCCCGCTCGCGACGAACCGCCCCCGGTCGCAACCAACCGCCCCCGCTCGCAACCAAACGCCCCCGCTCGCAACCAGTCGCCCCCGCTTACGCCAGACGCCCCCGTTCCTGCGTGGGCGTCTGACGCAAACGGGGGCAACTGCAACAGCCCAGACCGCGGAAGCGAGAACAGCAGGACTCCAACGACACACCCGCAGCCACCCACCGCACCTTGCCAGTCGCCACCGCCCGCGCCTTCGCCCCAACGCCCCCGTTCGCGACAGACGCCCCCGTTCGCGACCAAACGCCCGCGCTGCGACCGGTCGCCCCCGGTTGGGCCAGACGCCCCCGTTCCTGCGTGGGCGTCTGACGCAAGCGGGGGCAACTGCAACAGCCCAGACCGCGGGAGCGAGAACACCAGGACTCCAGCAACACGCCCGCTGCCATCGCCGCCCCCGCCGTCGCCAAGCGGCCCCCGCTCACGACCAAACGCTCCCGTTCGCGACCAGTTGCCCCGGTTCGCGACCAGACGCCCCGTTCGCGACCAGACGCCCCCGATTACGACCAACGCCCCCGTTCGCGACCAAACGCCCGCGCTTGCGACCAGTCGCCCCCGGTTGCGCCAGACGCCCCCGTTCCTGCGTGGGCGTCTGACGCAAACGGGGGCAACTGCAACAGCCCAGACCGCGGGAGCGAGAACACCAGGACCCCAGCAACACGGCCGCTGCCATCGCCGCCCCCGCCGTCGCCAAGCAGCCCCCGCCGTCGCCAAGCCGCCGCCCCCGCCCACGACCAATTGCCCTGGTTCGCGGCCAGTTGCCCCGGTTCGCGACCAGACGCACCCGTTCACGACCAGACGCCCCCGCTCGCGACCAGACGCCCCCGTTCGCGACCAGACGCCCCCGTTCGCGACCAGACGCCCCCGCTCGCGTCCAACCGCCCCCGCTTGAAACCAAACGCCCCCGCTGAGCCCAGGTGCCCCCGTTCCTGCGCGGGCGGCTGGCGCAAACGGGGGCGACTGGAACGGCAGGCGTGGCGGGCAACCGACCCCGAGGCGCTCAGGTGACCGGGGCCGCTCAGACGACCAAGCCCCTCAAGAAGACTCGGCGGCTCAGACGACCGAGCGCCCAGACATCGAAGCCCCTCGAGAACGACGAAGCGCCTCAGAAGACCGAGCGGCTCAGAAGCCGAAGACGTCAGAAGAACAGCGCGTCCACCGCGGCGGCGATGAAGACGATCGCCAGGTAGCTGTTGGACCAGTGGAACAGCCGCATGGGCGCGAGCTTGGCGTCCTGCAGGCCGGCGTCGGCGCGGCGCAGGAGCGCGATCGACTCCCAGATCAGCACGACGCCGCAGGCCGCGGCCACCGCGGGGTACAGCCACCCGGTGTGCGCCACCGGCCACAGCACCATGCTGGTGGCGACGGTGAGCACCGAGTACAGGAGGATCTGCCGGGCCACGTAGGGCGCCTCGCGGACCACGGGGAGCATCGGGACGTCGACGCCCGCGTAGTCCTCGCGGTAGCGCAGGCCGAGCGCCCAGGTGTGCGGCGGCGTCCAGAAGAACACGATCAGGAACAGGATCAGCGGCGGCCAGGCGATCGAGCCGGTGACGGCCGTCCAGCCGATCAGGGGCGGGAAGCAGCCCGCGACGCCACCCCACACGATGTTCATCGGGGTGCGGCGCTTGAGCCACACGGTGTAGATGAAGACGTAGTACAGGATCGCGGCGACCGACAGGCCGGCGGACAGCCAGTTGGCGCCGAAGCCGAGCATCAGCACCGAGGCGATGCCCAACACCACCCCGAACGCGTAGGCGGCGCCCTTCGACACCTGGTCGCGCACCATCGGACGCCGACGCGTGCGCCGCATCTGCTCGTCGATGTCGGCGTCCAGCACCGAGTTGAAGACGTTCGCCGACGCCGCCGACAGCGTGCCGCCGATGAAGGTGACGGTCGCCAGGGCCAGCGACGGGAAACCGCGCGCGGCGAGGAACATCGCCGGAAACGTGGTGACCAGCAGGAGTTCGATGATGCGGGGCTTGGTGAGGCCGATGTAGGCCAGCAGCGTGCCCTTCAGGCCGGGCGCGGTCGGCGTCGGCGCGCTCGTCCGAGTTGGGTGCATGCCGCGAACCTCCAGATGACTTCGGCGGACGCGGGAGAGGACCCGGCGTCCGGGGCAGTTTACCTCGCCCCCGCGACGACAGCCCACGCCCCCATCCCGGAATCGCCACCGCCCGGCCTGAGCCGCGCTCGACTGAGTAGAGTCGGAGCAAGAGGCGTTGCAACGCCATGGAAGACAACTCAGGAGTACTTCATGAATGATCGCCTGAAGGCCCTCGCCGATGCCGGGGTCTCGATCTGGCTCGACGACCTGTCCCGGGGCCGCCTCAAGAGCGGGAACCTCGCCGAGATGATCGCCGATTACTACGTGTCGGGCGTCACGACCAACCCCACCATCTTCGCGGCGGCGCTGGCCAAGGGCGCCGACTACGCCGAGCAGCTCCAGGGGCTGACCGACGTCGACGAGGCCATCACGGCCTGCACCACCACCGACGTGCGCGACGCCTGCGACCTGTTCGCCGACGCCTACCGCGCGACGAAGGGCTTCGACGGCCGCGTCTCCATCGAGGTCGCCCCGACCCTGGCCCACGACACCGAGGCCACCATCGCGCAGGCCAAGGAGCTCCACGGGCTCGTGGACCGCGACAACGTCCTCATCAAGATCCCCGCGACCAAGGCGGGCCTGCCGGCCATCACCGAGACGATCGCGGCCGGCATCTCGGTCAACGTCACGCTGATCTTCTCCGAGGAGCGCTACCGCGAGGTCATGGACGCCTACCTGGCCGGCCTCGAGAAGGCCGCCGCCGCCGGCATCGACCTGTCGGGCATCCACTCCGTGGCGTCGTTCTTCATCAGCCGCGTCGACTCCGAGATCGACAAGCGCCTCGCGGCGCTCGGCAAGGACGAGCTCAAGGGCAAGGCCGCCATCGCCAACGCCGAGGTCGCCCTCGGCGCCTACGACGAGGTGTTCGGCTCCGAGCGCTACCAGGCGCTGGCCGCGCAGGGCGCCAACGTGCAGCGTCCGCTGTGGGCGTCCACGGGCACCAAGGACCCGGCCTACCCCGACACGCTCTACGTCTCCGACCTGGTCGCCGACGGCGTCGTCAACACGATGCCGGAGAAGACGCTGCTCGCCTTCGCCGACCACGGCGAGGTCGGCCCGTCCATCCAGGGCAAGGCCGCGCACGGCGCCGAGGTGCTGGCCGAGGTGGCCGCCGCCGGCGTCGACCTGCCGGAGGTCTTCGAGGTGCTCGAGACCGAGGGCGTCGACAAGTTCATCGTGAGCTGGCACGAACTGCAGGCCACCGTCAAGGGGGCCCTGGAGGCCGCGAACGCCTGAAACCGATTCCGCTGAGGGTGGCTAGGATCACCGGGTGACCGATTCCGCCGCCAATCCTTTGCGCGACGCGACCGATCGCCGGTTGCCCCGAGTGCCCGGGCCCTGCGCCCTGGTGATGTTCGGGGTGACCGGCGATCTGGCGCAGAAGAAGCTCCTGCCCGCCATCTACGACCTCGCCAACCGCGGACTGCTCCCGCCCGGCTTCGCGCTGGTCGGCTACGGCCGCCGCGACTGGGACGCCGAGCAGTTCACCGAGTACGTCCGCGAATCCGTGAAGAACCACGCCCGGACGCCGTTCCGCGCCGAGGTGTTCCAGCAGCTCGCCGACGGCCTGCGCTTCGTGTCGGGCGCCTTCAACTCCGACGACGGCTTCGAGAACCTCCGCGAGACGCTGCGCGAGGTGGATGAGTCCCAGGGCACCGAGGGCAACCACGTCTACTACCTCTCGATCCCGCCGGCCGGCTTCGACCAGGTGATCGAGCAGCTCCGCAAGCATCAGCTCGTCGACAAGTCCGCCACCAAGCCGTGGAACCGCGTCGTCATCGAGAAGCCGTTCGGCCACGACCTGGCGAGCGCCCGCGAGCTGGAGGAGCGCGTCTCGAGCGTGTTCAACTCCAACGAGGTGTTCCGCATCGACCACTACCTCGGCAAGGAGACGGTGCAGAACCTGCTGGCGCTGCGCTTCGCCAACCAGCTGTTCGAGCCGATCTGGAACCGCAACTACGTCAGCCACGTCCAGATCACGATGGCCGAGGACATCGGCATCGGCGGCCGCGCCGGCTACTACGACGGCATCGGCGCCGCCCGCGACGTCATCCAGAACCACCTGCTGCAGCTGCTGGCGCTCGTCGGAATGGAGGAGCCGAGCTCGTTCGAGCCGGGCAACCTGCGCGCCGAGAAGGAGAAGGTGCTTGCCGCCGCGCGCGCCCCCCGCAACCTGAAGTCCCACACCGCCCGCGGCCAGTACACCGCCGGCTGGGCGGGCGGCCAGCGGGTCAAGGGGTACCTGGAGGAGGACGGCATCCCCGCCGACTCCCAGACCGAGACCTACGCCTCCTTCCGCGTCGACATCGACAACCGCCGGTGGGCAGGGGTGCCGTTCTACCTGCGTTCGGCCAAGCGGATGCCGCGCCGGGTGACGGAGGTGGCGCTGATGATGCAGTCCGCACCGCACCTGCCGTTCCACCTCAACGACACCGAGCAGCTCGGCGCCAACGCACTGGTGCTGCGCATCCAGCCAGACGAGGGCGTGGCGCTGCGGTTCGGCGCGAAGGTGCCGGCCACCCAGATGGAGATCCGCGACGTGACGATGGACTTCAACTACGGCACGAGCTTCGCCGAGTCGAGCCCGGAGGCGTACGAACGCCTCATCCTGGACGTGATGCTGGGCGACCCGCCCCTGTTCCCGCAGCACACCGAGGTCGAGCTGAGCTGGAAGATCCTGGACCCGATCCTGGACTACTGGGCCGGCAAGGACCATCAGCCCGAGGGGTACGCGGCCGGCACGTGGGGCCCCCGAGTGGCAAGACCATGCTGGAGCGCGACGGCTTCGTCTGGCGACGGCCGTAGGAGGACGACGATGATCAAGACCATCAAGGGGACCACCTCGGCGGGCATCCAGACCGCGATCAGCGAGATCCGGCACAACCTGGGCGCGGCGTCCGGCATGGTGTTCACGCTGCTGGTGATGCCGCAGCCGTCCGACGTCGACGAGGTGATGGACGCCTGCCTCGAGGCCGGCCGCGAGCACCCCTCGCGCATCATCCTGGCCACCGACGGCTCGTCGCGCTCGGACCGCATGGACGCCGAGATCCAGGTCGGGGAGGGCATCCCCGGCGAGGTCATCACGCTGAAGTTCCACGGCGAGGTCGCCCAGCACAAGGCGTCCGCGTTGCTGCCGCTGCTGCTGCCCGACAGCCCCGTGATCGCGTGGTGGCCGGGGCAGTCCCCCGCCCACCCGTCGCAGGATCCGGTCGGGGCGCTGGCCTCGCGCCGCATCACCGACGCGATGGGCGAGGACGACCCGGTGGCCGGCCTGGTGGCCCGCGCCGGCTGCCTGGCCCCCGGCGACACCGACCTGACCTGGACGCGGCTGACCCCGTGGCGCGCCCTGCTGGCCTCGGCGCTGGATCAGCCCCGCGGCACGGTGAAGTCGGCGTCGGTGCACGCCGCCGACGGCAACGCGCCCGGGCTGCTGCTCGCGGCGTGGCTGCGTTCGCGGCTGGGCACCGAGGTCCGGTTCGAGCCCAACGCCGGCCCGGGCATCACCGAGGTGACGCTCACCACCGACGAGGGCGAGATCAAGGTGGCCCGCACCGACGGCAAGATGGCGACCTTCGCGGCGCCGGGCTCCCCCACGCTCGCGGTCGCGCTGCGCCGCCGCGACATCGCCGCACTGATCACTGAAGAGCTGCGGGTACTGGAGGCCGACCACGTGTTCGCGGCGTCCATGGCAGAGTTGGCAGCGGACGAATCGTTGGCGGAGCTCACCCAGGGGGTGTGACATGGAGCGGGTCTGGCGGTACGCGACCAGTGCCGACCTCACGGAGGCGACGGCGGAGCGGCTGATGCGCCGGCTGGTCGCGATCCAGGCCGCCCAGGACGGACCCGCGCGGCTGTGCCTGACCGGTGGCCGGATCGCCAACCGGATCTACGAGGCGTTCACCGAGCTCGTGGACGCGTCCGACCTGGACCAGTCCCGCATCGAGATCTGGTGGGGCGACGAGCGGTTCGTCCCCACCGAGGACCCCGACCGGCACGCCGGGTACACGCTGGCGATCCTGGCCCGCAAGCTCCCCATGACGCCCTCGCTGACCCACCCGATGCCGGCCGCGGACGGCATCGCCGACAACGACGCCTCCGCCGCGGCCTACGCCAAGGAGTTGGGCGAGACCCGCTTCGACATCACGCTGCTGGGCATGGGGGTGGACGGCCACGTGGCGTCCATCTTCCCGCACCATCCCTCGTTCGCCGAGCAGGCCCACTCCGTCATCGGGGTGAGCGACGCCCCGCTCGGGCCGCCGTCGCGGATCAGCATGACCGTCGACACGCTCAACCGGAGCCGCCAGGTCTGGTACCTCGTGGCGGGTGAGGACAAGGCCGAGGCCGTCGCCGAGTCGATCGCGGGCGACCCGGAGATCCCCGCGGGGGTGGTGCGGGGCACCGACACCACGCTGTGGCTCCTGGACCGCTCAGCCGCCGGCCTGCTGCCCTACCACTCCTGCAGCTTCTAGCCCGCCCCGGACGCCGACCGCTGCTCGGCGGCACGCGCGACGGCGCCCAGCGCCTCGCGCAGGCTCAGCCCCAACCCCAGCGCCTGGTCCAGGTAGCCGCGCGCGGCGGCGTCCGCGGCCCGGACGCGGCCCTCGTCGGTGCCGGTGACGAACGACCCGGCGCGCCCGCGCGTCTGGATCACGCCGTCCGCCTCGAGCTCGCGGTAGGCGCGCGCGACCGTGTTGGGCGCCAGCCCCAGCTCGGCCGCGAGTTGCCGCACCGGCGCGAGCCGGTGCCCGGCCGGGTACTCCCCCGACGCGCGCGCGGCGGCGATCTGCGCCTTGAGCTGCTCGTATGGCGGCGCCGCCAGGCCGGGATCAACGCTGAGCACGAAGCACCGGTCGGTCAGTAGATGACCTCGCCGGCCGCACGCCGGTTGCGCAGCGAGTCCAGCGCCTCGGCCAGGATCGCCTTGGCCTCGTCGTCGGAGCGGCGCTCCTTCACGTAGGCCAGGTGCGTCTTGTACGGCGTGATCTTCGGCGGGGGCGGCGGGTTCTCGGCGTCCCGGTTCGTCGGAAGCCCGCAGCGCGGGCAGTCCCACTCCTCGGGGATCACCGCGTCGGCAGCGAACGCGGGCCGCGTCTCGTGCCCGTTGCTGCAGAAGAAGGAGATGTAGAGGCGCGGCGCGGCGTCCCCACGCTCGGCCTCGCCCATCGGTCCCGCACCGACGCGGGAACCACGGATCGCACTACCACCGACCACGGAAGAACCTCTCTGGAAAGACTGTGTTGATCAAGCAGGGGTGATGAGGGGCCCTCAGCCGAGGACGCCGACCTCCGGGAACCAGCGGTACAGCGTCAGCAGGCCCAGGATGCAGGCGAGCCACAGCAGGCCGACGGTGATCGTGAGCCGGTCGAGGTTGCGCTCGGCGACGGAGGTGCCGCCCATGCTCGACGACATGCCGCCACCGAAGAGGTCGGACATGCCCCCGCCGCGGTTCTTGTGCAGCAGGACGAACATCGACAGGGCCAGCGACGTGATGATCAACAGGATCGACACGGTCAGGATGGGCCACGTCAGCATGGGCACGACAATCACCCGCTCATTCTAACCCAGAAGCGAAGGGGCCCCGACCATTCGGTCGGGGCCCCTCGCAGGGATCGGATCAGGCCGCGTAGAACAGCACGATCTTGGCGAACTCCTCGGCGTCCAGGCTCGCGCCGCCCACCAGGGCGCCGTCGACGTCCGGCTGCGCCATGATGTCGACCACGTTGCTGGACTTCACCGAGCCGCCGTACTGGATGCGGACCTTGTCGGCGGCCTCCTGGCCGAGCAGTTCGGCCACCCGGACGCGGATCGCGCCGCAGACCTCCTGCGCGTCCTCGGGGGTCGCCACCTCGCCGGTGCCGATGGCCCACACGGGCTCGTAGGCGATGACGGAGCCGGCGACCTGCTCGGCGGTCAGCCCGGCGAGCACCTTGTCGACCTGGGCCAGCACGAAGGGCACCTGCTCGCCGGCCTTGCGGATGTCGAGCTTCTCCCCCACGCAGATGATCGGGGTGATGCCGGCCGCCAGGACGACCTTCGCCTTCTCGTTGATGATCTCGTCGGTCTCGGCGTGGTAGTCGCGCCGCTCCGAGTGCCCGACCACGACGTAGTCGCAGTTGAGCTTGGCCAGCATGTCGGCCGAGATCTCACCGGTGTAGGCGCCCGAGCCGTGCGTCGAGACGTCCTGCGCGCCGAACTGCAGCGGCAGCTTGTCGCCCTCGATGAGCGTCTGGACGGTGCGCAGGTCGGTGAACGGCACGATGACGGCCGCCGCGGACTTGCTCGCGTCGTACTTGGCGTCGGCCAGCGTCCAGGCGAGCTTCTGCACCAGCCCGGCCGCCTCGACGTGGTTGAGGTTCATCTTCCAGTTGCCCGCCATCAGCGGGGTGCGGTTCGCCACGATTCAGTTACCTTCCAGAACGTCGAGACCGGGGAGCTTCTTGCCTTCGAGGTACTCCAGCGAGGCGCCGCCACCGGTGGAGATGTGGCCGAACTCGTCGTCGGAGAAGCCGAGCTGGCGCACGGCGGCCGCGGAGTCGCCGCCGCCCACCACGGAGAAGGCGTCCGAGTCGGCCAGCGCCTGCGCGATGGCCTGGGTGCCGTCGGCGAAGGAGGCCATCTCGAACACGCCCATGGGGCCGTTCCAGAAGACCGTCTTGGCGTCGGCGATGGCGTCGGCGTAGAGCTTGGCCGTCTTGGGGCCGATGTCGAGGCCCATCTTGTCGGCGGGGATCTTGTCGGAGTCGACGACCTCGATGCCCTCGCCCTCGGCGAACTCGGGCGAGACGACGGTGTCGACCGGGATGAGCAACTGCTTGTCCTCGGCCTCGGCGCGCTCCATGTAGCCCTTGACCGCGTCGATCTTCTCGTCGTCCAGGATGGAGGAGCCGACCTCGTAGCCCTTGGCCTTGAGGAAGGTGTAGCCCATGCCCCCGCCGATGATCAGCGTGTCGGCGATGGTCAGCAGGTTGTCGATGACCGACAGCTTGTCGGCGACCTTGGCGCCGCCCAGGACGACGACGTAGGGACGCTCGACGTCGGTGGTCAGCTTCTTCAGGACGTCGACCTCCTTGGCCACGAGGTGACCCGCGGCGCTGGGGAGGAGCTTGGCGACGTCGTAGACCGACGCCTGCTTGCGGTGCACGACGCCGAAGCCGTCGGAGACGAACACGTCGCCGAACTCGGCGTACTTGGCGGCCAGCGCCTGCCGCTCGGCGTCGTCCTTGGACTCCTCGGCCGGCTCGAAGCGCACGTTCTCCAGCAGGACGATCTCGCCGGGCTGGGCGGCCTCGACGGCCTCGTGGGCCGACGGGCCGACGACGTCGCCGGCGAGCTTCACCGGGGCGTCGATCAGCTCGCCGAGGCGGGCCGCGACGGGGGCGAGGGAGTACTTGGCGTTCACCTCGCCCTTGGGACGACCCAGGTGAGCCATCACGACGACCTTGGCACCGGACTCGGTGAGCTGCTTCAGGGTCGGCAGCGCCGCACGAATGCGGCCGTCGTCGGTGATCGTCTCGCCATCCAGCGGGACGTTGAAATCGCAGCGGATCAGGACTCGCTTGCCCCGCAGATCTCCGAGATCGTTGATGGTTCTCACCTGGGTACGCCTTTCAGGGTTGCGTGAGTGGGATCAGTTCTTGGTGCCGACGAGGACGACGAGGTCGACGAGGCGGTTGGAGTAGCCCCACTCGTTGTCGTACCAGCCCACGACCTTCACCAGGTTGCCGATGACCTTGGTCAGGCCGGCGTCGAAGATGCAGGAGTGCGGGTCGGTCTCGATGTCCTTGGAGACGATCGGGTCCTCGGTGTAGGACAGGATGCCCTTCAGCGGGCCCTCGGCGGCGGCCTTCATCGCGGCGTTGATCTCCTCGACGGAGGTCTCACGGCCGGCCTCGAAGGTGAGGTCGGTCGCCGAGCCGGTGGGGGTCGGGACGCGGAGCGCGTAGCCGTCGAACTTGCCCTTGAGCTCCGGCAGGACCAGGGCGACCGCAGCGGCGGCACCGGTCTTGGTCGGAACGATGTTGAGGGCGGCGGCGCGGGCGCGACGCAGGTCGCTGTGCGGGCCGTCCTGCAGGTTCTGATCGGCGGTGTAGGCGTGGATCGTGGTCATGAGGCCACGCTCGATGCCGACGGTGTCCTGCAGAACCTTCGCCATCGGGGCGAGGCAGTTCGTGGTGCAGGAGGCGTTGGAGATGATGGTGTCCTTGGCCGGGTCGTAATCCTGGTCGTTGACGCCCATCACGATCGTGACGTCCTCACCCTTGGCGGGCGCGGAGATGATGACCTTCTTGGCGCCACCGGTCAGGTGGGCCTTGGCGTCCTCGGCCTTGGTGAAGCGGCCGGTCGACTCCACGACGACGTCGGCGCCCACGGACGCCCAATCCAGCTTGGTGGGGTCCTTCTCCTCGAAGACGCGGATCTTCTTGCCGTCGACGGTGATGGACTCCTCGTCGTAGGTGATCTCACCGGGGAAACGGCCCAGGATCGAGTCGTACTTCAGGAGGTGCGCGAGGGACTTGTTGTCCGTCAGGTCGTTGACGGCCACCACTTCGGCGTCCGCGCCGGAAGCCAGCAGGGCGCGGAGGAAGTTACGGCCGATGCGGCCGAAGCCGTTGATGCCAACCTTCACAGTCATGTAATTGAGTCTCCTTCGAAAGGAATCTCGTCACCGCTCGGGACGAGAACTGGACGTCTCCTATCGTATCGAAAGATGACCGGCCCGACGGCCCGAACGAAGGTTGTCCAGCAGGTGACCCACGGCGTCCACGACGTGATCCGCGACGGCTAATCGTCCTCCAACATGTCGGGCGTGAGGTTGGCCTCGGTGCCCGGAATCCCGTCTTCGGCCGCCCGCTTGTCCGCGGTGGCGAGCAGCCGGCGGATGCGTCCCGCGACGGCGTCCTTGGTCAGCGGGGGCTCGTGCAGTTGCCCCAGTTCCTCCAGGCTGGCCTGCTTGTGCTCCAGGCGCAGCATGCCGGCGGTGCGCAGATGCTCGGGGACGTCCTCGCCGAGGATCTCCAGCGCCCGCTCCACCCGGGCGCCCGCCGCGACGGCGGCGCGGGCCGAGCGGCGCAGGTTGGCGTCGTCGAAGTTGGCCAGCCGGTTCGCGGACGCCTTGATCTCGCGCCGCATCCGGCGCTCCTCCCACTTCAGGAGGGTCTCGTGGGCGCCCAGCCGGGTGAGCATGGTGGCGATGGCGTCCCCGTCGCGGATCACGACGCGGTCGACGCCGCGGACCTCGCGGGCCTTCGCGCTGACGCCCAGGCGGCGGGCGGCGCCCACGAGCGCGAGCGCGGCCTCCGACCCCGGGCAGGTGACCTCCATCGACATCGAGCGCCCGGGCTCGGTCAGCGAGCCGTGGGCCAGGAACGCGCCCCGCCACACGGCGGTGGCCACGTCGAGCCCGCCGCCGACCACGGCGGCCGGCATGCCCCGGACGGGGCGGCCGCGGGAGTCGATCAGCCCGGTCTGGCGGGCCAGGGAGTCGCCGTCGCGGATGAGGCGCACGACGTAGCGGGTGCCGCGCCGCAGCCCCGTCGGGGTGACGACGACGAACTCGCAGGTGAGGCCGAACAGGTCGGCGATGGCGGTGCGCAGGCGGCGCGCGGCGGCGCCGGTGTCGAGGTCGACCTCGACCATGATCTTGCCGCCCGCGATGTGGAGGCTGCCCGCGAAGCGCAGCAGCGCGGCCACCTCCGCCTTGCGGCAGGCCGGCTTCGTCACGGGGACCGCAGCCAGCTCCGCCTTCACCTCGGGTGTCAATGCCATGAGCGCGAGCCTATCGGCCGATCAAGTCGGAGTAGACCGATGCGAGCCGGTTCACGTCGTGACGCGGGCTGCCGTCGGAGGCGCGCAGCGGGGCGATCACGAGTTCGGCGCCCAGGGCGGCCGCGTGCCGGGGAAGGTCCGGGTCGCCGTCGGCGTAGGTGGGGTCGCACACGATGGTGTCCAGCCGCAGGGTCGGGGCGTGCTCGGCCAGCACCTCGAGGTGATGCGACGGCGAGAACCCGGCCGTCTCGTCGGCGGGCACCAGGTTCATGGTGAGGATCCGGCG
Organism: Propioniciclava coleopterorum; assembly: GCF_011393335.1. Taxonomy (NCBI): domain Bacteria; kingdom Bacillati; phylum Actinomycetota; class Actinomycetes; order Propionibacteriales; family Propionibacteriaceae; genus Propioniciclava; species Propioniciclava coleopterorum. The sequence goes on along the minus strand of NZ_CP049865.1, from coordinate 2,696,722 downwards.
CGCCGAGGTCGTGGTGATCGCCTCGGCCAACTCGGGGACCAGCAGGTGCACGAGGACCGACGTGAACCACGAGCCGGGCCCCAGCACGATGTGGTCGGCCTGGCGGATCGCCTCGACCGACTCGGGGCAGGCCGGAGGATCGGTCGGCACCAGCCGCACCTCCATGACCTCGCCCGGGCACACCGCGACGCGCGCCTGGCCGTGCACCAGGCTCAGCACGTCCGGATGCTCGGGGTCGGCGCCCAGCACGTCGGCCTCGATGTCGAGCGGCACCGAGGCCATCGGCAGGACGCGGCCCTGCACCTCGAGCAGCCGCGCCACCATGTCGAGCCCGGAGACGGCGTCGCCGAGCCGCTCCCAGATGCCGGCGATCAGCAGGTTGCCGATGGCGTGCCCGGACAGCGGGCCCGCGCCGCCGAACCGGGACTGCAGCACGTCGGCCCACAGCCGGCCCTCGTGGTCGTCGCCGCACAGGGCGGCCAGCGCCATCCGCAGGTCGCCGGGCGGCAGGATGTCGAACTGCTCGCGCAGGCGTCCCGAGGAGCCCCCGTCGTCGGCGACGGTGACGACCGCGGTGAGGTTCGAGGTGACGCGTCGCAGCGCCTGCAGGGACGCGGCCAGGCCGTGCCCGCCGCCGAGCGCGACGACGTTGGGGAGGCGTTCCGACAGCGGCGCGTTCATTCCAGCCCCAGATCCCGGTGCTCGACGTGGACGGCGACCCCCTCGTCGCGGAGTCTGCTCGCCAGTTCCTCGGTCATGGCCGTGGACCGGTGCTTGCCGCCGGTGCAGCCGATCGCGACCGTGGCGTGCCGCTTGCCCTCCTGCACATAGCCGGGCAGGACGGCGTGCAGCGTCTCGATCACCCCGTCCAGCCACGCCTGCGCCGCGTCCTGGCCGAGAACGTACCGCGACACCGCCTGCGACAGGCCGGTCTGGGGCCGGAGCTCCGGCACCCAGTGCGGGTTGGGCAGGAACCGGACGTCGAGCACCATGTCGGCGTCGATCGGCAGCCCGTTCTTGAAGCCGAACGACATCAGGGTGAGCTTGAGCTCGCGGTCGTCGGAGGAGTTGAAGGCGTAGGCGACCTTGTTGGCGAGCTGGTGGACGTTGAGGTCGGAGGTGTCCACGACCATGTCGGCGGCCGCCCGCAGGGTCGCGAGCATCTCGCGCTCCCGGCGGATGCCGTCCAGCAGCGCCCCGTCGCCCTGCAGCGGGTGCGGGCGGCGCACGGACTCCTGCCGGCGCACGATCACGGCGTCGCTCGCCTCGATGAACAGGATCTGCGGGAGGATCCCCTTCGCCTGCAGCGCGTCGAAGGCCGCGGGGATGTCGTCGAACTCGGCCCGCGTGCGGACGTCGAGCACCACCGCGACCCGGTCGTAGCCCGCGGCCGCGGCGGTGTCGACGAACGCGGGCAGCATGGTCGGGGGCAGGTTGTCGGCGACGTACCAGCCGAGGTCCTCCAGCGTGTGGGCGGCGCTGCGGCGTCCGGCGCCCGACATGCCGGTGATGGCGAGGAACCTGATCGCGGGTTCGGTCATGGCGCCATTATGGCGGGTCCGCGGTCGGCGTCCGGCCGCCGCGCTCAGCCCTCGATGACCTCGCCGGTGGCGGTGTTGATCGCCTCGCCCGCGGGCTGCTCGTCCAGCGCCAGTTTGATGGCCAGCGCCGTCTTGGGGCCGATGCCCGGCACGGCGGCGATGTCCTCCAGGTGCGCCGCCCGCAGCCGCTTCACCGAGCCGAAGTGCTTGATGAGCGCCTTGCGGCGCAGCTCGCCCAGCCCCGGCACGCCGTCGAGCAGCGAGTCCACCATCGACTTGCTGCGCCGGCCGCGGTGGTGCGTGATGGCGAAGCGGTGCGCCTCGTCGCGGGCGCGCTGCAGCAGGTACAGCCCCTCGGACGTCCGCGGCAGGATGAGCGGGAACTCCTCCTCGGGCAGCCAGACCTCCTCCAGCCGCTTCGCCAGCCCGATCACCGGCACGTCGGTGACGCCGAGCTCGTCCATCGCCGCGCGGGCGGCGGCCACCTGCGGCGCGCCGCCGTCCACGACGAGCAGGGACGGCTTGTAGGCGAACTTGCGCGCGGCGCCGGTGGTGGCGTCCTTGAGGACGGCGTCCTCGCCGGTCAGGGACGCCTGGTCCTCCAGGTAGCGGCGGAAGCGGCGCGTGATGACCTCGTGCATCGCCCCCACGTCGTTGCTGCCCTCGACCGTCCTGATCAGGAAGCGCCGGTACTCCGACTTGCGCGGCAGGCCGTCCTCGAACACCACCATGGAGCCGACGACCTCGGTGCCCTGGAGGTGGGAGATGTCGTAGCACTCGATGCGCAGCGGCGGGGTGTCCAGCCCGAGGGCCTCCTCCAGCTCCTCCAACGCCCGGTTGCGGGTGGAGAGGTCGGAGGCGCGCTTGGTCTTGTGCAGCATGAGCGCCTCGGCGGCGTTGCGGGCGACGGTGTCCATCAGGACGCGCTTGTCGCCGCGCCGCGGCACGTTGACCCGCACCCGGGCGCCGCGCGCCTCGGTCAGCAGGTCCGCCAGCGCGCCGCCGGACGCCGGGGGCACCGGCAGCAGCACCTCCCGCGGCACGGCGCCTGAGGTGACCGAGCCGTCCGGGCCGGCGTACAGCTGGAGGCAGAACGTCTCGATGAGCTCCTCCAGGGTGGAGTCGTCGGAGCGGTCCGCGACCCAGCCCCGCTCGCCGCGCACGCGTCCGCCGCGGACGTGGAAGACCTGGATCGCCACCTCCAGCTCGTCGGAGGCCAGCGCGATCACGTCCGCGTCGGTGCCGTCGGGCAGCACGATCGCGTTCCGCTCGGTGGCCGACTGCAGGGCGCCGAGCTGGTCGCGCAGCACGGCGGCGCGCTCGAACTCCAGGTCGTCGGAGGCCTGCTGCATGGCCTGCTTCATGCGCCGGACGATCCGGTTGGTGTTGCCGGCGAGGAAGTCGCACATCTCCTCGACGATCTCGCGGTGCTCCTCGGCGGAGACCCGGCCGACGCACGGCGCGGAGCACTTGCCGATGTAGCCGAGCAGGCAGGGGCGTCCGCTCGCCTTGGCGCTGCGGAACACTCCCCCGCTGCACGAACGCATCGGGAACACGCGCAGCAGCGAGTCGACGGTGTCGCGGATCGCCCAGGCCTGGGCGTAGGGGCCGAAGTAGCGGTAGCCCTTCTTGTGTGCGCCCCGCCCGACGAAGACGCGCGGGAACTCCTCCGACCAGGTGACGCACACCCACGGGTAGGTCTTGTCGTCGCGGTACTTGATGTTGAACCGCGGGTCGTACTGCTTGATCCAGGTGTACTCGAGCTGGAGCGACTCCAACTCGTTCTGCACGACGGTCCACTCGACCCTGGACGCCGTCCGCACCATCGTCTGGGTGCGGAAGTGCAGCCCGGCCGGGTCGGCGAAGTAGGAGTTGAGGCGCTGGCGCAGGTTCTTGGCCTTGCCCACGTAGATGACGGTGCCGTCGGGGTCGCTGAACCGGTACACCCCGGGCTGGGTGGGGATCGTCCCGGGAGCGGGACGGTAGGTCGCCGGGTCAGCCATGCCGCCCAGCTTAGGCGGGCTAGGGTGCACCCATGACTTCGGACCGACGCACCTTCCTCACCTCCGCCGGCCTCACCGCCGTCGCCGTCGGCACCGCCGCCGCGACCGCCGGCTGCAGCGCGCCGAGCGCCTCGCCGGGCGCCCCGCCGGCGGGCAACGCGCTCGCGGTCCCGGCCGACAGCATCCCGGTGGGCGGCGGGAAGATCCTCGACAACGCGTCCTTCGTCGTGACCCAGCCGACCGCGGGCGAGTACAAGGCGTTCAACAAGATGTGCACGCACCAGGGCTGCCCGGTGGCGGCGATCGAGGGCGCCGAGATCGTGTGCCGCTGCCACGGTGCGCGCTTCTCGATCGCCGACGGCTCGGTCACCAACGGGCCGGCCACCAAGCCGCTGAAGCCCGCCAAGGCCGTCCTGGACGGCGCGGACGTCAAGGTGTCGAGCGCCTAGCCGAACCGGCCCGCGCGTCAGGCACCGGCGGCGCGGACGTTGTGCACCGCTTTGAACGCCGCTATCGCGTGGCTCAGGCCGCCTCCTCGGCCAGCAGCGGACGCAGGTACTCGCCGGTGTGGCTGGCCGGGTTGAGCGCCACCTGCTCGGGCGTCCCGGTCGCGACGACCTCGCCGCCGCGCGAGCCGCCCTCGGGGCCCATGTCGATCACCCAGTCCGAGGACTTGATGATGTCCAGGTTGTGCTCGATCACCAGGACGCTGTTGCCCTGATCGACCAGGCGGTTCAGGACGCCGAGCAGCTTGTTGATGTCCTCGAAGTGCAGGCCCGTGGTCGGCTCGTCGAGGATGTAGATCGTCTTGCCCGTCGAGCGGCGCTGCAGTTCGGTGGCGAGCTTGACGCGCTGCGCCTCGCCGCCCGACAGCGTGGTGGCGGGCTGGCCCAGCCGGACGTAGCCCAGACCCACGTCGACCAGCGTCTCGAGGTACCGCTTGATCGCGTTGATGGGCGCGAAGAACTCCACGGCCTCCTCGATGGGCATGTCGAGCACCTGGGCGATCGTCTTGCCCTTGTAGTGGATCTCGAGGGTCTCCCGGTTGTAGCGGGCGCCGTGGCAGACCTCGCACGGGACGTACACGTCGGGCAGGAAGTTCATCTCGATCTTGATGGTGCCGTCGCCGGCGCAGTGCTCGCAGCGGCCGCCCTTGACGTTGAACGAGAACCGCCCGGGCTGGTAGCCGCGCGCCTTCGACTCGGGCGTCTCGGCGAACAGCTTGCGGATCCGGTCGAAGACGCCGGTGTAGGTGGCCGGGTTGGAGCGGGGCGTGCGTCCGATGGGCGACTGGTCGACGTGGATCGCCTTGTCGATGTTGTCGAGCCCGACGATGCGCCGGTGGCGGCCCGGCACGTCCTTGGCGTTGTAGAGGTGGCGGGCCAGCGCCTTGGACAGGATCTGGTTCACCAGCGACGACTTGCCCGAGCCGGAGACCCCCGTCACGGCGACGAGCTGGCCCAGCGGGACGTCCACGGTCACGTTGCGGAGGTTGTTCTCGGTGGCGTCCACGATCTTCAGCGACTTGCCGTTGCCCGGCCGGCGCACCGCGGGCACCGGGATCTCGCGGCGTCCGGACAGGTACGCGCCGGTGAGGGACTCCTTGCTGGCGAGCAGGTCGTCCACCGAGCCGGCGACCACCACCTTGCCGCCGTGCTCGCCGGCGCCGGGGCCGATGTCGACCACGTAGTCGGCGGTGCGGATCGTGTCCTCGTCGTGCTCGACCACGATGAGGGTGTTGCCCAGGTTCCGGAGGCGGACCAGGGTGTCGATGAGGCGCCGGTTGTCGCGCTGGTGCAGGCCGATGGACGGCTCGTCCAGCACGTACAGGACGCCGACGAGCCCCGACCCGATCTGCGTGGCGAGCCGGATCCGCTGCGCCTCGCCGCCCGACAGCGTGCCCGCGGGGCGGGCGAGCGTCAGGTAGTCCAGGCCGACGTCGAGCAGGAACCGCAGCCGCTCGTTGATCTCCTTCACGACCCGCTGCGCGATGGCGGCCTCGCGCTCGGACAGCGTCAGGCCGCGCATGAACTCCTGCGCCTTCGCGATCGACAGCCCCGCCACCTCGGCGATGTTGAGGTCGTTCACGGTGACGGCGAGCGAGGTCGGCTTGAGCCGGGCGCCGTGGCAGGCCTCGCACGGCACCTCGCGCATGTAGCCGGCGAACCGCTCGCGGCTGTTGTCGCTCTCGGCCTCGGTGAACCGGCGGCGCACGTAGGGCACGGCGCCCTCGAAGGAGGCGTTGTAGGTGGTGGTGCGGCCGTGCCGGTTGGTGTGGCTGACCTTGATCTTGCCCTTGACGCCGTTGAGGATCAGGTTCTGCACCGCGGGGGTGAGCTCCTCCCACGGCGTGTTGACGCTGAAGCCGCGCTCGGCGGCCAGCGTGCGGAAGATCGACTGGAAGTAGCCCGAGACGTAGACCGTCGACCAGGGCGAGATCGCGTTCTCGGACAGGCTCTTGCCCGGGTCGGGGATGATCAGCTCCGGGTCGACCTCCATGCGGGTGCCGAGGCCCGAGCAGACCGGACACGCGCCCCACGGGGCGTTGAAGGAGAACTGCCGCGGCTCGAGTTCCTCCAGCGAGATGTCGTGGCCGTTGGGGCAGGCCAGCTTCTCGGAGTACCGGCGGACGCGGTTGGCGTGGGCGGCGTCCGCGTCGACGAACTCCACCTCGATCACGCCGTCGGCCAGCGCGAGCGCCGTCTCCACCGAGTCGGTGAGCCGCTGCTTGATGGTGGGCTTGACGGCCAGCCGGTCGACGACGACCTCGATGTTGTGCCGCTTCTGCTTGTCGAGCTCCGGCACCGCCGTGAGCTGGTGGATCTCGCCGTCGACCCGGACGCGGGTGAAGCCCTGGGTGATGTAGGAGCGCATCAGCTCGGTGTGCTCGCCCTTGCGGCCGCGGACGACGGGGGCGAGCACCATGAAGCGGGTGCCCTCGGCGAGTTCGAGCAGCCGGTCGACGATCTGCTGCGGCGTCTGTCGGGAGATGGTGGCGCCGCACTCGGGCAGTGCGGGTGCCCGATGCGCGCGTACAGCAGGCGCAGGTAGTCGTAGATCTCGGTGATGGTGCCGACCGTGGACCGGGGGTTCCTGCTGGTGGACTTCTGGTCGATCGCCACCGCCGGGGAGAGCCCCTCGATGAAGTCGACGTCGGGCTTGTCCATCTGCCCCAGGAACTGCCGGGCGTAGGCGGACAGCGACTCGACGTAGCGGCGCTGGCCCTCGGCGAAGATGGTGTCGAAGGCCAGCGAGGACTTGCCGGAGCCCGACAAACCGGTGAACACGATGAGGGCATCGCGGGGGAGTTCGAGGCTGACGTTGCGCAGATTGTGCTCGCGCGCGCCCGCCACGATCAGTCGTTCAGTCACCCGACCCATGGTAGGCCGTCCCTCAGACAATTCTTGGGTGGGCTTTCCCCCGGGGCCCCCGGCTGCCGGGCTAGGGTGACACCATGCTTGCGATCCTCAACCAGGGCCAGGTCGGCCCTCCGCTGAAGAGGATCGCGTTGGCCACGCAGTCGCTGCTGCGGGACACCATCGAACTCGACGAGGAGCAGTGGCGCTCCGCGTCCCTGCTGCCCGGGTGGAGCCGCGCGCACGTCGCCACCCACATCGCCCGCAACGCCGACGCGCTGCGCCGGCTGATCGCCGCGTCCCTGTCCGGCGACCCCGCCCCGCTGTACCCCTCGGCCAGCCTGAAGTACAACGACATCGAGCGCGGCGCCGAGCGCTCCGGGCTGGACCTGCACGTCGACCTGGACACCGCGGCCGGCGAGCTGGCGCGCCTGATGGACCGCGTCGAGGACTGGATGGTGCCGGTCCGGCTCCCCGCCGGGGAGTTCCCGCTGTCGGTCGTCACCCTCATCCGGCTGCAGGAGCTGATCCTGCACCACCTCGACCTCAACACCGACTTCTCCTGGCAGGACGTCGACCCGATCCCCGCCGGCTGGCTGCTGGAGTGGACGGTCCTGCTCATGCGCGATGACCCCTCGCTGCCCGCCGTGGACATCTCCTCCGACGCGGGCGTCACCGCCTCGCTCGGCGGCGTGGGCGAGCGGCGCGCGGTCTCCGGCCCGGACGCCGCGCTGTGGGCCTGGCTCACCGGCCGCACCGACGGCGACGGCCTGACGTGGGAGGTCGACGGGTCGTCCGACGCGGACGAGGACGACGAACTCGACTCCCCCGCCCCGATCACCTTCCCGCTCGCCGGCTGACGCTCACCCTCCCGCTCGCCGGCTGACGCTCACCGCCGCCGCCGGAAAAATCAACGTCGGCGCAGTCACGGCCCTTCAGCCCGTCGGATCACCCCCGGATCGGGGCTCGAGTGCGTCGTGGTTGATTTTCTCGGTGCGGAGCGGCCCGACGGCGTCGCTGCGTCACCAGCCGCGCTCGCGCCACTCCGCCAGGTGCGGGCGCTCCGCGCCCAGCGTCGTGGGCAGCCCGTGGCCCGGCTGGACCACGGTGTCGTCGCCGAAGCGGTCGAACAGCTTGGCCTCGACGTCGTCCAGCAGGCGGGTGAAGTCGTCCGTGGACCCCGTCTTCCCGACGCCGCCGGGGAACAGCGAATCCCCGGTGAACAGGTGCACCGGGCCGTCGGCCGGCGTGTACGCCAGCGCGATGGAGCCGGGCGTGTGCCCGACCAGCCCGATCACCTCCAGTTCGACGTCCCCGACCCGGACCGTGTCGCCGTCCCAGACCCGGTCGTCGATGGTCACGCCGGTCTCGCCTTCGATGGCGTCGGCGTCCGGGGCGCCGGCGACCAGGCGGGCTCCCGTGTGGCTCGCGACGGCCGCCAGCGCCTGGACGTGGTCGCGGTGCCGGTGCGTCGTGACGAGCGCCTCGACCGGGGTGTCCCCGATCATCGCCAGCAGCGCCAGCGGGTCGGCGGCGGCGTCGATCAGCAGGCCCTGTCCGCCCTCGATGAGCAGGTAGGCGTTGTTCTCCATGGTGCCCACGACTGCGCTGTGAATCTCCATGCCGCCATCCTGCCAGCGTGTTCGCGATCCGGGGCTGTCGCGGGGTGGTCGCCCGCCCCTAGGCTGCGCCCATGACACCCCTGCGCGCGCTGGTGGCCGCGCTCCTGGTCGCGGCCCTCACGTCGGGGTGCAGCGTCACTTCGTTCCTCGGCGCGGGGCGCCGCCCGGCCCCCGTCCCCGTGCGCACCACCCCGGCCGCGCCCGCCGGTACCGCCACGCCGACGGCGACACCCACCGCGACGCCGACGCCCACCCCCACGCTGCCCGCCGGCTCGACCATGGTCACCACCACCCGGTCCGAGATCTCCTTCGCGCTGCCGGACGACTGGACCGTCGTGGACTCTCGGATCCTGACCCGCCGCGACGGCAAGGGCGACCTGCCGCCCGAGGTGTCGACCCTGGCCGACGCGCTGGGCATGTCCGAGGAGGAGGTCATCGCCCTCATCGAGGAGGAGATGGAGCTCATGGCGGTGGGCGAGGTGCGCCCCGGGTTCACCGACAGCATCAACGTCACCCGCCTCAACGACTTCGGCATCGTGCCGGGCGAGGAGATCTTCCGCAACGAGTTCACCAAGCTCGGGTGGGACGTCGGCGCCGTCGAGAAGCTGACCACCCCGTCGGGGACGCGGGCGACCGTCGTGCGGTACTCCATCGACGCGGAGGGCCCCACGGCGCACGGCGTCGCGATCAACTTCCTGTCCTCGGGCGAGGCGTTGGTCATCACCGTCACCGCTTCCAGCGACGCCGCCGCCCGGGCGACCTCGCGCCTGGTGCTCGACACGCTCACGCTGCCCTGAGCGCGGCGTCCGCGGGGCGGCGCCGCTGGCCCGCCCCGCGAGGGCCCCTTTAGGCTCGGCGGCATGACCCGCTCCCGCCTGGCCACCCTGATCCTCCCCGCCCTCGTCGGCGCGCTGACGCTGGGCGGCTGCGCCGCACCCGCCCTGCCCGGGCCCGGCCCGGCGCTGCCCGGGCAGCCGGCGGCGTTCGTCGTGGAGCCCGGCGCCCGGATCGGTCTGTCCGACGTCGGCTGGACGTTCCAGGTGCCCAAGGGGTCCGCGTACATCGTTCCCGGCATGGAACGCTCCGGCGAGGTCAAGGACGGCGACGCCATGCCCTCGACCGAGTGGCTGCTCAACGCGCCCACGGTGCTGCGTCCCGACGGGACCATCCCGGCCATGGTCATGATCTCCGGCGCCGAGGACATGGCCGAGCCCACCGACGAGCACCTCCAAGCGGTGGCCGACGCCATGGGCCGCGAGCTCGGGACGGTCGAGCGCGTGCAGACGCCGGTCGGCCAGGCCGTGCTGGTGAGCCGCCCCGACGAGGTGGCGGCGGGCATGCGCGGCTGGGAAGTGAATATCTTCGACCCCGAGACCAAGATGCTGGTCACGATGCTGTGCACCGCCCCCCGGATCGAGGACGCCGCCGTGATCCGCGATCTGGTGGTCTCCACGCTGGCGAAGGGCTGAGGGCTGGGCGCGGGCCGACCGCCGGGTACCGCCTCAGCCTTCGACGAGTTCCCACCCCGCCGCCGTTCGGCGCGCCAGCCCCTGGGCCTCCAGCCCGCGCAGGTAGGCGTCCAGGCCGCGCTCGCCCTTGCGCCGGAACAGGGACATGAGCCGCGGCAGCTGGTTGGGGAACAGGGTGCCGAACCGGACCAGCAGCGACTCCGACAGCCGCGGGTACGCCTCCAGGCGCGGCCGGTCCAGCAGCCCCATCATCGCCCGGGCGACGGCGGCCGGCGGCAGCGGCGGGTCCTGGAACTGCAGGCTGTTGCCGCCCTCGACGGCCTCGCGCCGCAGCATCGGGGTGTCGGTGGCCGACGGCAGCACCGAGCTCACCGTGATCCCCTTGGACGCCAGGTCCAGGCCGATGGACAGCATCGCCCCGCGCAGCCCGAACTTGGACGCGGTGTAGATCGGGGTCTCCCCAGCGGCATGATCCCGCCCAGCGACACCGTGGTGATGACGCGCGGGTCGGGCGCGGCCCGCAGCAGCGGGACGGCCAGCCGGGTCAGCACCAGCGGCGAGATCAGGTTGACCTCCAGTTCGCGGCGGATGCTCGCGACGTCGCGCTCGTCGAACCGCTCCGCGCTGGTCATGCCGACGTTGTTGATGAGCACGTCGAGGCGTCCGAAGTCGCGCTGCAGCGCCGCGATCAGCCGCTCCACCTGGGACTCGTCGGTCAGGTCGCACGCGTACGCGCGGTGGCCGGCGCCGGGCAGCGCCGCGACGGCCTCGCCGGCGCGCTCGGCGCGCACGTCGATGACGGCCAGGGTGGCGCCGCGCTCGGCGGCCGGGTGGAGGAACGCGGCCGCGATGCCCCCGGCCCCGCCCGTGATCGCGATCACCTTGCCCCGGTAGTCGTAGCTCATCGGGCCGCCTCCGAGCCGACGGCCCACCCGAACTCGGCGCCGGTGCGGTCCAGGTACGCGACGAAGGCGTCGGCGTCCACGTAGCCGCGGTGGCGCGGCGAGGAGTCGAACCGCAGCCCGTTGCTCAGGCGCGGCCGGTCGCTGCGGATCCGCTCGGCGAACCGCGCGGCCATCTGGGTGCCGGCAGCCCGCTCGCCCAGGTAGCCGGCGACGAGGTGCGCCTGCTTGTCGAACAGGTGGTAGGCGCCCGAGTTCGTCTCGGTGAACCCGACGGCGTACAGGCCGGGGTGCCGCCGCGAGAACGCGTTCAGGTAGAGGTCGTCGGGATGCTGCGGGTCGCCGAACAGGTCCTGGGCGAACGGCACCGCGTGCTGGTACCCGGTGGCGAGCAGGATGAGGTCGAACGGCGCGCTGGTGCCGTCGGTGAAGGTCACCGTCGCGCCGTCGGCCCCGCGGACGCCCACCCGCGGCGTCACGTCGCCGTGGCGCAGGTGGTGCAGCAACTGGTCGTTGAGGACGGGGTGGGTCTCGAACAGCTTGTGGTCGGGCTTCTGCAGCCCCACGCGCGTCAGGTCGCCCACCAGGAGGCGCAGCAGCGGCTGCAGCAGGGCCCGCTCGAGGCGCTTGGGCAGGAACGAGCCGGCACCGCCGACGATGTCGGACGGCACGCCGAACACGTGCTTGGGGATGAACCAGTACCCGCGCCGCATGCTGATGCTGGCGTGCGCCGCCGTCCGGGCGGCGTCGCAGGCGATGTCGCACGCCGAGTTGCCCCCGCCCACGATCAGGACGCGCCGGCCGGCGAACTCGTCGGCCGACCGGTAGGTCACCGAGTGCCGCACCTCGCCGGTGAAGCCCTCGATGCTCGGCGCCAGCGGCGTCCACTGGGCACCCGTGCAGACGATCACCGCGGAGTGCTCGGCCGTGGTGCCGTCGGCGAAGCCGACCCGCCACCTCGACGCCTCGGGCGCGAGCGAGGTGACCTCGGTGCCGAACCGGATCCGCCCGGTCAGGCCGTGGTGGTCGGCGAACGCCCGCAGGTAGCCGAGGATCTGCCGGTGGCTCGGGTAGTCCGGGTAGTCGTCCGGCATCGGGAACCCGCTGAAGCCCGACACGGTCCGCGACGAGATGAAGTGCGCCGACTCGTACATCGGGGTCCCCGGCGCGTCGATGTCCCAGACGCCGCCGACGCCCGTGTGACGTTCGACGTGCGCGTAGTCCAACCCGCGCTCGGACAGCGCGCGGGCGACGGCGAGCCCGGCGGGGCCCGCTCCGATGATGAGCACAGGTGCTGCCACAACGACCTCCACGGCGAGATTTCGGCTGGCGGCATCGTAGGGGTGATCCCGGCCCGCGGCGAGGGGCGTGTCCGCCCTCTGGTTTCCCGGCCCGACCGGGGCGGATCGGGGGGCGTGCCGCAGAATGAGCCGGTGCCACCCGATCAGCCGCACCCCGACGTCGTGGACCTCACCGCCGCCGTCTCCGCCCGCACCGACGACCTGGTCCGCCGCTTGCAGTCCCCCGGCGGCCCCGACGAGGACCGCAGCGGCGGCTTCGAGCACGGCGGCTGGATGGGGCGCTTCGTCGACGAGGTGTTCGGCGAGGTCGTCGACGGCTGGTTCGCGCGCACCGACGCCCTGCTGTTCGGACGGCACACCTACGACGTGATGGCCTCCTACTGGCCGCACGTCACCGACCCGAAGGACGCGACCGCCGCGCGGCTGAACGCCGCCCCCAAGCACGTGGTCTCGCGCACGCTGACCCCGGAGCGCGCCACCTGGAACAACACCGTGGAGGTCATCGGCGACGACGTCGCCGAGCGGATCCGCGCGCTGAAGGCGTCCGGGGAGGGGAACCTGCAGGTGCACGGCAGTTGGCGGCTCATCCAGGCGCTGACCGAGCACGGGCTGGTGGACGAGTACCACGTGATCCAGTTCCCGACCGTGGTCGGGGCGGGCAAGCGGCTGTTCGACACCGGGACGCCGGCCGGCGCGTTCGAGGTCAGCGACGTGCGGACCACCGGCACCGGCGCGATCGCGATCGTCGCTGCGGCCGACCCCCTTCCAGGTGGCGAACCACGCGGTGGTCGAGGGGCGCGACACCGTGGTGTGACGGGTGCACGCCCGGGCAGCTGAGGCTTCGCCCCGGCCCGGGGCGCGGTCACGAGCCCGCGGCGCCGCCGGGGAGCGTCACTTGGTGGCCTCGACCACCTGCCGGATCGTCTTCTTCAGGTCGTGGATCTCGTCGCGCAGCTGCGCCGCCGTCTCGAACTGCAGGTCGCGGGCGGCGGCGTGCATCTGGTCGGTGAGCTCGTGGACCAGGCTCGCCAGCTCCGAGGTCGGCAGGGCCGCCAGGTCGCGGTCCTTGCTCGGCACCGGGGAGGTCTTCTTCTCGTCGAACCGACCCACGACGTCCCAGGTGTCGGCGTCCTCGCGGGCGAGCATCTCGGTGATGTCGGCGATCTTCTTGCGCAGCGGCTGGGGGTCGATGCCGTGCTCGGTGTTGTAGGCGACCTGCTTGTCGCGGCGCCGGTTCGTCTCGTCGATGGCGGCCTCCATCGACGGGGTCATCTTGTCGGCGTACATGTGCACCTGGCCGCCGACGTTACGGGCCGCGCGGCCGATCGTCTGGATGAGCGACCGCTCCGAGCGCAGGAAGCCCTCCTTGTCGGCGTCCAGGATCGCGACCAGCGACACCTCGGGCAGGTCGAGGCCCTCCCGCAGCAGGTTGATGCCCACCAGCACGTCGTAGCTGCCCAGCCGCAGCTCGCGCAGCAGCTCGATGCGCTTGAGCGTGTCGACCTCCGAGTGGAGGTAGCGGGTGCGGATGCCGTTCTCCATCAGGTAGTCCGTCAGGTCCTCGGCCATCTTCTTGGTCAGCGTCGTGACCAGGACGCGCTCGTTGCGCTCGACGCGCGGCCGGATCTCGCCCATCAGGTCGTCGATCTGGCCCTTCGTGGGCTTCACGATCACCTCGGGGTCGACCAGGCCGGTCGGGCGGATCACCTGCTCGACGTAGCCGTCGCCGCGCGCCAGCTCGTAGGGGCCCGGCGTCGCCGACAGGTACACCGTCTGCCCGATGCGCTCGGTGAACTCCTCGAAGCGCAGCGGCCGGTTGTCCATCGCGCTGGGGAGCCGGAACCCGAAGTCGACCAGGGTGCGCTTGCGCGACATGTCGCCCTCGTACATGCCGCCGATCTGCGGCACCGTGACGTGCGACTCGTCCACGACCAGCACGAAGTCCTCGGGGAAGTAGTCCAGCAGGCAGTTCGGCGGCGTGCCGGGGCCGCGGCCGTCGATGTGGCGGGAGTAGTTCTCGATGCCCGAGCAGGTGCCGATCTGGCGCATCATCTCGACGTCGTAGCCGGTGCGCATGCGCAGCCGCTGCGCCTCCAGCAGCTTGTTCTCGCCCTCCAGCTCCGTCAGCCGGTCGGTGAGCTCGGTCTCGATGCCGCCCAGCGCGCGCTCCATCCGCTCGGGGCCGGCCACGTAGTGCGACGCGGGGAACACGTAGACCTCGGCGTCCTCGCTGAGCACCTCGCCCGTGAGCGGGTGCAGCGTGGACAGCGCCTCGATCTCGTCGCCGAAGAACTCCACCCGGACGGCGTTCTCCTCGTACATCGGGAAGATCTCCATCGTGTCGCCCCGGACGCGGAACGTGCCGCGGGTGGCGGCCAGGTCGTTGCGGACGTACTGGTTCGTCACCAGCGAGCGGGCCAGCGACTCCATGTCGTGCTCCTCGCCCACCCGCAGCCGCAGCATGCGGTCCACGTACTCCTGCGGCGTGCCCAGGCCGTAGATCGCCGACACGGTCGCCACGACGATGACGTCGCGCCGGGTGAGCAGCGAGTTGGTGGCCGAGTGCCGCAGCCGCTCGACCTCCTCGTTCAGCGAGGAGTCCTTCTCGATGTAGGTGTCCGACTGCGGGACGTACGCCTCGGGCTGGTAGTAGTCGTAGTAGCTGACGAAGTACTCGATGGCGTTGTCGGGGAAGAACTGCCGCAACTCGGTGGCGAACTGCGCCGCCAGCGTCTTGTTCGGCTGCATGACGAGCATGGGCCGCTGCAGCCGCTCGGCCAGCCACGCCACCGTGGCCGTCTTGCCGGTGCCGGTGGCGCCCAGGAGCACCACATCCTGCTCGCCCGCGTTGATCCGGCGCTCGAGCTCGGCGATGGCGGCGGGCTGGTCGCCGCCGGGCTCGAAGTCCGCCTGGACGTGGAACGGGGCCACCCGCCGCGTGATGTCTGTCGTGGGGCGCATGACTCCAGCGTAGGCGTCCGCTCCGACAAAACCTGGGCCGCAAGCCGTGGGCGAACAGGGCTCAGGCGCGGGTGAGTTCTCCCCACAGCACCGCGACCCGGCGACGCAGGGCGTCCAGGTCGCCGGTGTTCTCGACCACGAGATCGGCCGCGGCCAGCCGGCGCTCCCGCGACGCCTGGGCGTCCAGGCGGGCCAGGGCGTCCTCGCGGCTCAGACCGTTGCGGGCCCGCAGCCGTGCCAACTGGGTCTCCTCGTCGGTGTCGACCACCACGACGGTGTCGAACCGGCCCGCCAGCCCCGCCTCGACCAGCAGCGGGATCACGTCGATCACCACCGACCCGGGCGGAGCCGCGGCGCGCAGCCACTCGGCGCGCTCGCGGATGGCGGGGTGCGTGATCGACTCCAGGTCGGCCCGCGCATCCGGGTCGGCGAAGACGATCCGCCCCAGCGCGGCCCGGTCGAGCGCGCCGTCGGGGGTCAGGACGCCCGCCCCGAAGCGGGCCTCGATGGCGTCCAGCCCCGGCGTCCCCGGCTCGACGACCTCGCGGGCCAGCACGTCGGCGTCGATGATGATCGCCCCCCGCTCGGCCAGCAGGTCGGCGACCGCCGACTTGCCCGAGGCGATCCCCCCGGTCAGCGCGATCCGTCCCGTCACGCCGCCATCCTGTCACGCCGGGTCCCGGCACGCGCGGTCATCGGGACGCCGCCACGAGCGCCAGCAGGGCCGCCGCGTAGGCGTCCGCGGGGTCGGGCGCCGCGAAGCTGCGCTCCCCGCGCCCGGGAGTTCGATCGCCACCTCGAACCCCTCCCCGGCACGGCGGAGGCCGCGGAAGGCGCCGCCCAACAGGCCGCGCAGTTGATGCTCCAGCGGCAGCCACAGCGCGTCGGCCAACTCGACCGAGTCCAGCGCCCACTCGGTCGTGCCGTTGAACGCGAGCACCGTGCCGCCCGGGCGCTCGCGCGCCTCGATCACCATCTCGGCCACCGTGAACACCGACCCCGCCATCTCCGAGGACCGGAGGGTGAACCGGTCCCCGGCGGTGGGCTGCCAGCGCACGCCCGCGGCGTCCAGTCCCTGGGCCATCAGCAGTCCGATCACGCCCCAGTATCCCCGGGCCGGTCGCCGGGGCGGGGAGGCGGCCTCGCGGGTCCTGCGCGTGGTCGGGCTCCGTCCCCGCCGGAGGCGACCCGACCGCGCCGCTCGAACCCGGACGCCGGGTGCGCGCACAGACGCCGACGCCCCCGCTCCGGGAAGGAGCGGGGGCGCCGGCGTTCGATCAGCGCGTCAGGCGGTTCAGTTGCCGCCGGTCAGCTTCTCGCGCAGGGCCTGCAGGGCCTCGTCCGAGGCGAGCGAGCCCTCGGGGGAGGTGGCGGCCGCACCGCCCGCGGAGTAGGACGCGGAGTTGTTGGACTCCAGCGCCGCGGCGCTCTCGGCCGCCTCGGCGTCCTCGACCTGCTTCTTGTGGGCCATCCAGCGGGCCTGGGCCTCGGCGTACTGCTGCTCCCACGCGCGCTGCTGGTCCTCGTAGCCGGGCTTCCACTCCTGGGTCTCCGGATCGAAGCCCTCGGGGTAGATGTAGTTGCCCTGGTCGTCGTAGGACGCGGTCATGCCGTACAGCGACGGGTCGAAGTCGTCGGCCGCGACGTCGACGCCCTCGTTGGCCTGCTTGAGGCTCAGCGAGATGCGGCGGCGCTCCAGGTCGATGTCGATGATCTTGACCATGACCTCGTCGTTGACCGACACGACCTGCTCGGGGATCTCGACGTGACGCTCGGCGAGCTCGGACACGTGGACCAGGCCCTCGATGCCGTCGCCCACGCGGACGAACGCACCGAACGGCACCAGCTTGGTGACCTTGCCGGGCACGATGTGACCGATCTGGTGGGTCCGGGCGAAGGTCTGCCACGGATCCTCCTGGGTCGCCTTCAGCGACAGCGAGACGCGCTCGCGGTCCATGTCGACGTCCAGCACCTCGACCGTGACGTCCTGGCCGACCTCGACGACCTCGGACGGGTGGTCGATGTGCTTCCAGGACAGCTCGGAGACGTGCACGAGGCCGTCCACGCCGCCCAGGTCGACGAAGGCGCCGAAGTTGACGATCGAGGAGACGACACCCTTGCGGATCTGGCCCTTCGACAGCTGGTTGAGGAACGTGTGACGGACCTCGGACTGCGTCTGCTCGAGCCACGCACGGCGGGACAGCACCACGTTGTTGCGGTTCTTGTCCAGCTCGATGATCTTGGCCTCGATCTCCTGACCCACGTAGGGCTGCAGATCGCGGACGCGGCGCATCTCCACCAGGGACGCGGGCAGGAAGCCACGCAGGCCGATGTCGACGATGAGGCCGCCCTTGACCACCTCGATGACCCGGCCGGTGACGACGCCGTCCTCTTCCTTGATCTTCTCGATCGTGCCCCAGGCGCGCTCGTACTGCGCACGCTTCTTGGACAGGATCAGACGACCCTCCTTGTCCTCCTTCTGCTGAACGAGGGCCTCGATCTCATCACCGACGGCGACGACCTCGAACGGGTCCACGTCGTGCTTGATGGAGAGTTCCTTGGAGGGGATCACACCTTCGGTCTTGTAACCGATGTCGAGCAGGACCTCGTCCCGATCGACCTTGACGACGGTACCGGTGACGATGTCCCCGTCGTTGAAGTACTTGATAGTGGCGTCGACTGCGCTGGCGAACTCATCGTCCGAGCTGAAGTCGTCGACGGCGACCTGAGCGGCCTCAGGAGTGGAGGTCATGTAGTAGGGCTCCGATAACTGGAAGTTGATGATGGTGGTGCGATGCGGCCCGTCGCGTCCACCACACTCGGTCCGGTGATGGACAGACCACGCCGATCCACCAGCCTACGCGTCGCCCCGGGCTAGCGCAAAGCTGATGGATCGGCGCGCGACTCAGGCGAGCGCCGGCTCGGGCTCGGGCGCCTCGAGGGTGCGGTGGCCGTTGTAGACGTCCTCGTCCAGGATCCCGGCGCGCTTGGCGACGATCGTGGGGACGAGCGCCTGCCCGGCCACGTTCGTGGCGGTGCGGACCATGTCGAGGATCGGGTCGATGGCCAGCAGCAGGCCGACGCCCTCCAGCGGCAGCCCCAGGGTCGACAGCGTCAGGGTCAGCATGACGATGGCGCCGGTCAGGCCCGCGGTGGCGGCGGAGCCGACGACCGCGACGAACGCGATCAGGACGTAGTGCTGCAGGGTGAGCGGGACGCCGAACAGCTGCGCGACCGTGATGGCGGCGAGCGCGGGGTAGATGGCGGCGCAGCCGTCCATCTTGGTCGTGGCGCCCAGCGGCACCGCGAAGCTGGCGTAGCTGCGGGGGACGCCCAGCTTGTAGATGGCGTTGCTCTGGGTCACCGGCAGGGTGCCCAGCGAGCTGCGGGACACGAACGCGAAGGTGATGGCCTCCCAGGTGCCGGCGAAGAACCGGCGCACCGACAGGCCGTGCAGCTTCAGCAGCACCGGGTACAGGCCGAACAGCACCAGGGCGCAGCCGATGTAGACGTCGAGGGCGAACACGCCCAGCGGCGCGAGCAGGTCCCAGCCGTAGGTGGCGATCGCCTTGCCGATGAGCGCGGCGGTGCCGACCGGGGCCAGCAGGATGATCCACCACACGAGCTTCTGGAGGATCTCCAGGGTGGAGGAGGCGAAGCTGATGAACGGGTCGGCCTTCGCGCCGACGGCCAGGGCCGCGGCGCCCAGGGCGATCCCGAGGACCACGAGCTGCAGGACGTTGAAGTTGACGCTGCTGGCGACCGACACCGCTCCCCCGGCGGCCTGGGTGGCCCTGGAGGTGACCTCCAGGCCGAGGAAGTTCGAGGGGACGAGCGCCTTGAGGAAGTCGAGCCAGGTGCCCTGGGTCGCGGACGCCTTGGCGCCCTCGAGGCTGATGGACGCCGAGGATCCCGGGTTGGTCAGGACGCCCAACCCGATGCCGATGAGGACCGAGATGAACGCGGTGATGGCGAACCACACCAGCGTCTGGACGGCCAGCCGCGCGGCGTTGGCGACGTGACGCAGCTGGGTGATGGAGACGATGAGCGCGGTGAGGACGAGCGGGACGACGATGACGCGCAGCAACTGCACGAAGATCGTCCCGACGGTGTTGAGGATCTCGGTGAGCCAGGCCAGCGAGAAGGTGCGGGCCAGGAAGCCCAGGACGATGCCGACGGCCAGGCCGATGAGGACCTGGGCCCAGAACGGGATGCGCACGCGGGCCTTGGACTCGGGGCTCGCAGAAGCTGAGGCGGACATGGACGGTGCCTTTCGAGGAGGCGCGGCGCGGCGCGCCGCGTGATGCGGAGGTTGGTGCAGAACGGGGCAGGTTCGAAGGGGGCGCGGCAGCGCTCAGCCCCGACAACCACAGGTGCTGCGCAGGCACAGATCGACCGTCAGACGACGCCAGAAGCCCGGCATGCAGCACCCCCTCGCAGGTTGGTTGATGCGTCCACCATACGCCCGGCGGGCGGGGGCCACCAATCCGCCACGCGCGGCGAGACGGCTCACTCGATCCAGGGATCCACGAGCGGCCGGAGCCGGGTCAGCGCGGCCCCCAGCGCGGCGTAGCCGTCCGCCCCGAGCGCCGCCCGCCACTCGGCCGCGACGTCCGCCTCGACGCGACGGGCCACCTCGCGCGCCGCCACCCCCCGCTCCCCCAGCAGGATGAGGCGCGCGCGGCCGTCGTCGGGATCGGGCACCCGCCGGACGTAGCCGCCCCGCTCCAGGCCGTCGACCGCGACGGCGGCGGACTGCTTGGTGACGCGGGCCGCCTCGGCCAGGTCGACCAGCCGGCTGCCCCCTCGGCGATCCGGGCGGCGATCCGGGCCTGGGCGGCGGTCAGGTCGGGGAACCCGGCGGCCCGGACCCCTTCGAGGACGCGGGCCTCGACGTGGCGGGCGGCGATGCCCATGAGCGTCGCGGGGGGCAGGGGGTCCATGGATCCTCCTTGACAGAACCGGTCAGGCAGTCTGACCATTATCGTCAGATACTCTGACTATCACGGGGGGTCGCCATGAGGCAAGTCATCGATCCGGAATGGGCCTGGGACGTCATCGTCGGCGAGCGGGCCGCGCTGTCCTCCCGGCTGCACGGACTCACCGCCGCGCAGTGGGACCACCCGACCCTGTGCGCCGGCTGGCGGGTCCGCGATGTCGCCGCCCACGTCATCGCCGCGCCGCAGCTCACCTGGGGCGAACTCGCCCGGCTGCTCCCGCAGGTCTGGCGGGGGTACAACGGCCTGACCCTGTGGGACGGGCGCCACCGCGGCAGCGCCCCGGTCGCCGACATCCTCGCCCAGTGGGAGCGGTGGGCCCCGGTCCGGCGCGGGCCGGCGGTCGTGACGCACCGCGAGAACCTCATCGACATCCTGGTGCACACCCAGGACATCCTCCGGCCGCTCGGCATCGACTACGAGCCGCCCGCTGCGGCGGCCGCGGTGGCGGCGCGCGCCTGCGAGGCGGTCGCCGGGCTGCTGGGCGCGCGCCGGGCGGTGAGAGACGTCCGGATGGTCGCGTCCGACACCGACTTCGATCGGGGCGCCGGCCCCCTTGTCGAGGGCCCGGTCGTCGAGTTGCTGATGCTGCGGGCGGGGCGTCCGGCCGCGTGGGAACGGCTGCGGGGTCCAGGGGTCGGACAGCTGGTCCGGTCACGGTGAAACACCTCCCGCCGGCACCCGGTCGGGACTAGCGTGGTGTCACCGATACACGAGGAGAGAAACACCATGAGCGGCACCGCGAAGGTCCACCCCAGCGCCACCCTGTCCCCCAGCAAGCTCGAGCTTCTCGCCGGCTGGCTGCCCAAGCAGGCCTGGTTCCAGGGCGACCCCGCCGACCTCACGCAGGTCGCCCGCTACCGGCTCGCCGACCCCGACGGCGAGGTGGGCCTCGACGGCATGTTCGTGCGCAGCGGAGACGTCGTCTACCACGTCCCGGTCACGTGGCGCGGCGAGCCCCTGGACGAGGGCTCCCTCATCGGGACGCTCGAGCACAGCGCCCTGGGCACCCGCTACGGCTACGACGCCACGACCGACCCCATCTACGTGTCCGAGTTGCTGCGCGTGATCCGCGAGGGCGACAACGGCGCCGACATCGAGTCGGCCGACACCGGGGAGGCGCTGCCCAACCCGACCGTGATCGCGGGCACGGGCCTGCCGCCCACCGTGGACGCCCAGGGCCAGGTCCGCCTCATCCGCGTCCTCGACCCCGAGCACGAGGACACCCGGGCCGCCCGCGGCCTGCTCACGGTGTCGTGGACGCTCCAGGACGAGCCGCGCGAGGACATCCTGGCCGTCCTGCGCTGACCACTTGGCCCGGCGCCCTCCGGCGCCGGGAGTGACGGCGCGCTCAGGTCGACACGACGAGGTCGGCCCGGGCGCGCGTCGCGTCCGCGGCGAACAGCGCGTCCTCCTGGGCGGCCCAGCGCTCCCAGAACGGGCGGTAGGCCTCGCCGTCGCGCGCCAGCCCGCGCGCCCGGCGGATCTCCCGCGGCGCGTCCACCCAGACGCGGACCGCCGCGTACCGGGCGGCCTCCCCCACGCTCGCGCCGCAGCCCTCGATGACCAGGACCGGCGGCGTCTCGAGGACGCGGGTCTCGCCGCGCCGGCGTCCGGCCCAGTCCCAGACCCGGTAGCGCGCCGCTCGCCCCGCCGCCAGCGGTTCCAGCACCTCGGAGACCAGCAGCGCGACGCCCTCGCGCAGGCCGTCCCACCCCGGATACAAGTCGTCCATGTGGACGACCGGGCATCCCAGGAGCGCCACCACGTCCTGGGCGAGCGTCGTCTTGCCCGCGCCGGAGGGTCCGTCGATGGCGACCACGAGGGTGGCGCCGCACCGCGGCCGCGCCCGCGCGGCCAAGGCGGCGATCGCAGCCCCGGCGAGGGCGCCCTCGACCGCGGCGGTCAGTGCGCGGCCTCGTGCCAACTGCGGCCCAGCCCCACGCTGACGTCGAGCGGGACGGCCATGTCGACGGCGTTCCCCATGCGCTCGCGCACCAGGGCCTCCAGGGCCGACGCCTCGCCGGGCGCCACCTCGAAGACCAGTTCGTCGTGCACCTGCAGCAGCATCCGGGAGTCGAGCCCCTGCTGCGCCAGCCCGGCCTCGACGTCGAGCATCGCCAGCTTGATGATGTCGGCGGCCGACCCCTGGATCGGCGCGTTGAGCGCCATCCGCTCGGCCATCTCGCGGCGCTGCCGGTTGGAGGAGGTCAGGTCCGGCAGGTAGCGGCGCCGCCCCAGGATCGTCTCGGTGTAGCCCGTCTTGCGGGCCTGCGCCACGATGCCCGTCAGGTACTCCCGGACGTGCCCGAACCGCTCGAAGTACTCCTCCATCAGGCCGCGGGCCTCGCTCACGGAGATCTTGAGCTGCCCCGAGAGCCCGAACGCGGACAGCCCGTAGGCCAGCCCGTAGTTCATCGCCTTGATCTTGGCGCGCATCGCCCCGCTCACGGCGTCCGGCTCGACGCCGAAGACGCGCGCCGCCATCGCGGAGTGGAAGTCGGCCCCGGACGCGAAGGCCTCGATCAGGCCGGCGTCGCCGGACGCGTGGGCCATGATCCGCATCTCGATCTGGCTGTAGTCGGCCGTCAGCAGCGTCTCGTAGCCCTGCCCGACCACGAAGGCGTCCCGGATCCGACGGCCCGCCTCGGTGCGGATCGGGATGTTCTGCAGGTTGGGGTCGGTCGAGCTGAGGCGTCCGGTCGCGGCGACCGTCTGCAGGTAGGTGGTGTGCACGCGGCCGTCGTCGGCGATCGACTTCTGCAGCCCCTCGACGGTCTGCCGCAGCCGGATCTGGTCGCGGTGCCGCAGCAGGGCCGCCAGGAACGGGTGCTCGGTCTTCTCGTACAGCCCCTCCAGCGCGTCCGCGTCGGTGGTGTAGCCGGTGCGGGTCTTGCGGGTCTTCGGCATCTGCAGCTCGTCGAACAGCACCACCTGGAGCTGCTTGGGCGAGCCGAGGTTGATCGGCTTGCCGATGGCGTCGTAGGCCTCCTGCTCGGCGCGGCGCACCTCGGCGTCGAAGTCCGACCAGAGCGCGTCGAGCGCGTCGGTGTCCAGCGCGATGCCGGTGCGCTCCATCGTGGCCAGGGTGCGCTGCAGCGGCAGCTCGACCTCGCGCAGCAGCGACGCCCCGCCGGCCTCGGCGAGCTCGTCGTCCAGGACGCTCGCGAGCTCGGCGACCGCGCGCGCCCGCAGCATCGCGTCCCGCCCGGCGTCGGGATCCTCGAAGTCGAGGGCGAGTTGGCCGTCGTCGGCGGGCGCGGCCCCCTCCACGGTGAGCTCGCGGCGCAGGTGGCGGGCTGCGAGGTCGGCCAGGTCGTAGGTGCGCTGGTCGGGGCGCAGCAGGTAGGCCGCCAGGTGGGTGTCGGACTGCAGGCCGTGCAGTTCCCAGCCGCGCGCCCAGATCGCCTCCAGCGGTCCCTTGGCGTCGTGCAGCGCCTTGGGGGCGTCCGCGGCGGCCAGCCAGGCGGCGAGGGCCGCGTCGTCGGCCGGGGTGAGGGCGACGACGTCGAGCCAGGCCGCCGACCCGTCGAGCGCGGCGAGGCCGATGCCGGTCAGGTCGCCGGTGCCGCCCGCCCAGCGGCCCTCGGGGTGGACCCCGACCAGGTCGCCGCCGTGCTCCTCCAGCCAGCCGGCCAGCTCGTCGGGCCCCAGCACCGTGGCCTCGACCTCGAACCCGCCCTCGGGCTCCAGGTCCTTGGCCGGCAGGGTCTCCAGCAGCCGCTCGCGCAGGACGCGGAACTCCAGCGCGTCGAACAGGGTGTGCACCGCCTCGCGGTCCCAGTCGGTGCGCGCGAAGTCGTCGGGGCCCAGGGGCAGCTCCAACGTGCGGACCAGCGCGTTGAGCTCCCGGTTGCGCTTCACGTCGTCCAGGTGCGCCCGGAACGACTCCCCCGCCTTGCCGCGCACCCCGTCGGCGTGGGTGATGAGGTTCTCCAGGCCGTCGTACTCGGCGAGCCACTTGGCCGCGGTCTTCGGCCCGACGCCCGGCACGCCCGGCAGGTTGTCCGAGGTCTCCCCGACCAGGGCGGCCAGCTCGGGGTAGCGCGTGGGGGCCACCAGGTAGCGCTCCTCGACGCCCGCCGGGTCGAGGCGGAGCAGGTCGCTGACGCCCTTGCGCGGGTACAGCACCGTGGTGTGGGCGTCCACGAGCTGCATCGCGTCGCGGTCGCCGGTCACGATCAGCGTCTCGAACCCCTGCTCGCCCGCCTGCCGGGACAGGGTGGCGATGATGTCGTCGGCCTCGTAGCCCTCCAGATCCAGGTGGCGGATGCGCAGCGCGTCCAGCACCTCGCGGACCAGGCCCACCTGCCCCTTGAACTCCTCGGGCGACGTCGAGCGGTTCGCCTTGTACTCGGAGTAGCGCTCGGTGCGGAACGTCTGGCGGCTCAGGTCGAAGGCGACGGCCACGTGGGTGGGCTGCTCGTCGCGGAGCACGTTGATGAGCATCGAGGTGAAGCCGTAGACGCCGTTGGTGTGCTGCCCGGTGCTGGTGGAGAAGTTCTCCACCGGGAGGGCGAAGAAGGCGCGGTAGGCGACCGAATGGCCGTCGATCAACAGCAGGCGCGGGCGGGGAGCGGCGGTCTCGGTCACGGACGGCAGCCTAGCCGCTGACCCCGACATTCCCGGACGCCGCGGGGACGCCGGCCGCCCCTGCGTCCGGGGCGCGGGGTCTGCCACGATGGGGCCCATGGACATCGCGCGATGGCCGGCCCTGGCGGCCGGCGGCCTCGACGAGAAGATGGGCTTCGAGCTCACCGAGCTGAGCGCCGAGCGCGCGTCCGGGCGGATGCCGGTGGCCGGCAACACCCAGCCGTTCGGGCTGTGGCACGGCGGGGCGTCCTGCGTGCTGGCCGAGACGCTGGCGTCCATGGCCGCCTACGAGGCCGCGGGTGAGGGGGGCGCCGCCTTCGGCGTCGACCTGAACGCCACCCATCACGCCCCCGCGCGCGAGGGCTGGGTGCACGGCCAGGCGCGCGCGATCCGCATCGGCGGGACGCTGGGCACCTGGGAGGTCCTGATCACCGACGACGCCGGGCAGCGGCTGTGCACCGCGCGCGTGACGGTCGCCCTGCGACGCGCGAAGCCCCGCCCGGAACCGGACGGGGCTCGCGAAGCCTGAGCGGCCTCAGTCCTCCTCGGGACGCGCCTTCTTCTTGCCCTTCTTGCCCTTGCCGGCCGAGTTGTGGTCGATGACGCCCTCGGCGACCTCGCGCATCGACTTGCGCAGGTCCATGGCGGTCTTCTGGATCCAGCGGAAGGCCTCGGCCTCGCTCAGCCCCAGGCCCTCCTGCAGCATGCCCTTGGCCTGGTCGACGGCCTTGCGGGACGCCAGGCGGTCCTCCAGGTCGGCGACCTCGTCGTCCAGGGCGCGGATCTCGGCGAAGCGCGCCATCGCCAGCTCGATCGCGGGGACCACGTCGGAGGCGTCGAACGGCTTCACGACGTAGGCCATGGCGCCGGCCTCGCGGGCGCGGTCGACCAGCTCACGCTGGCTGAACGCCGTCAGCATCACCACGGGCGCGATCCGGTCCTCCGCGATCATCGTCGCCGCCGTGATGCCGTCCATGACGGGCATCTTGACGTCGAGCACGACCAGGTCGGGCTCCAGTTCGCGCGCCAGCTTGACCGCCTCTTCGCCGTTGCCGGCCTCGCCGACGACCTCGTAGCCCTCGCCGGTGAGGAGCTCGACGAGATCCAGACGGATGAGCGCTTCGTCCTCGGCGACGAGCACGCGCGGCTGCTTGGGGGGAGTGTCACTCACGGGTATCACCTTCCTTCCATCACGTTCTTCTCGTTCCTGCTCTGCTGTGCCCGGAGTACCGCCCCGCTGCCCCGATGCGACGTGTCCGGCACCAGTGTGGCACTATGTTGGACGCACTCGCCGGGGTGGCGGAATGGTATACGCGGACGGCTCAAACCCGTCTGGGCGCAAGCCCGTAGGGGTTCGAATCCCCTTCCCGGTACGGCCGGATCACGCGATCTCGGCCACGCGGAGCGAGTTGGTCTTGCCCGCGGTGTGCTTCGGGTTGCCCGCCACGATGACGAGGCGGTCCCCCGACTCGACCATCCCGGTGCCCTTGAGGCTGTTCTGCACGGCGTCCACCATGGCGTCCATCGAGTAGAACTCCGGGGTGGTGAACGACTTGATCCCCCACGCGACCGTCATCTTCTGCGCGGTCTCCAGGTAGGGGCTGAACGAGCACACCTGCACCGTCGAGCGCAGCCGGGCCAGGCGCAGGGCGGTGTCGCCGGTCTTGGTGAAGGCCACCAGGTACTTGGCGCCGATCCGCTCGGCGACCTCGACGGCGGCCTTCGCGATGATGCCCGAGGTGGTGTGCGGGTCCCAGTCGATCTTGAAGATCTGGTCCAGGCCGAGCGACTCGGTCTTGCGGATGATCCGGCCCATCGTGTCGACCGTGACGATCGGCCACTGGCCGACCGCGGTCTCACCCGACAGCATGACCGCGTCGGCGCCGTCCAGGATGGCGTTGGCCACGTCGGACGCCTCGGCGCGCGTGGGGCGGGGCGCGCTGATCATCGACTCCAGCATCTGCGTGGCGACGATGACCGGCTTGGCGTTCTGCCGGGCCGCGGTGATGATCCGCTTCTGGACGCCGGGGACGTCTTCGAGCGGCAGTTCGACGCCGAGGTCGCCGCGCGCCACCATGATCGCGTCGAACGCGATGACGATGTCGTCGAGCGCGGCCACGGCCTGCGGCTTCTCGATCTTGGCGATGACCGGCACGCGGCGTCCGAACTCGTCCATGATGGCGTGCACGTCGTCGACGTCGCGGGCCGAACGCACGAAGGACAGCGCCACCATGTCGACGCTGTTCTCCAGCGCCCAGCGCAGGTCGTCGGCGTCCTTCTCGCTCAGCGCGGGGACGCTCACGGCGACGCCGGGCAGGTTGATGCCCTTGTGGTCGCTGACGCGGCCGCCCACGATCACCTCGGTGACCACGTCGGTGTCGGTGACCTCGAGCGCCCTGAGCTCGATGGCGCCGTCGTTGATGAGGATCTGGTCGCCGGGCTTCACGTCCTTGGTCAGGGTGGCCAGCGTCGTGCCGGACCGCTCGCGGGTGCCCAGGAAGTCGCCGTCGGTGGTGATGGTGAACCGGTCGCCGGCGGTGAGCATCTCCTCGCCGTTGGCGAACTTGCCCAGCCGGATCTTGGGGCCCTGGAGGTCGGCGAAGACGCCGATCGGGCGGCCGGCGGACTCTGCCGCCTGGCGCACCGCGTTGAGCCGGCGCAGGTGGGTCTCGTGGTCGCCGTGGCTCATGTTCAACCGGGCGACGTTCATCCCCGCCTCGATGAGCTCAAGCACCTTCTCCGGGGAATCAGTTGCCGGGCCGAGCGTGCAGACGATCTTCGCGCGTCGGTTGGGGAGTCCATCGTTCTTCAGGTTTGCCACGCGGCAAAGATTACCCCAACGCCCGGCGCACACCCCCTTCGGAGGCAGCGGCTTGCATTAATTGGTCCGACCAACTATTTCCGGACGCGCGGCCCTCAGCCGCCCTGCTCCACGACCTCCAGCGCGCGGCGCAGATCGTCGGGGTACGGTGAGGTGAACGTGACCCACTCCCCCGTGCCCGGGTGCTCGAACCCGAGCTCCACGGCGTGCAGCCACTGCCGCTCCAGGCCCAGGCGCGCCGACAGCGTGGGGTCGGCGCCGTAGAGCGGGTCGCCGACGCAGGGGTGCTTCAGGGCCGCCATGTGGACGCGGATCTGGTGGGTGCGGCCGGTCTCCAGGTGCACCTCCAGCAGCGTCGCGGCGCGGAACGCCTCGAGCGTCTCGTAGTGCGTGACGCTGTGACGTCCGCCGTCGACGATCGCCATCTTCCAGTCGTGACCGGGGTGGCGCGCGATGGGGGCGTCGATCGTGCCCGTGAACGGGTCGGGGTGGCCCTGCACGAGCGCGTGGTAGATCTTCGTGACCGTGCGGTCCCGGAAGGCCCGCTTGAGGCCCGTGTAGGCCCGCTCGCTCTTGGCCACGACCATCAGCCCGGACGTGCCCACGTCGAGCCGCTGCACGATGCCCTGCCGCTCGGCGGCCCCCGAGGTCGAGATGCGGAACCCCGCCGCCGCCAGGTGCGACACCACGTCGGGGCCGTCCCACCCCAGCGACGGGTGCGCGGCGACGCCGGCGGGCTTGTCGATGACGACGAGGTCGGCGTCGTCGTGCACGATCCGGATGCCCTCGACCAGCTGCGGGGTGACCTGGGCGACGCGCGGCTCGGGCAGCTCGACCTCCAGCATGTCCCCGGCCGCGACGCGCGTGGACTTGGTGACGGCGGTGCCGTTGAGGCGCACGAGGCCCTGCTCGATGAGCTCGGCGAGCCGTGAACGGCTCACCCCGGTCATCCGGGACGCCGCGGCGTCCACCCGGTCGCCCGCGAGGCCGTCCGGCACCAGGTGGATGCTCACGCCTCGGCCTTGTCCGCGTCCCGCGTCGAGCGGCCCGCCAGGTCGACCTGGGTGATGGCGACGAGCCAGATGATGAGTACGGCCGCGAACGTGATGCACATGTCGGCCACGTTGAAGATCGCGAAGTTGGGCAGCTGCAGGAAGTCGACCACGTGCCCGTGCAGGAAGCCCGGCGGGCGGAAGATCCGGTCGGTCAGGTTCCCGAGGATGCCCGCCAGCACCAGGCCCAGCGCGACGACCCAGCCCACGTGGCGGGTGCGCGGCAGGAGCCGCCCCAGCACGAACACCAGCGCCACGATCGAGATGACGGTGAACACCGGGGTCACCGACTCCCCCATGCTGAACGCCGCTCCGGGGTTGAAGATCAGCTGCAGCCGGAGCAGGCCGCCCAGCAGCACCGGGGGTTCTGCGGGTCGAGGTACGCCAGGGCGAGCGTCTTGGTGCCCAGGTCGATCAGGTAGCCGACCAGCGCCACGCCCAGGGCGAGGCCCCAGGCGACCTTCGGCGAGACGGTGCGGTGCGGCGCGGGAGCGGTTATCGCCGTTCCTCCCGCTGCTTGCACGCCATGCACAGCGTCGCGCGCGGGAACGCGATCAGCCGGTCCTTGCCGATGGGCTCGCCGCACACCTCGCACCAGCCGTACTGCCCGGAGTCCAGTCGGCGCAGGGCGTTCTGCGCCTGGTCGAGCATGTCGCGGGCGTTCTGCACCAGCGACATCTCCTGGTCGCGCTCGAAGTTGGTGGAGCCGACGTCGGCCGGGTCGCGGCCGGCGCCCTCGGTCCCGTCGTCGAAGAGCCGCTCCAGGCCCCGCTCGGCGGTGCGGATGGCGCGCTCCATGCGCTGGACGTCGAAGACCAGGTCCTCGCGGACCTCGTCGAGCTCGTCCTGGGTCCAGGGATCCTCCCCGTCCAGGACGGGAACCGCGACCTCGTTCCCCTTGGCCGGCTTGGGCATCTATTACCCCCGAATGGTGTGTGGCGACAACGTTGAGCGCAGACAGTACCACCATCGAGCCCCGGCGCGCCTCCCGGGAACGCCCGGGTGACACGGACGTTTCACCGGCGGACGCGACGACGCCCCGGACGGCGGACCGTCCGGGGCGTCGAGGCGTGCGTGTCGGCTCAGTGCTCGTCGTTCAGCAGCGCATCCAGACGCGGCGTCGCCGAGGTGCCGCGGACGCCGTCCTTCATCAGGTCGGGGGTGTCCTCCGGCGTCAGCTTGTTGTCGCGCAGCGCGGCGATCTGCTTCTCCAGGTGCGAGGTGAACGAGTCGCGGAACCGCTTCTCGAAGTCGCGCAGGTGATCGACGCGGCCCGAGAGCTCGTCGCGCTCCTGCTCGAGCGTGCTGAACAGCTCCGAGCGACGGGACACGGCGTCCTTGTCGACCTGGGCGGCACGCTGGTCGGCGTCCCCGGTGGTCTTCTCGGCCTGGGCGCGGGCGTCGTTCTCGATGCTCTGGGCCAGCTCGTGGGCGTCGTTGGTCGTCTTCTCGGCGGCGGCCTGCGCGTCCGCGGTGGTCTTCTCCGCGGCGGCCTTGGCCTCGGAGGTGACCTTCTCGGCCAGCGCGTTGGCCTCCGACGTCGTCTTCTCGGCCTCGCTCTTGGCCTCGGTGACGAGCTGCTCGGCCTGCTCGGTCGCCATCTGCAGCAGGCGCGTCACGGCCGGCGAGGCGTCGCTCGCGGCGCGGACGATGATCTCCTGCGGGCCCGCACCCACGGACGCGACGGCGACGGGGGCGTCGACCGCCGCGGCCATCGCCGGGGTGGCCAGGGTCTGCTTGAGCTGCTCGAGCTCGCCGGTGAGACCCTCGAGGCGGGCGTCGCGGCTGTTGACCTCGCCGCGCAGCTCCTGGACCTGGCCGCGCAGCTCGTCGATCTGCTGGTCGCGGTTCGCGAGCTCGCTCTCCAGGTGGGCGGCCTTGTCGCCGCCGCCGGCCAGCGAGTTGTGCAGGTTGGCGATCTCGTCCTGCTTGCGCTGCAGTTCCTCGTCCTTGTCGCGCAGCGCGTCGGCGTGCTGCGACAGGTCGCCGCGGTGCTGGGCGAGCTCCTCGTCCTTGGCGCGCAGCTGCGAGGTCAGGTCGGCCTCGCGGGCCTGGGCCTGCTCGCGCAGCTCGTCCAGTTGACGCTGGAGGGCCGCGGCGTCGTCGGACTGACCGGAGCGGGCGGCCGAGAGTTCGCCCTTGAGGCGCTCGATCTCGGCTTCCCTGGCCTCGAGGGCCTCCTTCAGCTCGGCGTCGCCGGCGCCTCCGCCCGACGCGGAGAGCGTCGAGACCTGCTGCTGCAGCGTCGCGTTCTCCTCGCCGAGGGCGACCAGCGTCGTCTCGACCTTGTCGACGAACGTGTCGACATCAGCCGGGTCGTAGCCGTTCCGGCGGGCCAAGTGGAAACGCGTGTCGCGCACCTGCTCGATGGTCAGGGTCATCGTTCACCTCACGTGATGGACAATCGTTGTGGGTGCGCGCGGGGGCGCCCCTACGGGTCAGGGTACTGTAGCGGGATTTCCCCGGCCAACCCGCCGGGTGAATCCTCTAGCTCTGGTTGAAGAATCCTCCGGCGATGCGTTCCTTGTCCTCGGCGGTCACCACGACGTCGGCGGGCGACAGCAGGAAGACCTTGCTGGTCACGCGTTCGATCGCGCCGCGCAGGCCGAAGATCAGGCCGGCCGCGAAATCCACGAGGCGTTTCGCGTCGGCGTCCTCCATATCGGACAGATTCATGATCACCGGGATTCCGTCCCGGAAATGCTCGCCGATCGTGCGCGCCTCGTTGTAGGTGCGCGGGTGCACCGTGACGATGCGCGTGAGGTCGGCCGTGCGGGGCACCGCGGCGGGGCGGCGTCCCTCCAGGGGCGTGATGCTGGCGTCGGTGTGCTCGACGCGCTCGATCGCGCCGCGCTCCTCGCGCTCGTAGCTGTCGCGGCCGTCCCGACCGTCACGCGCCGGAACGGCCTCGGTGAGCTCGTCGTCACGCTCGTCGTCGGGGTAGGGCGTGTCGGACATCAGCCCAAGCCACACGGCAGCCTTCTTCAAACCATCAGCCATGGGGTTCCTCCGTTCCAGGGTCGCCAACACACTAGCGCGCCTCGGTGCGGCCCCGCGTGCCACGCCGCGCGCCGGGGCGATCAGCGCTCCGCGATCCAGATCGCGCCGACGAGCCGGCCCGCGTCCGCGCCGTCGCGGCGGTACGAGTGCAGCCGCGGCTCCTCCCGGGTGCAGCCGCCGACGAACTCCGTGGCCACCCCGGCGGCCTCGAGCTGGCGCACCGCCGCCGCGGTGAGGTCGAGCGTCGGCGTCCCCCACGAGGTCGTGGCGGGCGCGATCCCCAACGCCGCGGACGCCTCGCGCGCCATCGCGGCGGGCACCTCGTAGCAGGACGCGCACACGTGCGGGCCGATCCAGGCCCGCAGCGGCGCGTCCGTGACCGCGCGCAGGTCCGCGACGGCCCGGCCGAGCACGCCGTTGAGCAGCCCCGGGCGCCCCGCGTGCACCGCCGCGACGACCGAGGCGTCCTCGGCGGCCAGGCACACCGGCACGCAGTCGGCCACGCGCACCGCGACGGCCAGCCCGGGCTCGCTCGTCCAGAGCGCGTCGGCCCGTTCGCACGTCAGATCCAGCGGGGCGACGTCGCCGGGCGACGGCGGGTGGGCGGCGCGCACCACGGCGTTGCCGTGCACCTGCGCCACGATCCCGACCGGGACGCCGAGCGCAGCGCCCAGCCGCGTCAGGTCGGCGTCGCGGGCCGCCCGATCGCGCAGGTCGCCCAGGTCCAGGTCGGCGGAGGTGAACGCGACCCCGACGCCCAGGCGGGCGTCGGGGTCGCGGCGGAACCAGAACAACGGGCCTACTTCAGGAAGTCCGGCACGTCGAGTTCGTCGTCGTCATCGGGCGACGGCTGCGGAGCCGGGCGCGAGGCCGGAGCGGGCTGCTGCCAGGGGTCCGGCGCGGGCGACGCGGGCCGGGGCTGGCTGGGCGCCTGCTGCTGGAGCCCGGGCGTCGCCGGCGACGGGGTCGAGGGCGCGGGCTGCGGCGGGCGCTGGCGGGCCAGGTCGGGCTGCCGCGTCACGCCGGGCTGCCGCCGCGGCGGGCTGCCGCCGTCGAAGCCGGCGGCGATCACCGTCACGCGCACCTCGTCGCCCAGGGCGTCGTCGATGACCGTTCCGAAGATGATGTTGGCGTCCTCGTGGGCGGCCGACTCGATGAGGTTGGCGGCGGCGGACACCTCGAACAGGCCCAGGTCGGAGCCGCCGGCGATCGCCAGCAGGATGCCGTGGGCGCCGTCGATGGACGCCTCCAGCAGCGGGCTGGACACCGCCATCTCGGCGGCGGCGCGGGCGCGGTCCTCGCCGCGGGCCGAGCCGATGCCCATCAGCGCGGAGCCGGCGTTGCTCATGACGGCCTTCACGTCCGCGAAGTCGAGGTTGATCAGACCCGGCGTGGTGATGAGGTCGGTGATGCCCGAGACGCCCTGCATCAGCACCTGATCGGCCTGCTTGAAGGCCTCGAGGATCGCGACGTGGTGGTCGGTCATCTCCAGCAGCTTGTCGTTGGGGATGACGATGAGGGTGTCGACCTCTTCGCGCAGCGCGGCGATGCCGTTCTCGGCCTGGGTGGAGCGGCGCTTGCCCTCGAAGGAGAACGGCCGCGTCACGACGCCGATGGTCAGCGCGCCCAGCGAGCGCGCGATGCGGGCCACGACGGGCGCGCCGCCGGTGCCGGTGCCGCCGCCCTCGCCCGCGGTGACGAAGACCATGTCGGCCCCCTTCAGGACCTCCTCGATCTCCTCCGCGTGATCCTCGGCGGCCTGGCGACCCTTGTCGGGGTCGGCGCCGGCGCCGAGCCCGCGCGTCAGGTCGCGCCCGATGTCGAGCTTGACGTCGGCGTCGCTCATGAGGAGCGCCTGGGCGTCGGTGTTCACCGCGATGAACTCCACGCCGCGCAGGCCGGCCTCGATCATCCGGTTCACGGCGTTGACGCCGCCGCCACCGACGCCGACCACCTTGATGATCGCCAGGTAGTTCTGGGATGCACTCGCCACGTTCGGTACCCAATCCTGTCGTCGAAACTTCGTTGCCCCCTCGCACCGCAGGCGTCCGGCGTGGGAAGACAACGACCTGGGAGGGACTGCCGTTCAGGGTATCCGAGGCTCGCCCCGCAGACCCAGTGCCACGTTCCCCCGGGCGCGCCTCTCAACCTTGGGTTGAGACTTCGGTCGAGGGTCGAGGGTTGTCCCCCGCGGGAGGACGCCGCAGCGCCGGGCCCCGCCGTCCGTCGGTCGGGGAAGTGCCCCCGTGCCGGCGGGCGCGTCAGCGGGTGATGGGGTGCGTCGGCGCCGACACGTCGTACTCGCGGGCCTTCACCTTGAGCAGCGGGACGACCACGCGGGCCTTGAGTTCGCTGTCGTCTGAACTCCCCCACACGACGCGGCGCCCGTCGGTCAGGTTGATGACGACCGAGTCGCGGGAGGCGGCGATGATGCCCTCGGCGCGCTCGCGCACCGCCGGCGGGAGCGCCGCGGCGACCTTCGCCAGCGCGGTGATGGTCTCCTCGTCGGTCACGCTGCCGTTCACGAGCAGGACGCCCTCGGGCGGGGTCGCCGTGCGGTGGAAGATCACGCCGTCCCCGGCGACCCACAGGTATTCCCGGCCCAGCGGGATGCTGAGCGCCGGCGTCCGCTCGGTGACGTCGATGACGACGGTCCCGGGCCAGGAGCGCCCCGCCCTGGCCGAAGCCGCGGCGGGCAGCGCCGTGGTGATCCGCTGCTCGACGCCGGCGGTGTCCACCGCGGCGAGCGGCGTGTCCAAGGGCACCTGCGCGGCGTCGGTGACCTGCTGCACGCTCAGCAGCGACGTGCCGCGCACCTCGACCTGGCGGGCGAGCAGCCACGGGGAGCCCCACACGACCCAGGCCAGCGCGCCGATCAGCGCCAGCACCCCCACCGCGAGCGCGACGCGCTTCAGCGTGCGGAGTCGCTTCGCCTGCGCGCGTCGCTTGCGCGCTCCGGTCACGTCGACGAGCGGTTCGGTCACGCACCCCTCCCGAGGCGCGCGAGCAGGGCGGGGCCGACCGTCGTCACGCTGCCGGCGCCGATGGTCAGGACGAGGTCGCCCGGCTCGACGAGCGCCGCGAGCACGTCGGGGACCTCGGCCAGGTCCTCGACCACCCGCGTGGCCACCCCGTGCCCGGCGGCCAGTTCGCCCAGTCCGGTCGAGGTCACGCCGGGGAAGTCCGCGGCGTCCTCCCGAGCCGGGTAGATGCCGGCGAGCACGACCAGGTCGGCGGGCTTGAGCGCCTCGGCGAACTCGTCGGCGAAGTCGCGGGTCCGGCTGAACAGGTGCGGCTGGAAGCACGCGACCAGCCGGCCGCCCTCGGGCACCGACGAGCGGGCGGCGGCGAGGATCGCGGCGACCTCGGTGGGGTGATGGGCGTAGTCGTCGTAGACGCGCACGCCCCCGCACACGCCGCGGAACTCGAAGCGGCGGTGCGTGCCCGTGAAGGCGGACAGCGCCTCCCGCAGGTCGGCGCCGGGCAGCCCCAGCGCGCGCCCGGCCGCGTACGCGGCCGCCGCGTTCGCCAGGTTGAACCGGCCCGGCACCGCCAGCCGCAGCAGCCCCGCGTCGCCGTCGGCGGTGAGCTGCGCCTCGGTGACGCCCGGGCCGAGCCGGACGGCCGTCAGCCGCACGTCCGCGCCCTCGGACTCGCCGACCAGGACGACGTCCTTGCCGGCGGCGCGGACGCGGTCGGCCACCGCGAGGCAGCGCGGGTCGTCGGCGTTCATGATGACGGTGCGGACCCCCGGGGCCGTGCCCAGCCGGACGAAGCCGTCCTCGTAGGCCTCGCGGGTCCCCCAGTTGTCGAGGTGGTCGGCCTCGATGTTGGTGACCACCACGATCTCGGCGGGGTACTGCAGGAACGAGCCGTCCGACTCGTCGGCCTCGACCACGAACGCCGGCCCGCCCCCCAGCGCGGCGCTCTCCCCCGTGGTGGCCAGCGGCGAACCGATGACGTAGCCGGGGTCGGCGTCGGTGCCGATCAGCATCGTGGCGATCATGCCGGTGGTGGTCGTCTTGCCGTGCGTGCCGGCCACGGCGACGCCGCGCCGGCCGAGCATCAGGGCCGCCAGCGCGGCCGACCGGTGCCACACCCGCAGGCCGCGACGCCGGGCCTCCGCGAGTTCCACGTTGTCGGGCTTGATCGCGGAGGAGACGACCACCGTCCGCGCGTCGCCCAGCTGGGCGGGGTCGTGGCCCACGTAGGTGGTGACGCCGCGGTCGGCGAGCCGCCGCAGGGCCGCGGAGTCGTCGCGGTCGCTGCCCGAGACGGTCAGGCCGCTGTCGGCGTAGGCGGCGGCGATCCCACTCATGCCGGCGCCGCCGAGGGCGATGAAGTGGACCGGGCCCAGCGCGTCCAGGGGTTCGAGGGCGACGGGCGTGATGAGTGGCATGTCACTTCCCCCGGGCCACGTCGAGGACCATGGCCGCCAGGTCGGCGGCCGCGTCCTTGGGCACCAGCCCCGCCAGCCGCCCCCGGACGGCGGCGAGCCGCTCGGGGTCGTTGAGGAGCGGCAGCACCTCGTGGACGAGGCGCGGGCCGTCGAACTCGGCGTTGGGCACCACGACCCCGGCGCCGCCCTCGACGAGGAAGGTCGCGTTGCGCGCCTGCTCGCCGTTGCCGTGCGGCAGGGGCACGAACACCACGGGCAGCCCGACGGTGGCGGTCTCCATCACGGTGCCGGCGCCGGAGCGGCCCACCATCAGGTCGGCGGCCGCGTAGGCCTGCTCCATCGCGTCCACGTAGCCGACGGGCCGGTAGGACGCGCCCGTGTCGGGGTCCGTGACGACGACGTGGTCGCCGGTGAGGTTCCGGGGCCCCAGCACGTGGAGGACGTCGACGCCCGCGGCCAGCAGTTCGTCGCGGGCGGCCAGGGTGGCGTCGTTGATGGCGACCGCGCCCTGCGAGCCGCCGGAGACCAGCAGCAGCGGCCGCTCGCCCTCGAAGCCGAGGTCGGCGCGCGCCTGCGCCCGGGCCGCGTCCGCGTCCAGCCGGGAGATGGCCGCGCGCAGCGGCAGGCCGACGTAGCGGGCGCCCTTGAGCGGGGTGTCGGGGAACGACACGGCGACGACCGAGGCGAACCGGGTCGCGATCTTGTTCGCCAGCCCGGGCACGGCGTTCTGCTCGTGGATGACGACCGGGACGCGCCGCGCGAGGGCGGCGAGGTACACGGGCAGCGACACGTAGCCGCCGAAGCCCACCACGGCGTCCGCGCCGACCTCGTCGAGGATGGCGATGGACTGGCGCACCGCCCCCATCAGCCGGCCCGGGACGCGCAGCAGCGCGGGGGTGGGCCGGCGCGGCAGCGGCACGGGCGGGATCATCCACAGGTCGAGGCCGGCGGCCGGGATCACGCGCGACTCGATGCCCTTGGGCGTCCCCACCACCGTGAGGCGGACGTCGGGCTCCTGCTCGCGCAGCCGTTCGGCCGTCGCGATCAGGGGCGACGTGTGGCCGGCGGTGCCTCCGCCGGCGAGGACGATCGAGACCATCGGTGTTCCTCCGTCAGGATGGGCGACGGCCCGGCAGGACCGTCGAGAAGCGGCGGCTCGGCGCCTTCCGCTTGGCCCGCTTGCGCCGCCAGGCGATGGCTCCGGGCTCGTCCCGGGCGCAGGCCACCAGCACCCCGATGGCCATCACGTTGGCCAGCATCGCCGACCCGCCGTACGACACGAAGGGTAGCGGGACGCCCAGCACCGGCGCCCACTGGAGCACCACGAGGATGTTGATCAGCGCCTGCAGGGTGAGCCACAGGGTGATGCCGGACGCCGCGAGGCGTCCGAAGAACGACGAGCTGCGCACGGCGATGCGGAAGCCGCCCCAGGCGAGCGCCACGAACAGCGCGAAGACGATGAGCGTGCCGAGCAGGCCGAGCTCCTCGCCGATGACGGCGAGGATGTAGTCGGTGTGCGCCTCCGACAGCGCGCCCCACTTCTGCCGGCCCGCGCCCAGCCCGACGCCGAGCCAGCCGCCGGTGGCGAGCCCGTAGAGCGCCCGGATGGGCTGGTGGTTGATGCCGGTGGGATCGGCGGTGGGGTCCAGGAACCCCAGGATGCGCGCCATGCGGTTCGGCTCGAGATAAACCAGCGCGGCGGTTCCGGCGCCGAACAACGCGACCAGCAGGCTGATCACGCGCAGCGGGGCCCCGGCGCACCACAGCATGCCGAGCATGAGCAGCGCGAGGATGATCGCGGTGCCGAGGTCCTTCTGCAGCACCACCAGGCCGATCAGGCCCATCGAGAAGACGACGAACGGCATGAGCACGTGCTTGACGCTGCCCAGCAGCTTGCGCTTGGTCGACAGGACGGCGGCGCCCCACACGACGATGGCGAGCTTGGCGAACTCCGCGGGTTGCAGCCGCAGCATGGTGTTGGAGCCGCCGAAGTTGAGCCAGTTCTTGTTGCCGCCCACGCCGTACCCCAGCGGGGTGAAGGTGAGCGCGAGCGCGATGACGGTCCCGGACAGGATGACCCACGACAGCACGCCGGCGTAGGCCTGCACCCGGATGCGGGCGGTCACGGCCCCGGCGATGAGCGCCAGCAGCAGGAACATCCCGTGCCGCAAGACGAAGTAGTAGGGGTTGTCGAACTGGCGCTGGCCGTACGGCGTCGACGCCGACCAGACCATCAGCGTGCCCAGCCCGATCAGGATCAGCGTCGGCACGGTCACCAGGAACACGTCCGCCAGCGGATGCGCCAGCCAGTGCGACGCCGAGGCCCGCAGGCCCCGCTCGGCGCGGTCCTTCCGACCGGGCGCCGCGCTCGCCGGACGGGTGGTGCGACTCGGGGTCAGGATCGCCACAACCGTCCTCCCCTCACGCGTCGCGTTGTTCCAGTTCGGCCACCGCAGCGGCGAAGTCCCGGCCCCGGGCGTCGTAACCGGACCAGATGTCGCGGCTCGCGCACCCCGGCGCCAGGAGGACGGTGTCCCCCGGCTCGGCCAGGTCGGCCGCCGCTGCGACGGCTCGTGCCATCACCCCAGTGTCGCCGCTGTCGAGGACGACCACGGGCACCTGCGGCGCGTGTCGGGCCAGCGCGTCCGCGATCACCCCGCGGTCGACGCCCAGCAGCACCGCACCGCGGAGCTTGTCGCCGTAGTCCTGCACGAGGGTGTCGAACGACGTGCCCTTGGCCTGCCCGCCGGCGACCCACACGATCGAGTCGAACGCCCGCATCGAGGACGCCGCCGCGTGCGGGTTGGTCGCCTTGGAGTCGTCCACGTAGGCGACGCCGCCGACCTCGCCCACCGTCTGGATCCGGTGCTCGCCGACCGGCAGCGCCTTCAGCCCCTCGGCGACCGCCTGCGGCTTCACGCCGAAGCTGCGCGCCAACGCGGCGGCGGCCAGGGCGTTCTCCAGGTTGTGCGGGGCGGGCGGCTGGACGTCCTCGATCTGCGCCAGCGGCATGGCCGAGTCCCGGCGCTGCTCGACGAAGGCGCGGTCCACGAGCATGTCGTCGACGATGCCGACCATCGACGGGGCGGGGGTCGCGAGCCGGAAGCCGATGGCGCGGGCGCCCTCGGTCACCTCGGCGTCCTCGACCATCTTCTCGGTGGCGGGCTCGGCGACGTTGTAGACGCAGGCGTGGGTGACGCGGGAGTAGATCTTGGCCTTGTCGGCGGTGTAGGCCGCCATCGGGTCCGGCTCGTCGGCGTACCACTCCAGGTGGTCGGGGTGCAGGTTGAGCACCGCCGCGGAGTGCAGCGCCAGCGAGTCGGTCCAGTGCAGCTGGAAGCTCGAGAGCTCCACGGCCAGCACGTCGTAGTCGATGTCGTCGAGCAGTGCCTCGATGATCGGGCGCCCCACGTTGCCGACGGCGTCGGTGCGCAGGCCGTCCGCGCTCAGGATCGAGGCGAGCATCAGCGTGGTGGTGGTCTTGCCGTTGGTGCCCGTCACGCCCAGCCAGGGCACGACCCGGTCGGGCTGCATCATGCGCCAGGCCAGTTCGACCTCGCCCCAGACCGGGACGCCGCGCGCGGCGGCCTGCGCGAGCAGCGGCGCGGTCGGCGCCCAGCCCGGCGACGTGACGACCAGGTCGACGCCCTCGGGGAGTTCCGCGGTCGAGCCGGCGCCCAGCCGGACGTCGACGTCGAGGCGGCGCAGCAGGTCGGCCTTCTCGCGGTGACCGGGGCTGTCGGACTCATCGAGGACGATGATGGTGCCGGCGCCGAGCGCCATGAGGCCGTCGGCCGCGGCGAACCCGGAGGCGCCGAACCCCGCCACGACGACCGTCGCCTCGGCCCAGGGCGAGAGCCGGTCGGCGCCGGCGATCCAGTCCTTGACGGTCACTGCGCCACCACCCATTCCGCGTAGAACAACCCCATGCCGGCGGCGATGAAGATGCCGCAGATGATCCAGAACCGGACGACGACCGTCTGCTCGGCCCACCCCACCATTTCGAAGTGGTGGTGCAGCGGCGCCATCTTGAACAGCCGTTTGCCGCCGCTGAGCTTGAAGTAGCCGACCTGAAGGACGACCGACAGCGTGATGAGGACGAACATGCCGCCCAGCACGACGACCAGGAGCTCGGTGCGCGTCAGGATCGCCAGGCCGGCGACGGCGCCGCCCAGGGCGAGCGACCCGGAGTCGCCCATGAAGATCTTGGCCGGGGACGCGTTCCACCACAGGAAGCCGAAGCAGGCGCCCGCCAGCGCCAGCGACACCGCGGCCAGGTCGACGGGGTCGCGCACCTCGTAGCACTGCGGCCCGGCGGTCGACAGCGAGGCGCAGCTCTGGCTGCTCTGCCACAGGTTCACCACCGCGTACGCGGCGAAGACCATCGTGGTCAGGCCGGTCGCCAGCCCGTCGAGTCCGTCGGAGAGGTTCACGCCGTTGGACAGCGCGGCGATGATGAAGACGATCCACAGCACGGCGATCGCGACCGGCAGGTGCAGCCACTGGATGTCGCGCAGGAACGAGACGTACTGGCTCGCGGGCGTCACGCCGCGGGAGTTCGGGAACAGGAAGCACCCGATCGCGAACAGCACGGCGAACAGCGTCTGCAGGATCAGCTTGGCGCGGCTGTTCAGGCCCAGGCTGCGGGCGCGGGAGATCTTGATCCAGTCGTCGAGGAAGCCGACGAAGCCCAGGCTGGTGAACAACCCGAGCAGCAGCAACCCGGACGCCGTGGGCGGCGTCCAGGTGATCAGGTGGGCCAGGGCGTAGGCCAGCAGCACCGAGATGATGATGGCGATGCCGCCCATCGTCGGGGTCCCGGCCTTCTTGAGGTGCTCCTTGGGGCCGTCGTCGCGCACGTACTGCCCGTACCCCTTCAGCACGAGCACGTGAATGGCCAGGCGCGTCCCCACCAGGGTCCCGATCAGGCCGAGCGCGCCGGCCAGCAGAATCATCCTCACGGGAGGGCTCCTTCGTCAGTCGTGGCGGCGAGCGCCTCGGCGACCCGTTCCAGCGCCAGCCCGCGGGACGCCTTGACCAGCACCGTGTCCCGGTGCCCGGCCGCCCCCGGAGGCGTTCGGTGAGATCAGCCACGTCAGCAACATACTCGCCCCGGCCCCGGCCGCGGTGGCCGCCGCGGCCATCGCGGGGCCGAACTCGCCCACCGCGACGACCTCGATCCCGAGGCGGGCCGCGTGCTCCCCGACCAGCCGGTGCTGCTCCTCGGCGCCCTCGCCGAGTTCGAGCATGTCGCCCAGGCCGGCCAGCAGGCGCCCGCCCTCGCGGCGCAGGCCGGCCAGGGTGTCGAGCGCGGCGTGCATCGAGTCGGGGTTGGCGTTGTAGGCGTCGTTGAGGATCGCCAGGCCGTCCGCGCGCTCGACGAGTTCCATCCGCCAGCGCGACAGCGGCGTCGCGGCCGACAGCGAGGCCGCGATCCCTCCAACGGGAGGCCGGCCGCCAGCGCGATGGCGGCGGCGGCCAGGGCGTTGTCCACCTGGTGCACGCCCAGGACGCGCAGGCTGACCGGCGCCGACCCCGTCACGGCGCCCGCCGCGTGGAGCGTGAAGGAGAACCGCTGCAGGTCGTCGGGCCGGACGTCGGCGGCCCACACGCGCAACGCGGCGTCGGTGGCGACCGGATCGGCGTGGCTGGAGAAGGCGGCGAGCCTCGCACCGGTGCGCAGCGCCATCGCGATGACGCGCGGGTCGTCGGCGTTGAGCACCGCCCAGCCCTCCGGCGCGAGCGCCTCGACGAGTTCGCCCT
Organism: Propioniciclava coleopterorum; assembly: GCF_011393335.1. Classification (NCBI taxonomy): domain Bacteria; kingdom Bacillati; phylum Actinomycetota; class Actinomycetes; order Propionibacteriales; family Propionibacteriaceae; genus Propioniciclava; species Propioniciclava coleopterorum. Next base: position 2,654,942 of record NZ_CP049865.1, on the reverse strand, counting down.
TGGCCAGGGCGATGCCCTCGACCGAGCCGAACTCGCCCAGGTGGGCGTGCCCCACGTTGAGGACGGCGCCGATGCCCGGGCGCATCACCTCGGCGAGCGCCCGGATGTGGCCGGGGCCGCGGGCGCCCATCTCGCTGACGAGGAAGCGGGTGTCCGCGCCGACGCGGCACGCGGTCAGCGGCGCGCCGATCTCGTTGTTGAACGACCCCGGCGGCGCGATGGTCGGCGCGGCGTCGGCGAGCACCTGGGCGAGCAGGTCCTTGGTCGAGGTCTTGCCCGAGGACCCCGTGATCCCCACGACGACCAGGCCGTCGGCCTCGGCGCGGGTGACGACGTCGCGGGCCAGCAGCGCCAGCGCGGCGACGGTGTCGGGCACGACCACCTGCGGCAGATCGGCGTCCACCTCGCGGTCGACGAGCGCGGCCACGGCGCCCGCGGACGCCGCGGCATCGAGGTAGTCATGGCCGTCGACCCGCTCCCCGAGGAACGCGACGAACAGCGCACCGGGGGTGACGGCGCGCGAGTCCGTGACGACGTCCGGGCCGACGGGCGCCGCCGGGTCGGCTGCGCGCGCGAGGCGTCCGGACGTGGCGGCCGCCACCTGCTGCAGGCTCACCGGTTCCATCTCACTGTCCTCCCAGTTCGCGGACCACCGCGACGTCGTCGAACGGGCTGACGGTCCCCCCGACGTCCTGGCCCGTCTCGTGTCCCTTGCCCAGCACCGCGACCCAGTCGTCCGGCCCGGCCATCGCCAGGGCGCGCGCGATGGCCGAGCGACGGTCGCCGCCGTCGACGACCTCGGCGCCCCGGCCCCGCGCGCCCTCGAGCACCGACGCGCGGATGGTGCCGGGCACCTCGCTGCGCGGGTTGTCGTCGGTGACGATGACGACGTCGGCTCCGCGGGCGGCGGCGCGGCCCATCGGGCCCCGCTTGCTCGGGTCCCGGTCGCCGCCCGCCCCGAGCACGGCGATCCGGCGTCCGGTGGCGGGCAGGGCGTTGAGCGCGGCGGCGACGGCCTGCGGCGTGTGGGCGAAGTCGACCACGACGTGCGGGCGCCCCTCCCCCAGGTCGACGCGCTGCATGCGTCCGGGGACGTGCGCGTCCGCGAGGCCGCGCGCGGCGGCCCGGACGTCGCCCCCGGTCGCGCCGATCAGGGCGAGCGCGGTGACGGCGTTGGCGACGTTGAACTCCCCCAGCATCGACAGGGTGAACTCGACCTCGCCGCCGGGGTGGTCGAGCAGGACGCGCGAGCCGCCCGCGGGCAGCGGCTCGGCCCACCGGACGCGGTAGTCGGCGTCCTCGCCGAGGGTGGTGACCAGCGTCGCGGCCCCCTCGGCCGCCACCATGGCGGCGAGCCGGCGCCCCCAGTCGTCGGCGGTGTTGACGACCGCGGCGCGCGTCCGGCCGCCGGTGAACAGCTTCGCCTTGGCGGAGAAGTACTCCTCCATCGTGTGGTGGAACTCGAGGTGGTCCTGGCCCAGCATCGTGAAGGCGGCGGCGTCGAAGACCATGCCGTCGGCCCGGTGCAGCGCCAGCGCGTGGCTGCTCACCTCCATCGCGACGGTGTCGGCGCCGCCCTCGACCAGGACGCCGAGCAACGCCTGGAGGTCCGGGGACTCGGGCGTGGTGATGGTGCTGCGCGAGGACTCCACCGGCGCCCCCGCGAGGCGGTAGCCGATGGTGCCGATCGTCGCGACGGTGCGTCCCAGCGCGGTGAGGGCGGCGTCCAGGAGGAAGACCGTCGACGTCTTGCCGTTGGTCCCCGTGACGCCGAACAGTTCCACGCGGTCGCCGGGGCGCCCGTACACGGTGGCGGCCACGTCGGCCATGGCGACCCGCGGGTCCTCGACCACGGCGACCGGCAGGCCGGACCCGGCGGCCAGCGACGCGCCCTCGGCGTCCGTCAGCACCGCAAGCGCCCCGGCGGCGGCCGCCGCGTCGGCGAACCTGGCCCCGTGCGTGCTGGCGCCGGGCAGTCCGACGTAGAGGTCACCGGGGCGCACGCGGCGCGAGTCGAGCGTCACACCGGTGAGGACGCCGGACGCCCCCGGCACCAGGGATGCCAGGGGCAGGCCGTCGACCGCGGACGGCCGTGGGTCGTCGGTCATCGACGCTTCTCCTCCTCCTTGATCAGGGGCAGTTGCGTCTTCACGATCTCATCACTGGGCGTCACGCCATAACGCGGAAGCGCCACGGACATGATGTCGCGGTACACCGGGCCCGCCATGCCCAGGCCGGCGCCCTCGGTGTCGGGACGCGCCACGAGCACGTACACGAGGATCTGCGGGTCCTCGACGGGCGCGACGCCGACGATCGACGCGACCTGGCCCGAGTAGCCGCCCGTGGTGGACGCCAACCGTGCCGACCCGGTCTTCGCGCCGGAGTTGTAGCCGGGGATGCCGATCTGCGCGTCGTTGTACAGGGTGCGCTGCTGCATCATGTCCACGACCTGCTTGGCCGCCTCCTCCGACACGACGCGGTGCGACTCCGGCTTCGCGGCCGGCGTCAGGGCGCCGTCGGTGCCGGTGGCGCGGACGATCGTCGGCTCGGTGTAGACGCCCCGTTGGCGACGGCGGCGACCGCGGCCGCCATCTGGACCGCGCTGACGGAGACGCCGTAGCCGAACGCCATCGAGTCGGCCTGGAACTGGGGCATGTTCGCGCCGGGCACGGTGCCGCCCAGCTCGCCGGGCAGGCCGAGGTTCGTCTTGGTGCCGAGCCCGAACTTGAGCATGTAGTCGCGCAGCGTGTCGGAGTCCATGTCGCGGGCGGCCGTGATCGCGCCCACGTTGGAGGAGCGCACGAGGATGCCGCGGGTGGTGATGTCGATCGGGCCGTGCCGGAACGAGTCGTTGACGGTGTGCGTCCCGACGTCGATGGTGCCGTCGATGCGGTACTCGGTGTCGGGGGTGGTGAGGCCGGCGTCCAGCAGCGAGGCCAGCGTGAGCACCTTCTGCACCGAGCCGGGCTCGTACACGGCGTTGACGGCCCGGTTCCCGGTGTCGCCCGGCTTGGCCTTGCCCGGGTCGTTGGGGTCGAAGCTGGGGTAGTTCGCCAGGCTGAGCAGTTCGCCGGTCTCGACGTCCATCACGATGGCGACGCCCCAGTTGCCGCTGACCTCCTGCACGCGGGCGGCCAGCCGCTGCTCGACCATCATCTGCATGTCCGGATCCAGGGTGAGCTGCAGGTCGGTGCCGTCGACGGCCGGGGTGAGCACCTGGTTGCCCAGCGGGATCTTGCCCATGGGAGAGGTCTCGAAGATCTCCCGACCGGGCGTGCCGGTCAGCGACGGGTCCTGGCTGCGCTCGAGCCCGGCCACGCCCTTGCCCTCGCTCATGAAACCGACGACGTTGCTGCCGACCGTGCCCATCGGGTAGATCCGGCGCGGGTTGGACTCCCGGGTGATCCCGGGGTACTTGGACAGCGACGCGCTGAGGTCGACCCACGTGCTGGAGGGCACCTGCTTGGCCAGCACCTGGTAGCGCGAGTCCGACCGGCGCAGCTTGGCCTCGACCTCCGCGGCGTCCAGGCCGAGCCGCGGCGCGATGATCGCGGCCATCTCGGCGGGCAGCACGGCGGCCCGTTCGCGGTCCTTGGCGCTCATGGCCTCGGCCTCGCGGCCGTTGGTCGAGATGGCCTTGGGGTCGGCGATCACGTTGACGGTGGACTCGGTCAGCGCCATCACCTGGCCGTCGCGGCCGGTGATGGTGCCGCGCACCGCGGGGACATCGCGCGCGACCGTCATCTTCGTCGCGGCCTGCGCGGCCGTCTCCTTGCCGTTGAAGACCTGGATCTGGACCGCGCGCGCCCCGACGAACGAGAAGACGACGGCGATCAGCATGATGAGGATGCGCAGCCGGAAGGTCGTGGACGCCGGCTTGCGGCCCGGGCGTCGCCCTCCCGGGCGCCGGGTCGATGGGCGGCCGGCGGCCGTCCGGGACGTGGCGGCCCGGGAGGTTCCCGGACGCGACGCGGCGGAGCGGGGCGCCTGCCGGGCCCCCGAGCGCGCCGTCGGCTGCTCGCCGCGGCCCGCGCCGGCCGGGCGCTCGCGCCCGGTCCCCTGCCGTCCGCGGCCGGTGGCCGCCTGGCCGCTGCGGGACGAGGACGCCTGCTTACCGCCCTGCTCGGGCCGGCGTCCGGACGAGGACCCGCGGCCCGAGGCGTCCCCGCGGGGGCGACGGGTGGGCTCGTCGCGGCTCATCCCTGCGCTCCCGTGGGGGTCGGGCGGACGCCGGTGGCGGGGGGCGGCGTGGCGCCGCCGGTTCCGGGCGAGGGGGTGGCTGCGCCCGACGGCGTCGCGGTGGCCGAGGGTGTCGCGGAGGTCGAGGGCGTCGCGGTGGGCGGGGCGGTCGGGTCGGCGGGGGTGGCGGCGTCCGGTTCGGCGCCTGCCTGCCCCTCGGCGGTGGGCGTGCCCTCCTGCTGGGCCTCCGCGCCGGGCGTCGGCGCGACCGACGGCGGCGGGGGCGGAAGGATGCGCAGGCTGGGGATCTCGTTGCCGTTGGCGGCGGTGGGGGTGCCCTTGATCTCGCCGGTGCCCAGGTCGATGAACACGGCGTGCGGGTTGGGCACCATCCCGAGTTCGGTGGCGCGGCGTCCGAGCTGCTGGGGAGCCTTGGCGCGGTTCACCTGCGACTCCAGGTCCGAGACCTGGTAGCCCAACTCGCCGGCGGTGCGCTGGGCGTCGCGGAGCTCGAACTCGCGGGTCTGCAGCGCGGTGCTCAGCACCAGCGCGCCCACGAGCCCCGCGACGAGCACGGCCACCATGACCACGCCGAACATGAGCGCCGACATGCGCTGCGGCGGGCTGGAGATCCCCACCAGGTTCGGGCGGGTCGCGGCCTGGCCGAGCTTCCGCGGGGCCTGCTTGATCGCCTCCCAGGCCGTCATGGCCGCACCTCCCGTCGTTCCACGGCGCGCAGGCGGGCGGACGCCGCGCGCGGGTTGTCCTGCGCCTCGCCACCGGTGGGCTTCTCGGCCCCCCGCGTCAGGTTGATGAAGCGCGCCCGGTGCTCCGGCGGCACCACCGGCAGCCCGCGCGGGGCGGTGTCGGTGGTCGCCGCGGCGAAGGAGCGCTTGACGAGCCGGTCCTCCAGCGAGTGGTAGGCCAGCACCGCGAACCGGCCGCCGGGCGCGAGGGCGTCCAGGGCCGCGGGCAGCAGGCCCTCCAGCGCGACCAGTTCGCCGTTGACCTCGATCCGCAGCGCCTGGAACGTGCGCTTGGCGGGATGGCCGCCGGTCGCCTTGGTCGCGGCGGGGATCGCGGCGTCGATGGTCGCGACCAGCCGAGCCGAGGTGGTGAAGGGCTCGACCTCCCGCTCGGCGACGATGCGGCGCGCCACGCGGTCGGCGAAGCGCTCCTCGCCGTAGACGCGCAGGATGCGGGTCAGGTCGGCGACCGGGTAGGTGTTGACGACGTCGGCGGCGCTCAGCCCGTGGCCCTGGCCCATCCGCATGTCGAGGGGGGCGTCGACGGAGTAGGCGAAGCCGCGCTCGCGGCGATCGATCTGCATCGAGGACAGACCCAGATCGGCCAGGATCGCCTGCACCCGCGGCATCCCGTCCTCGGCGAGCACGTCGGCGATCTCGTCGTAGACGGCCTCGTACAGCGCGACCCGGTCGCCGAAGGGGGCCAGCCGCTCCCCCGCGATCGCCAGCGCGTCCGGGTCGCGGTCGATGCCGACCAGACGGGCGTTCGGGCAGGCGGTCAGGACCGCCTCGGCGTGGCCGCCCAGGCCGAGGGTGCAGTCGACGTAGGTGCCCCCGTCGGCGAGGGCGGGCGCGAGGAGTTCGATGGTGCGCCCCAGCATGACGGGAACGTGTCCCGTCGCGGGCGGCTGCACCATGGGGTCCTCCTTCGTGTGGTCCGTGCGGTCGGGTTCCGGTCCGTACCGACGACCTGACACCGGGGAAGTGGCGTCAGGGCGTCGGTCGGACCGAAGCCTCACCGCGCGGGCGGTTTCGCATCAGCGGGTCTCCCCACCGGGGAAGATCTCCTCGTCCATCTCGGCGTAGGCCTCGTCCTGCCTGGCCGAGTACGCCTCCCATGCCTCGAGGTCCCAGACCTCGACGCGGTTGAAGGCGCCGATGACGGCGATCTCCTTGTCCAGCCCCGCGTAGTTCCGGAGAACCGGCGGGATGGTCACGCGTCCCTGCTTGTCCGGCGTCTCCTCGGAGGCGCCGGCGGCGAACATGCGCTGGAAGTCACGGATGCCCTTCAGGGTCGAAGGGCCGCTCATGGCCGCCTGCGCCTGCCGTTGGAACTCGTCGGGGGCATAGATCGTCAAGCAGCGTTCCTGCCCCTTGGCGATGATCAGCCCCGCCCCGAGCTCGTCCCGGAACTTCGCCGGGAGGAAGAACCGACCCTTCTCGTCCACCTTGGGGAAGTGCGTGCCCAAGAACATGCAGCACCCCTCCCCTCTGGCCGCCGATTTCCTCCACTACCCTCCACATTACCCCACAATCCACCACTCGAATCAATGGCCCCCAGGGGCGAGGCGCGAACGGCCTTGTCAAGACCGATTCCGACGGGATCGGGGCGGCTCACCCGCGGGCGCCCGGCGCCGGGCGCACCGCGCCGCCACGGCGGCCCAGGGCCGCGAGCCCGCGCCGCGGCGTCGTTGCGGGGAGTGAAGTGGAGCGGAACGGGACGCCGACACGTCTCAGGACCCGCAGGCGGGCCGCCCGGCTCCGGCGCGCGGAAACAGCGTCTTGCGGAGCGGGCGTCGCCGGGCGGCGCGCCCGGGGCCCGGGCTAGTGTCGAGCATGCCCACCAAGGAATCCGCCCTCGCCCAGTACGAGCAGACCGGCCGCGTCGGGATCGACCGTGCCAGCGTCAAGAGCATGGTCTCGGTGGTCGTCTGCCTGATCTTCGCCGCCATGTTCGGCTGGCTGTTCAGCCAGGCGCTCCCCGCGCGCAGGAGCCGGGGCCACGACCACCACCGTGGTCACGGCCGTCGTCTGGGGGGCGATCCTGGCCTTCTTCGTCGGCAACCTGATCGCGCTCGGGGTGCGGTTCACCCGGCTGCGGGATCGCCTCGTGCTCACGCGCACGGGCTTCGCGGTGGACGGCAAGCCCGAGCACCCGTGGACATCGGTGCGCGGCTACGGCGTCATCCATCAGAAGGCCGGCCCCGACCTCGCGTCGGTGAAGGTGGAGAGCGACGGCAAGATCCGTACCGTCGAGGTCCCCGCCGACCTGCGGCTGATGTCGGTCGACGTCGTGCCGCTCATGCAGGAGGTGCACCGCCGCGCCCTCGGCGTCTGACCCACCCGGGTGGCGTCGGGACCCGGCCCCCGCCGGCGTTGGAGCGTGCCGGTAGGGTTTCTGCCGTGCCGAACACCACATCCGCCGATGTCACCGAGGTCGCCGCACTGGCCGATCGCCTCCGCACCGCCATCGGCGGCGTCATCGAGGGCAAACCCCAGGCCATCGACATGGCGCTGGTCGTCCTCTTCGCCGGCGGCCACATCCTGATCGAGGACGTGCCCGGCGTCGGCAAGACCATGCTGGCCCGCACGCTGGCCCGGTCGCTGGAGTCCAGCGTGCGGCGCATCCAGTTCACCGCCGACCTGCTGCCCAGCGACATCACCGGCGTCTCGGTGTTCAACCCGCAGACCCGTGCCTTCGAGTTCAAGCCGGGCGGCGTCTTCGCCAACATCGTGATCGGCGACGAGATCAACCGCGCGTCCCCCAAGACCCAGTCCGCCCTCCTGGAGGCCATGGAGGAGCACCAGGTCTCCGTCGACGGCACCACCCACGCGCTGCCCGAGCCCTTCATGGTGTTCGCGACGCAGAACCCGATCGAGATGCAGGGCACCTACCCGCTGCCCGAGGCGCAGCGCGACCGCTTCATGGCGGCCATCTCCATGGGCTACCCGACCCGCTCCGCCGAGGTCGACATGCTGGAGCACCACGCCTCCAGCAGCCCGCTCTCGGCCCTGCGCCCCGTGACCGACGCCGCCGGCGTCCTGGGGCGCGGCAGCGGGTCAGCGAGGTGTACGTCCACCCCGCGCTGAAGGACTACGTGGTGTCCCTGGTGTCCACCACGCGCTCCTCCGATCTGCTCCGGCTCGGCGCATCGCCGCGCGCCAGCCTGCACCTGCTGCGCGCCGCGAAGGCGCGCGCCGCCATCGCCGGGCGCGGCTACGTCATCCCCGAGGACGCCTCCGAACTGGCCGCCCCGGTGCTCGCGCACCGCGTCCTGCTGAGCCACCGCGCCCAGACCACGCAGGCCACCGCCGCCGACGTCGTGGCCGAACTGGTCGCCGACGTCCCCGCGCCGCGGCGCACCTGATCCCGATGCGTTCGCTCCCCCGTCCCACCGGGCGCACCGTCACCCTGTGGGTGGTCGGCGTCCTCCTGCTCGTGGTCGCGTTCGGCCTCGGGAACCAGGACCTCGTGTGGCCGGGACTGTTCCTGCTCCTGCTTCCGCTCGTGGCGCTCGTCTCGGTGCTGGTGCGCCCGCCGCGGTTCCGGGTCCAGCGCCGGCTCACGCCGCCGATCGCGGAGGTGGGCGAGCCGCTGGAGGTGCTGGTCCACGTCACGACGGTCCGGCCGAGCCCGCTCACCTCGGTGTTCGCCGAGGACGTGCCCGATCCCGAACTGGGGCGGGGCGTGCCGTTCCGGCTCGCGGCCTCCCGGGTCGGCGAGGTCACCGAAGCCGGCTACCCGCTGCACCCGCGGCGGCGCGGCCGGTTCCGGCTGACCGGGTTCGCCTACCGGTTCGCCGACTTCCTGGGGCTGTGGGTCCACACGGTGCGCAGCAGCGCGGCCACCACGGTCGTCGTCCGGCCGTGGCTCACGTGGCTGCCCGGGCGGGTCGCGCAGTCCTACGGCGCGACCGGTGAGACCCCGATCCCGCAGACGGCGATCTCCGGCCCCGACGACGTCATGGTGCGCGAGTACCAGGCGCGCGACGACGTCCGCCGCATCCACTGGCCCTCCACGGCGCGCACCGGCAGCCTGATGGTGCGCCGCGAGGAGGCCGCCTGGGACCCGACCGCCTGGGTGATCCTCGACTCCCGCGCGGGCGTCCATCCCCCGACGGGGCCGGTCAGCCCCAGCTTCGAGGCGCTGGTGTCGGCCGCCGCGTCGATCGGGGTCCGGCTGGTCCGCGACGGCTACGCCGTCACCCTGGTGGACGCCGAGGGTTCGCCCACCCACGTGGACGCCGACCGCCCCGACGGCGAGGACCGCTGGCTCGACCCGCTGGTCGACGTGGGCCTCACCGGCGCCCCCGACCTCCTGGAGGCCACCGCCGCGCTGTCCCGCAGCGGCGGGGAGCACCTGATCGTCGCCCTGCTCGGCGAGTTGGACCGGAGCGTGGCCGAGTCGCTGGCGGCGGCGGCCGGCGCCCGGGAGAACCGGATGGCCCTCGTCCTTGCGCCCACCGACGACCAGCGCGGCGCCTGGGACACGGGCGCCGCGATCCTCGCCGACCACGGCTGGTCCGTCCGGCCGCTGCCCGGCACCGCCGAGGCGCTGGCCGTCGCCTGGGCCGACCAGGGGGGCGTCCGATGAGGTACACGTGGCGCGTCACCCTGGCGCTCATCGTTTCGTTCGGGCTGCTGCTGTGGCCCTGGACGCAGCTGACCCGCGACACCGGGGGGCTGCTCGGCTCGTTCCTGGCCGCCGCCGCGGTCCTGCTGGCCGGCGCGCTCACCGAGCGGCTCGGGCCCGTCCCGCGGGTGCCGATCCAGATCGTGGTGGGTGCCGTCGGGGTCGCCGCGACGCTCGCGTTCTCGTTCGGGGCCGACGTGCTGGCCGACCTGCCGGGCGCGCTCACCCACGGCTGGGTCTTCATCCAGTCCGCCAGCGCCCCCGTGGCCGCCAACCCGGGCGTCACGCTCATCGTGGCGACGTCGGCGGCGCTGCTGGCCCTGCTGGCGTACGGCCTGGCGGTGCCGCGCCGTCAGCCCGCGCTCGGCGTCCTGCCGCTGATCTGCCTCTACCTCGTGCCCTCGGTGATCCTCGTCACGCCGATGCTGTTCACCGAGTTCCTGCTGCTGGCGGCCTCGGTCGTGGCGGTGCTGTGGGCGGGCTCGGCCCTGCCGCGCGGCGAGTTCGCGACCCGCGCCGCCGCCCTGCTGACGACCGTGGGGATCGGCATCGTCGCGGTCGCGCTGACCTTCGCCGTCGCGCAGGCGTTCCCGCAGCTCGAGCCGCGGCGCTCGCAGGAGCCGCTGCAGATGAACGACCCGAGCCTCGACCTCAAGCGCAACCTGGTCGAGGGCACCGACGACGTCATCCTGTCCTACCGCACCGACGCGCCCGACGGCGCCTACCTGAAGCTCGCCACCCTGCCCGCGTTCTCCCGCGAGGGCTTCGCGCTGGCCGACGTCCGCGTCGGCTCGGGACGCTTCCCCGCCGTCCCGGGCGGACCGAGCGGCGAGCGGCGCACCACCCAGGTGGCGGTCGGCGCGTTCCGCAGCGAGTGGCTGCCGGTGCCGTACGCCCCCGAACGGATCGACGCCCCCGGCGACTGGGGCTTCGCGCTGGACACCCTCGACGTCATGGCGCTCAACCGGACGAACCGTGCCGCGGCCACCGAGGGGATCTCGTACACGGTGACGAGCCTGGACGTCTCACCGTCGGCCGGGGCCATCGCGGGGGCGTCCGCCAACGACGCCCCGCGGCGTGAGCTCAACACGAACTCCGCGGGCGTGCCGCCGAGCATCCGCACGCTGGCCGAGCAGGTCACCGAGGGGCGGGGCACCGCCGGCGCCAAGGCGCAGGCGCTCGAGGCCTACCTGCGCTCGGACCGCTTCACCTACTCCACCGCGCCGGCGGTCGGCGTGGGCGACGGGATCGCCACGATCGAGGACTTCCTGTTCCGGTCGCACCGCGGTTACTGCGAGCAGTTCGCCGGCGCGATGACGCTGATGGCCCGCACGCTCGGCATCCCGGCGCGGATGGCGGTCGGGTTCGTGCCCGGGACGCGGGTCGGCGACGCGTGGGAGGTCACCGCCCGCGACATGCACACCTGGCCGGAGATCTGGCTGGACGGTCAGGGTTGGGTGGCCTTCGAGCCGACGCCGTCCCGCGGCGACGCCGCCGGCACCGACCCGACCTCCGCGCCGACCTCGACCGCGCAGCCCACCGAGCAGGTCACCGCGTCGGCCGAGCCCACCCCGGAGGAGCAGCCCAGCGAGGAGCCGCAGCCCGAGGAGCAGGGCGCCGGCGAGGAGGCCTCGCTGTTGGGCCTGCTGCCCTGGCTGCTGGCCGCTGCCGTCGTGGTCGCGGGCGGCGTCGTGGTGGCGCGGCTGCTGCCCGGTTGGCGGCGCACGCGGCGCCGCGAACGGCGCCTGGCCGGCACCGGCGACGCGCGCGCCGACACCGTGGCGGCGTGGGACGAGGTGAGGGACTCGGCCGCCGACCTGAGGCTGCCCTGGCCCGACGGCTCGCCGCGGTTCGCGGCGGAGCGGCTCGCGTCCCGGTTCGGCGACGACGAGGAGGCCCTGGCGGCGCTGCGGCGGCTGGCCGCGGCGGCGGAGCGGGCGCTGTTCGATCGGTCGGAGACCTACGACCTGCCCGGCGGCTGGCGCGACGAGGTGACCACGGTGGTCGCCGCCCTGACGACGGCCGCGGAGGCCCGCAAGGACGCCCGCCCGCGCCGCGTCGCCTGACCACAGCCGGAACGGGCGCGGGGATACCGCGCCGGGAAACTCGCCCGCGGTCAAGCCTCGGTTCCGGCCCCACGCACGCGGGGCGGAATCGGGTCCGGAGACGGCGCGACCGCCCCCACGGGGGCGGTCGGAGATCAGGTGCCGGCGGGGCGGTCGGTCAGAGCCGGTCCTCGGGCGGTGACGCCAGGTGTCGCGTTCGGTGGGCGCCCGGTGCGGGGTCCCGGCCTGCTCCTGGGTGCCGCGCTCGACGTGCTGCCAGGCGCTGATCGCCAGGACGGTCGAGGCGAGCATCACGACGAACCCGACGACGCTGATGACCCAGCCGAACTGCATGCCGGCCAGCAGGGCCACCACGCCGACGACGAAGCCGAGGCCCGCGAGGGCGGCTCGGCGGCGATGAAGGGTACGCGCTCGATTCCCCCGCAACGTATTGGCGAGCTTGGGATCCTCGGCTGCAAGGGCCGCTCCCAGCTGGTCGAGCAGTCGCTGCTCGTGCTCGGACAGTGCCATCGCGCCTCCCTTCGTCGGTGGGGCTACCCCGGTTGTGGCCCCAAGTGTAAGCGGCGAAAGTGCCAAACGGAACCGTGATCAGCCCTGACCCCGGCGCCGGGTCAAGGTCGCACGCGACACCGCGTCCGGGCCGAACCGCGCGATGGCCGCATCGGCGGCCCGCTCGGCCTCCCGCCAGCCGTGCTCCGGCTCGTCCAGGGCGGGTTGCGTGGCGACCTGGTCGACGTCCAGCACCTTCTCCACCCGGACGCCGACGCGCCGCAACCGCGGCCGCTCCAGCCGGTACGCCGCCAGCAGCCGGCAGGCGGCGGCGTGGATCTCGGAGGTGACGTCGGTCGGGTACGGCAGCGTCAGGGACTTCTGCACCGTCCGGAAGTCGGCGAACCGCAGGCTGAGCGTGACGGTGCGGCCCACCACCCGCGCCTGCCGCATCCGGGACGCGACCCGCGCGCTGATCCGCAGCAGTTCGGTGGTGACCAGCCCCAGGTCGTCGGTGTCCTTGCCGAACGTCTCCTGGCTGCCCACGCTCCGCTCGGACGCCTCGGTGGCGACGACGCGCCGGCCGTCGATGCCCCAGGAGAACTCCCACAACTCGCCGCCGGCCCGCGCCCCGAACGCCCGCTGCAGCGTCGACTTCGGAGTGTGCGCGACGTCGCCGACGGTGTAGAGCCCCAGCTTGTTCAGCGCGCCGGTGGTCGCCGGCCCGATGCCCCACACCTTCTCCACCGGCAGCGGATGCAGGAAGGCGATCACGTCGCCGGGCAGCACCCGGAACAGCCCGTTGGGTTTGGCGCGGTTGGACGACATCTTCGCGATCAGCTTGGTGGGCGCGACGCCGACCGAGCACGGGATGCCCTGCTCGTCGGCGACCAGCGCCCGGATCAGCTCCCCGACCTGCTCGGGCTCCCCCAGCAGCCGCCGCGTGCCGGTGATGTCGAGGAAGCCCTCGTCGAGGGAGACCTTCTCCACCTGCGGGGTGATGGTGGAGAAGATCGCGAACACGCCCTCCGAGGCCGCCTCGTAGGCGTCGTAGTCGGGCTGGATCGCCACCGCGTCGGGGCACAGCCGCCGCGCCCGCGTCGAGGACATGCCGCCCTCGACCCCGAACGCCCGCGCCTCATAGGACGCCGACAGCACCACGCCGCGGTTCGCGCCGCCGACCCACACGGGGCGACCGCGCAGCTCGGGGCGGCGGCGCAGTTCGACCGCGACGTAGAAGGCGTCCATGTCGACGTGAGCGATGACGGGCACGGCTCAGCGCCCCGAGGAGCCCGGGCTGGAGTGCCACAGCTTGCGCCCCGGGTCGGCGTAGCGCTGCGGGATCGCGCGCGGCGACTCCCCCGCCGGCGCGACGTCGGTGTAGGGCGACTGCACGAAACCGCTGGGGTGCACCAGGACGCGGCGCTGCCCCATGCCGCCCGCGGCGCCGGCGTGTTCGGTGTCGGCGTAGGGCCGGTCCTGGCTCCTGGCGTTCCAGTCTGTCCGCCCCGGCCCCGCCTCCCGGGCCTCCTGCTGCGCCTGCAGCGCCAGCGACTCGTCCATGAGCGCGCGGACGGCCGCGATCGCCGCCCGCTCGTCGCCCGTCTCCTCCAGGGTGGAGCGCCACAGCGCCTCCAACTGCAGCAGGTCCCAGGCGCCCAGGGCGCGCAGCGAGACGCCGCGGGCGCCGGTCCGGCGCAGCTCGCCCAGCCCGACGAGCAGCCACGAGTTGAACACCGTGGTGGCGAAGCCGCCCTGGGCGTCCTCGAAGAAGGTCAGGTCGACGGGCCCGGTGCCGTCGTCGAGGGTGAGGAAGATGACGCGGCGCCCGGACTTCACCGGCGGCGTCTGCGTGGCGACCTTCACCCCGCCCACCAGCAGCCGGGCGCCGCTGCGTGCGGAGAGCTGATCGGCCGACCACGTCGCCCCCAGCGCCGCCAGGAAGGCGCGGTGCTCCTCCATCACGTGCCGGGTGGCGTCCAGGCCGAGCACCGACAGCTCGGCGGCCATCCGCTCCGACGCGGTCATCTCGGGCAACCCCGAGACCCGGACGTCGCAGCCGGGCGCCGCCCCGTCGGAGGTCAGGTCCAGCGCCAGCTGGACGGCCTGCCTCCCCGTCGCCCCGTCGCCGGCCAGCCCCCGGGCCCGGCCGTGCGCCCGGGCGTGGACGCGGTCGGCGCGCTCCAGGTCGGAGACCGTCAGCAGCAGGTCGCGGCGGGTGACCCGGCCGTGCGCGGTGATCCGGCGCGGGGCGCCGATGCCGTAGAGGGAGTCGAACGCGCCGGCCAGCACCAGGTGCTCGGCGACGTCGACGCCCGGGGCGGCGCGCTGCCAGAAATCGACCAGCCCGGCGTAGGGCTGGCCGGCCTCGATGCGCTCCACCTCGGCGGTGCTGATGTTCTTGACGTCGGTCAGCGCCAGCCGGATGCCGAGGGCGTCCCCGTCGGGCTCGACGCGGTACACGGCCCGGCTGGCGTTGACGTCCAGCCCCAGCACCGGGACGCCGACGCGGCGCGCCTCGGCCAGGATCAGGCGCTTGGGGTACATGCCCGGGTCATGGGTCAGCACCCCGGCCAGGAACGCCGCCGGGTGGTGGTGCTTGAGCCAGGCCGACTGGTAGGTGGGCAGCGCGAACGCGGCGGCGTGCGCCTTGCAGAACCCGAAGGACGCGAACGAGACCAGGATCCGCCACACGTCCTCGATGAGGGGCTCGCCGTAGCCGCGCTCCCGGGCCGCCGGGAAGAACCAGCGCTTCACGTCTTCTTGGCCGGCGGGCGAGCCGAGCGCGCGCCGGGCCTCGTCGCCGTAGGCGAGCGAGCAGCCGGTCATCGCCGCGACGACCTTGATCACCTGCTCGTGGAACACGATGACGCCGCGGGTCTCGGCCAGCGCCGGGATCAGGTCGGGGTGCGGGTAGGACGCCTGCGCCCAGCCGTTGCGGGCGCGCAGGAAGGGCACGACCATGTCGGACTTCACCGGCCCGGGCCGGAACAGGCTGATGTCGATGATGAGGTCGTTGAACTCGCTGGGGCCGAACTTGCCGACGAGTTCGCGCTGGCCGGGCGACTCGATCTGGAAGCAGCCGATCGTCTCGGCGCGGGAGATCATCGCGTAGACGTCCTCGTCGTCGTAGGGGGCCAGGGCGTCCACGTCGACGCGGCCGCCGCCGACCCGCTCGATCTCGGTCAGGGCGTGCGCCATCGAGGACTGCATCCGGATGCCGAGGATGTCGAGCTTGAGCAGCCCCAGGTCCTCCACGTCGTCCTTGTCGAACTGGCTCATCGGGTAGCCGCCCAGCGAGCTCTCGGTCGGCGTCCGGTCGCCGAGGGTGGCGTCCGACAGGATGACGCCGCACGGGTGCAGCGACACGTGCCGGGGCAGCCCGTCCAGCCCCTCCACCAGCTCGAACAGCACCCGCAGCTGGGAGTCGTTCAGGTTGGCCCGCCGCAGCTCGGGCAGTTCGCGCAGCGCGTGCCGGACGTCGCGGGCGCGGATGTGCGGGAACGACTTGGCGATGGCGTCGATGTCGCCCGGCGGCAGGCTCATCGCCGCGCCGACGTCGCGGATGGCGTGCCGGACGCGGTAGGTGTCCAGCATCGCGACCGCCGCGACCCGTTCCGCCCCGAAGTCGGCGAACACCTTGTCGTAGACCTCCAGCCGGCGGGCGGACTCCACGTCGATGTCGATGTCGGGCAGCGCCCGGCGCAGCGGCGAGAGGAACCGCTCCATGATGAGGTCGTAGCGGATCGGGTCGACCCCGGAGATGCCCAGGCAGTAGTTGACCAGGCTGCCCGCGCCCGACCCGCGCGCCGCGACCCGGATGCCCATGCCCTGCACCTGCTCCACCACGTGCGCCACGGTGAGGAAGTAGGCGGCGAACCCCATCTGCCCGATGACGGCCAGCTCGTCGTCGAGGCGCTGGGACGCCGCCTCGCTCGGGGCGCCGTAGCGCGCGACCAGGCCCGCCCGGCAGCGGGCGCGCAGTTCGGCGTAGGCGTTCGCCCCGCCGCGGCCGACGACGTCGAACTCGGGCAGGTGGATCTCACCCAGCCCGACGTCGGCGCGCGGGTCGAGCGCGCAGCGCAGCGCCAGGGTGCGGGTGTCGCCGATCAGGCGCGACGCGTCCCGGCGCCCGGCGAGCAGCGTGACCTCCTGCGCGCCGGCGAGCATCTCCTTGCCGGACTTGAGGTACCCCTCGGCGTTGCGGCGGTCGACGTTGCGGGCGTCCAGCGGGACGAGCCGGCGGGCGGCGTCCAGCACGTCGGCGACGGGGGCGTCGGACTTGCGCGCCATCCGCACCGCGTTCGTCAGCACGCCGGTCAACCCGTGCGCGTCGGCGAAGGCGAGCATGCGCCCGGCCAGCCGCGCGGAGCCCGGCCCCGCGCCGGCCAGGTGGTGGTTCGTGACGCCGACGACGAGCTGGTCGCGCTCGAGCCGCTCCAACCAGGTGCCCAGCACCCGTTCGGCGCGGGGCTCGTCGCGGGCCGCGATCGCGGCGCCCAGGTCGGAGTCCGGGCCGAGCACGACGACGGTGTCGTCGCGGCGCTCCCCGATCAGGCCGCGGGTGGTGACCGGGGTGCCGCGCTCGCCGCGGGCGTGGGTGGCGGTGACGAGGCGGCACAGCGAGCCCCAGCCGCGCCGCGACTGCGCCAGCACCACCGCGCGGTGCGGCGGCGCGGGGTCGCGCGGCCCGCGCGGGCGCGCGCCGGCGTCCTCGACGGCCAGGTCGACCCCGACGACGGGCGCCACCCCGGCGACCATGCACGCCTTGGCGAACCGGACGGCGCCGTAGAGGCCGTCGCGGTCGGTGAGCCCGAGGGTGTCCATGTCATGGCCGGCCGCCGCGGCGACGAGCGCGCTGGGGTGGCTCGCGCCGTACTGCAGCGAGTAGCCCGACGCGACACGCAGGTGGACGAACGGGTCAGCCATGCGCCCCCACCCTCACCCCGGCCGCGCGGGCGAACGCGTGGGCGTCCCGGATCAGGTCGTCGGCCTCGCGGCTGGTGACGAGCCCGACCGCGCCCGCCTCGACGGCCCGGCGCTTGAGCGCCAACGCGTCGAAGTAGGCGGCCCACTCCCCCAGCTCGGGCGCGACGCGGGTCAGGGCCGCCCACGCGCCGGGCCGCCCGGACACGTCGGCGCGGCGCCGGGACAGCACCAGCGCGGCGACCTGCAGCGCGGCGGTGTGCGCGAGCAGGAACCGCCGCGCCGGCGTCGCCGCGGCCTCGGCGGCGGTCAGGGTGGCGTCGACGCTGGGCACGGCGGCCGGGGCCGGCGCGTCACGCGTCGCTGCGGCGGGGGGCGTGCCCACGCCCGGCTCGGCGCGGTCCCGCCCGGGTTCGGCGCGGCCCTCCCGCGCGGCCTCGGCGCGGTCCCGCCCTGGCTCGGCGCGGTCCTGCGCGGGGCCGGACTCGGGGCGCCCCGGCTCGGGACGCACGGTCTCGCCGCGGGGACGGCCCGCGCGGGGACGGTCGGCGCGCGGCCGGTCGGTGCGGGGCCGCTCGCCGCGGGCGGGACGGATCGGCTGGGACATCAGTCCATCACCGCCCGCAGGAACCACTCGTCGCCGGCGACCGGATGCGCCAGCTCGTAGACCCCCGGCACCATCGCCCGGTTCGGGGCGGCGAGCACCCGCCAGATCTCGGACTCGGCCAGCAGGTCGTCCCCGGGCGCCGACCACCAGTCGGCGGTCTCGCGCCAGGTGGTCTCGACGTCGAGCACCTTCCACAGCCGCCGCCGCCACAGGAACTCCACGGGCCCCAAAGCCCCGTCCACCTCGCCCGACCGCACCGCGATCGGCTCGTCGTAGCGCCGCATGACCACCCCGAAGGAACCACCATTCGAACGTCTGTTCGATGGGAGATTCACTATAAGCCGGGCCTCCGACACTGCGTCAAGACGGCCGCGACCCCCCTCGCCAGGGGCCGGTGCGCGGTCCCGGATGGGACGCCACCCTCCCGGGCGAGCGCCCTCCGAACGGCGGTCGGTGCGCGGCCACGGACACCCCATCCTTCGAGGGTTCCCCCGCCCCGTCCGCCGGGGTAGCCTCAGCGCAACCGGCGCCCCACCTCAGGGTGCCCACACCCCGAGGAGTCACCATGGGATGGTGGACCGACCTACGCCGACGCTTCAGCCGCCGCGCCTCGACGACGCCGCCCACGGCCGCGCCGCGGGAGGCTGATCGGCTCGAGGCCGACCTGGACGCCCGCCGCCACCAGGCCCAGCAGCGGGCACGCATGCATCAGGCCCAGGACTTCGGCTCGTACGGATGACCGGGCCGCGGCGCCCGGCTCGCGGGTGCACACGGGGGCGGC
This sequence comes from Propioniciclava coleopterorum, assembly GCF_011393335.1. NCBI lineage: Bacteria > Bacillati > Actinomycetota > Actinomycetes > Propionibacteriales > Propionibacteriaceae > Propioniciclava > Propioniciclava coleopterorum. The sequence continues at coordinate 2,636,515 of NZ_CP049865.1, read as the reverse complement.
AGCCCCCGGCGGCGGGCCTGAACCCGGGCGGCCACCCCGCGGGTCGACGCGGCGTCCCGCCACGATCCGGGCACCCGACCGACGGCCCGCTCGCGCCGCGATAATCCCCCGATGAAGGATGCGCACGCGTTCGTCCGGACGCCGATCGACGAGCTCTACCAGTGGTTCGGCGCCGAGGCCGAGCCGACGTCGCCGACCTGGGGGCGGCTGTGCGCCTGGATCGCCGAAACCCCCGCGATCGCCGACCGGCTCGACGCGCTGCCCGGGCAGGCCCGCCAGCCGAACCGGTTCCTGGCGGCGATCCGCTACCTCGACGGCCCCACCGAGCCGGGCCCGGACTTCCTGGCCTGGGTCGAGCGGAACTGGCCGACGATCGAGGAGATCGTGCTGACCCGCAACACCCAGACCAACGAGCCCGGACGCTGCACGGTGCTCGCGCCGCTGCTGGCGTCCCTGCCGCAGCCGATCGCGCTGCTGGAGCTGGGCACCTCGGGCGGGCTGTGCCTGCTGGCCGACCGCTACCGGTACGCCTACACCGGCGCGGTCGAGCTGACCGCCGCCCCCGCGGCGGCCCCGGCGGACGCCCCGACGTTCCCCTGCGTGACGGACGATCCGCTGCCCGCCGATCCGGCCGGCCTGGTGATCGCCGCCCGGCACGGCCTGGACCGCAACCCGCTCGAGGTGGCCGACCCGGACGTCCGGCGCTGGCTGCGCGCGCTGGTGTGGCCGGGCGAGCAGGACCGGGAGGGGCGGCTGGCGGCCGCGCTGGACGCCGCGGCGTCCGACCCGGCGCCGACGACGCGTGCGGACCTGACGGAGGATCCGGCCGGGCTGCTGCGCCGCCACCTGGACGCGCTGCGGGCGCAGGCGCCGGACGCCACCCCCGTCGTGCTGCACTCGGCCGCGCTGGCCTACCTGGAGCGGGACGACCGGGACGCCGTGGTGGACGCGATCCGCGCCGGCGGCGCGCACTGGCTCTCCTTCGAGGGGCCCACCGTGATCACAGAACTGCGGCCGGCGGTGGACGCCCTCCCGCCGGGTCCGTACACCCCGCACTTCATCGTGGCCCTCGACGGCGTCGTGCGGGCGCGCGCCCAGTCGCACGGCCGCTGGGTGCACTGGCTCGACGCCGACGCCCGCTGAGGAGGCCTCGGGAGGCCCGCTCCGCGCCGCGGGACGCGCCTCATCCGCCGTAGGAGATCGTCACCCGCCGGTTCTTCTCGCGACCCTCGGGGTTGTCCTTGTCCGCGCTCTGGTTCGGGGCCACCGGCCGGCTCTCGCCGTGGCCGGCGACCTCCAGGGTCACATCCAGGCCGGAGGCGCGGATCGCCGCCGCGACGGTCTCGGCGCGCCGGCGCGACAGCTCGAGGTTGGAGGCGTCGTCCCCGATGGAGTCGGTGTGCCCGTCGACCTTCACCGTCGTCCCGGCCGGGATGCCGCGGACCAGCTCGCCGATCTTCGCGGTCGCCGTGGGGCTGAGCTCGGCCGAACCGAAGGCGAACAGCACGTCGGACTGCAGGCTGATCGTCGTGGCCCCCTGCTCGGTGCTGACCGTCTGGACGGGGGTGATGGCGCCCTCGAGCGGGGTGATGCCCTTCTCGAGCGGGGTGATGCTGTCGGCGCGCTGTTCGGCGGTCCACTCGTCACCGGTCAACGCGAGGGCCGGCGTCGTGCCCGCGGCCGCGATCCCGCGGCGAGCGCCGCGGCGAGGACGGCGCGCCTCACGACAGCTTCACCTGGGTGACCGGCGGCGCACCCTCGGTGATGATGGCGTCCATGGCCGTCACGTCGGCGGGCGGCCCCGCGAAGTAGGCGTACGCGTAGTGGGTCTGCCCGGGCGCGAACCTGACGGAGTCGGAGTCGGTGCGCGCGCTGGCCGTGCCGCCCTCCAGGACGGCGTGCTTGGTGAGGTTGACCTGGTCGATCAGGTAGGGACGCCACGGCAGGCCGCCCAGGTAGGCCCGCAGGGTCTGCGCGTCGGTCGAGGAGGACTCGACCTCGAACGAGTAGACGCCCAGCACGCTGGGGCCGACCCGCTTGAGCTGGTGCAGCGTGACGGTGAGGGTGTCCTCGGCCGAGTCGGTGCCCTGCGCCGGGATGGTCGCCGAGCCGATCGGGTCGCCGAGCTCGGTGAGGTCGATGCCGGCCTTCTTGGCGGACTCCTGCGCGACGCTGTCGGTCGGGGTCGCCGAGGCCGTCCCGGGCGCGGGCGGCGGTGTGTCGGAGGGACCCGCCGGCGCAGGGCCGCCGACGCAGCCGCTCAGCGTCGCGGCGGCGATCACCGCCGCCAGCAGGCCCGCGCCGCGCGCGTGCTTGGGTGTCGTGGTCATGTGTCCCCCGGTCGTTCAACGGTCGGTGGCGGCTCCGCGCCGCGCGGTCCCGGCCACACTAACCACGGCCACGGCGCCCTCACAACGTCGTTGTGCGGCGTGGCGCGCTAGCCGGCGACCAGCATGAGCCGCCGCCGCGCCACCCCGAGCCGGACGCGCTGACCCCAGGCGAGGGTGAGCCGGTCGGCCTCGATGCCGTCCCCGAAGGCGACCAGGCCGTCGGTCTCGACGACGATCTCCAGGGCGGCGTCAGGGCCGAGCAGCCCCTCGACGCGGTCGGTGCCGGTGGCCGGGGAGGGCCAGGCCTCGCGGACGAACCACGCCAGGGCGGCCTCGGTGGGGCCGGGCAGCCGCAGCGGCGTCCGGCGCGAGCGGGCCACGGACGCGCACCACCCGGTCGCGCCGGTCCCCGTCGAGACGATCAGCCCCGAGGACGCCTGCCGCTCGTCGCCCCCGTCGGCGCGCAGCGTCCAGCGCGCGGTCTGGTGGCTCGGGTGGCCGAGGTAGACCTCGTTGAGGGCGAGCAGCCGCTGCCCGTCGTCGGCCACGGCCTCGACCATGGTCAGCGGCGCCGTCCGGCCCGACTCCGCGAGCAGGCGCGCCACGTCGTCGGGCGCGTGCGGCACCAGGACGCCGGGGTTGCGCCCCGGCTCGGGGTCGACGCCGATGACGGGCTGGCCGTCGAGGTACTTGGCGACGTTGGCGACCAGGCCGTCCTGCCCGACCACCACGATGCGGTCCTCGGGGGCGAACAGGAAGCGGTCGAGGTCGGCGCGCTCGACGCGTCCCTGCCGCCAGTCGGCCGGGACGGAGGCGGCGACCCGGGCGATCGCCGCCTCCATCCGCTCGTGCCGGGTTTCCACCTCGGCCAGGTCGCGGCCGCGGGTGGCGAGGAAGAACGCCGCCTGGCCCCGGGTGCCGTGCCGGGCGAGCAGCTCGGCGAACTCGGTGCGGCGGTGCACGAGCACCGCCCGGGGCGGCAGGCCGGTCACGCCGCGTCCTTGGCGCCCACCCCGAGCCGGGCCAACACCGGGGCGAGCAGGTCCGGGGTGAGCACCAGGTTCTCGATGGCGGGCAGGTTGGCGGCCAGCTCCTTCAGCGCCAGGGCGAGCAGGACGCCCTCGGGCGTGGCGGCGTGGGCGGCGAGGCTGGCGGCCTGCGCCTCGGCCTCCGCGGCGCCCGTGAGCCGGGTCGCGTCGGCGCCGGCGGCGGCCAGGGTGCGCGTCCGCGACGCCTCCGCGTCGGAGGCGATCGCCTGGGCGGCCGCGGCCTCCTCGGCCTGCCGGCGCTGGTTGAGCCCCTTCTGCGCGACGAGCTGCTCCTGGCGCCGGGCGAGCTCGATCTGGGTCTGCAGCTCGTTCTCCCCGATGGCCCGCTCCCGCTCGACCGCCAGCGCGCGCCGCTCGTACGTGGCGCGGTCGGCGTCCTGCTGGACCCGCTCGCGCGTCGGGGTCTGCAGCGCCTTCTCCACGTCCGGCTCGGGACGCAGCGCCACCACCCGGACGCCGACGACGCTGATGCCGGTCTCGGCCAGGCGCGGGTCGGACGCCAACCCGGCGGCCAGCGCGTCGCGGACCGGCGCGACGCCCCGGGTCAGGGCGGTGGTGACGTCGAGCCCGGCGAGCGTGGCCAGCGCGTGCTGCTGGGCGGTGTCGATGAGCAGCCCGGCGACCTGGTCGAGCGGGCTGCCGTGCCAGCCGCCGGCGTCCGGGTCGAGGGAGAAGTCGATGCGGCGCGCGGCCAGCGCGGGGTCGGCGAGCCGGTAGGTCAGCGTGGCCTGCACGGTCAGGTCCTGGAAGTCGGCGGTGCGGGCGTGCACGAGCAGCGGCAGCTCGCGGTCGTCGACGGGGACCTCGCTGAGCGCGGCGCTCAGCGGCCGGAACCAGAACGAGAGCCCAACCCCCTCGCGGACGACGGCGCCGTTGCGCAGCTGCGACACGTACGCGGTCGGGGTGCCCCGGAGGTGGCGGAAGAACGGGTAGCGGGTGATGTCGGCCATGACGCCTCCTTCTGTTTCGCGTCACCTAGACGATAACTCGCACCGCGCTTAGCGTCAACTCGACCCTTAGTAGTTGTCGTCATCGTGACGATCACCGGTTAGCCTGGCTCCATGGACCAGCCCGACACCGCGTTCCCACCGTTCGCCGTCACCGTGGACCTCGTCGTGTTCACGCTCCGCGACGGCGTCCTGCACGCCCTGGTGATCGACCGCGGCGTCGAGCCGTTCGCCGGTGACGCCGCGCTGCCCGGCGGCTTCGTCCGCCCCGACGAGGACCTCCTCGGGGCGGCCCGCCGCGAGCTGGCCGAGGAGACGGGCCTGCTCCTGGCGGGCGGCCACCTCGAGCAACTCGGCAGCTACGGCGCCCCCGACCGGGATCCCCGGATGCGGGTCGTCAGCGTCGCGCACCTCGCCCTGCTCCCCGACCTCCCGACGCCGGTCGCCGGCACGGACGCCGCGGGCGCCCGCTGGGTGCCGGTCGAGGCACTGCTGCGCGGCGAGCCCGCACTCGCGTTCGACCACGGCGCGATCCTGCGCGACGGGCTGGAGCGCGCCCGGGCCAAGCTGGAGTACAGCACCCTCGCCACCGCGTTCTGCGCCGAGCCGTTCACCATCGCGGACCTCCGGCGGGTGTACGAGGCCGTGTGGGGCGCCGGCGTCGACCCACGCAACTTCCACCGCAAGGTCACCGGGGCTCCGGGCTTCATCGAGCCCACCGGCGCGACGACCGTCCGCGACGGCGGCCGGCCCGCGCAGCTCTACCGCCGGGGGCCGGCCACGGCGCTCACCCCGCCGCTCACCCGGCCCGAGCCCGCGTCCTGACGCGGGTCCGGGCGTGGCGTCCCGACCCGGGCGGGTCAGTCGGCGGGGAGCTCCTTCTTCCAGGCGCCGATGTAGGCGGCGGGCACGTAGCCGATCAGCTCGTTGATCGACAGCATGGGGCGGTTCTCCTCGGCGTTCCACGTGAGCTGGCGGGGCGATCCCGGCACGCGGCGGCGCCACTCCAGGAGCGAGGCCGTCTTGACCAGCAGGCCGAGGCGGTGGCCGCGGTGCTCGCGCAGCACGAGGGTGTCGCCCTGCAGCGTCGCGGCCCCCCGATCGGGGCCGATCACGAGCTCGGTGAAGGCCGCCAGCTCGCCGCTCACCTCGTGCACCGCGGCGGTCACCAGCACGAGCTGCCCGGCCGCCTCCTGGTCGGCGTCCTCCTCGGCGATCCGGGCGGCGTCCCAGGCCTCCTCGTCGATCTCCAGGTCGGCCGAGGGCGCGTCGGTCGACATCCGCGACTTCATCCAGGCGTAGCCCTCGACGAACTCGGGCGGGGTGGTGCCCGCCCACGACACGACGCGGTAGCCGCCGGACGCCGCCCGCGCCTGCTCGTGCAGCGCGGCGACCCGCTCGGCGGAGGCCGCCAGGTCCAGGACGCTCTTGCGCTCGATCTGCTCCAGCCGGTAGCCGCGGTGCGCGAAGAACCGGGCGACGTGGTCGTCGGGCACGCTGCCGTAACCGGTGGGCGGGGTGATCCGCGCGCCGGGCGCGTCGGGATGCTCGGCCCACAGCTGCACCACGGGGCGGCCGTTCTCGGCGCTGAGGTCCTCCAGGAGGGTCAGCGCGGCGGAGCCGATGCCGCGGCCCCACACCGCGCGCAGCAGTTCGACGAACGGATAGCTGGTCCGCGACCCCTCCTCCTGCGGGAAGTTCACCGCGAGCCGCCCCACGACCTCGCCGTCGAGCTCGACCAGCCAGGCGCGCTTGTCCGCGTGCTCGTGCGGCCGGTAGCTGGCCAGGATCTCCGCCGGGTCGGCGTCCTCGTCGTGGTTGCCGGCGATCTCGGCGTAGATGGCGTTGCGGACCGCGGTGAACGCCCGGAAGTCGTCGCCGGCGGGGCCCTCCAGGTCGGTGGGTACCTCGAGCCGGCGGAAGACCAGCCCCGGTGGTGGCGTGCGCATGCTGCGTCCTTCCCTCGGCGTACGGGCAGCCGCGCGACGTTACTCGCGCACCCCGGGGGGAGTCAACGCACGCCGGTGCCCACCCCGGAGAACCGCCGCCGGACGCGTCCGAGGATGTCGGCGCGCGCCACGAAGGGATCGGGCCAGCTCCGCGAGTCCGAGGACGCGGCGGCGGCGTCGCCGACCACGAAGTAGCTCCCCGGCGGCACCGCCCAGCGCGCGCCCGGGCCGGACGCCGAGTCGGCGTCGTGGCCGCCGGGCAGGACGCGCAGGCGTCCGGCGGTCATCTCGACCAGGTCGCCGGGGCCGGCCGCCACGCGCTTGACCAGCAGGACGCCGCCGCGCCGCAGCAGCACCACCTCGCCGCGCCGGACGCGTCCCAGCGCGGGCAGCGTCGCGACGACGTCCCCGGGACGCAGCGTGGGCAGCATCGAGGCGCCCTCGACCCGGGCCAGCGGCAGCCAGCCCGGGCGTCGGCTCCGACCCTCAGGACGCATGGGCCGGCTCGGGGTGCGCGTCCGCGTCGTGGCCCGCGTGGTCGTGCGCATGCTCGTGCGCCGCGTGCTCGTGGGCGTGCTCGTGGCCCTCGGCGTAGTGCACGAAGTCCACGTAGGCGGCGACGTACGCGCGCCCGGCCGCCACGTCGGACAGGTCGTAGCCGCGCAGCGCCCGCGCCGCGGCGAACCGACGGCCGAGCTCGTCGCGGCGCTCGGGCGGGACGAGTTCGCGCAGCGGCACGATGTCGCCGCTGACCAGCGCCTCGTCCGCGGCGACCACCTCCGGCGGCAGCGTCACCGCTCCCCGCTCGATGCCGGTGAACGCCACGCCCTCGCCGGCCCGGTGCAGCCGCACCAGGGTCTCCAGGAACAGCCGGTCCGCCACGCGCTGCGCCTGGGCGGCCATCGCGCGCACCGCGATGGCGTCGGCGAACACGTCGCGCAGTTCGGGCTCCGCGTCGGCGGGGATCCACTTCAGGGCGTGGTCCAGGTCGCCGTCGGACAGCGAGCGGCGGCCGTCGGTGACGACCGGGCCGCCCTCGGTGTCGCAGTGCGCGCGGGCGGCGGGCAGGAGCTTCGACAGGGCGCTGATCAGGTGGAACATGGTGACCTCTCATCATCGTGGTGGGTTGCCGCCGACGCTAGGTCGGGCCGGCGGGCGGCGCCTTGACGTCGATCAAGGCCGCGGGCCCGCGCCGCGTGCCACAGTGGGGCATGGCCACCTCGAACGACGCCGCGGGTCACGCGTGCGTCCGCAGGGTGCCGGCGTTCGCGCAGCTCGACCCCGCCCTGCAGGACGCCCTGGGCGCCCTCGCGATGCCGCGCCGGTTGCGCCGCGGGACGGTGCTGCAGCGCGCCGGCGACCCGCCGGCCGGGCTGTTCGTCGTCCACACCGGACGCCTGCGCGTCGAGCGGATCGACACCTCAGGACGCCGCCGGCTGCTGCGCGTCGCGGGGCCCGGCGACGTCGTGGGCGAGCACGCGTTCTTCACCGGCGAGGCCCCCGACGACCACATCGAGGTGCTCGCCGACGCCGAGATGTGCGCGTTCGACCGCGCCGGGCTGCGGCGGGCCCTCACGGTGCACCCCGAACTCGCCCTGGGCCTGCTCCGCGTCCAGAGCCGGCGCCTGGCCGACGCCGAGCGCCGCCTGGCGCTGGCCACGGTCGACGTCGCCGAGCGCCTGTCCGCCTACCTGCTCGACCTGCCCGCCACGCCGGGCCCGGGCGGCCCGTGGGTGGAGTTCCCGTGGGCCAAGCGCGACGTCGCCGCCTACCTGGGGACCACGCCCGAGTCGCTGAGCCGGGCGCTGGCCCGGCTGGAGCGCGAGCGCCTGATCGCGGTCTCCGGCGCGCGCGTCACGCTGCTGGCCCCCGACCGCCTCGACTCCGGCTCCCCCGGCTGACGCGCGCGGCCCGGATGCGGGCCGCGTCGGCGCACGTCGCTACGCTTGTCCGCCATGGAGATGCTTCCGGCCGCGTTCGCCTCGGGATGGGCCAGCGGGATCAACGCGTGGGGCACCGTGCTGGTGCTGGGCGTCCTGGGCCGGTTCGCCGGCATCGAGGGCGTGCCCGCGGGGTTCCAGCGCACCGACGTCCTGATCGCGATGGGGATCCTGTGCCTGATCGAGGTCGTCGCCGACAAGATCCCCTATGTCGACTCGGTCTGGGACACCGCCTCGACCGTCGTGCGTCCCATCGCTGGCGCCGTCATCGGCGCGGTGTACGCGGGCGCGAGCGGCGACCTGGCCACCATCGCCCTGGCCACGGTCGGCGGGGTGACCGCGCTGCTCAGCCACCTCACCAAGGCGGGCATCCGGCTGGCGGTCAACACCTCGCCCGAGCCGTTCACCAACGTGGCCGCCTCCTCGGCCGGCGACGTGGCGGTCACGGGCATCGCGACCCTCGTCGCGCTCGCCCCGATCGCCGCGGCGGTCGTGGTGGCGGTCCTGCTGATCGCCGGCCTGATCGTGCTGTACGCCATCAGCAGCCGCATCAAGCGCGGCTGGGTGAAGTTCCGGCAGTGGCGCGACCGCAACAAGACCCCCGCGCCCGCCTGACCGTGGCCGACGTCACCGTCCTGGGCGGCACGTTCGCCGGCGTCGCGGCGGCCGTCCGGCTGGCCCGCGTCGGGCACACCGTCGTCCTGGTGCCCGGGCGCGACGACTGGGCGGCGGCGCTGCGCGCCGAACTGGGCCCCACCCTGGACTTCCCCGCCCCGTGGCGCGACCTGTTCAAGAAGTCCGGACGCCCGGCCGCGGGCGCCCTGGGCCTGCACGGCCTGGAACTCGTCGCCGACCCGGACCCGCCCACCGACCGCGGGCAGCGCTGGTACGCCGACCGCGACGCCCTCGGGGCGGCCCACGCCGACGCCTGGCGCTCCTTCGTGGACGCCGCGGACGCGACCTGGCAGGCGCTACGCCCGCTCGGCGTCGAGGCGGAGATCACCGCGGCCACCGGGTCGGACGCCGCCCTGACGCGCGCCGGCCTGCACCCGCGCCGCAGCCTCGCCGACGTCGCCCGGACGCTGCCGCACCCCACGCTCGCCGCCCGCGTGACCGCCCTGGCGACCGACCGCGGCCTCGACCCGCGCGCCGCCCCGGCCTGGCTCATCTCCCGGCTCGCCGTCGAGCGGACGTTCGGCCGCTGGCGCCTCCTGGACGCCGCGGGCGCGGCCCGCCCCGCCTCCGAACTCGTCGACGTGCTGCGCGACCGGATCGCCGACCGCGGCGTCGCCCTGGCCGACGCCGCCCCCGCCGACCCGTCGCCGGCCCGCGCCGTGGTGGACGCCCGCGACCCCGGCGTGGCCTGGCGCCGGCCCCGGCCGCTGCGCCGCGAGGGCACCTTCTTCGACCAGCTCCGGCGGCGTCCCCTCGTCAGCGACCCGGCAGCACCCGGGTTGTTCCTGGCCTCGGCGTCCAGCGCCGCGGGCGCGGAGCCGTGGGCGCAGCTGCTCTCGGGGGCCCTGGCGGCCTACGCCGCGCACGCCCACCTGACCGGGGAGGACATCCGCCCCACCAACAAGGCGCTCGCGCGCTGAGGCCGACCGCCGGACGGGTCGGCGGGAACCGCCGCTTTCGCGCGCGGGCTGGAGTAAAGTGGACCACTGGCCGAAAAGAGACGAGGAAGACTCCACCTTGACCGAAGCCGAACTGCTCGCCCACGAACTGGCCACCGAACAGGCCCACGTGGACGCCGTCTACGCCCGACTCGACCAGGCGACCGACACCGCCCGCAACGCCGCGCGCAGTGGCCAGAACCTGTTCCGCTCCGAACGCGACACCTGGATGCGCGAGGAGGACGGCACCGCCCTGTTCGAGCGCGACGCGTTCTCCTACCAGGCGGCGCGCCGGCTCGCCGAACTGGACGCCGAGCACGAGGGCCTCGTCTTCGGGCGCCTCGACCTGGACGACCCCGAGGACCGGGAGGTCCGCTACATCGGGCGCATCGGCGTCCGCGACGACGAGTACGAGCCGCTGGTGATCGACTGGCGCGCCCGGGCCGCCGAGCCGTTCTACCGGGCCACGCCGCAGCGTCCCATGGACGTGGTGCGCCGCCGCGTGCTGCGCTGCCGCAACGACCGGGTCGTCGGGATCGAGGACGACCTGCTGGACGCCGAGTCCAACGTCCACAACCTGCCCGTGGTCGGCGAGGGCGCGCTGATGGCGTCCCTGGCGCGGGCGCGCGGCACGAGGATGCGCGACATCGTCGCCACGATCCAGAGCGAGCAGGACGAGGCGATCCGCGCCGACTACCCGGGCGTGACCGTCATCAGCGGCGGGCCGGGCACCGGCAAGACCGTCGTGGCGCTGCACCGCGCCGCCTACCTGCTCTACTCCCACCGGCGCCGGTTCGAGCGCGGCGGCGTGCTCGTCGTCGGCCCCGGCCCCGTCTTCATGAACTACATCGAGCGGGTGCTGCCCAGCCTCGGCGAGGACTCGGTCACCCTGCGCTCCATCGGGTCGATCGTCTCCGACGTCCTGCCCGGAGTGGCCAGCGACACCGTCGACGACGCCGACACCGCCGTCGTCAAGGGCAGCCTCAAGATGGTGACGGTGCTGCGCACCCTGGTGAACCTGCCGCTCGACCTCACCACCGGGCTGGCGCCGAGCGTCCGCGTCACGATCAAGGGCGAGGTGCTGAGCCTGTCGGCGGACCAGGTCGCCCGCATCCGCGCCGGGATCCTGAGCCACCAGCGGGTCAACCTGGCGCGCGAGTCGGCGCAGAAGGCCGTGGTCGCCGCCCTGGCCCAGCAGGTGCCCGAGGAGACCGACGTCGAGGCCGACCAGGTGCCCGACATGATCGCCGACCAGGCCGCGTTCCGGACGTTCATGGACGCCTGGTGGCCGTCGCTGTCGGCGCCGCAGGTGTTGCGCCGGCTCGCGGATCCCGCCGTGACGGCGCGCGCCGCCGAGGGCGTCCTGCGGCCCGAACAGCAGCGGCTGCTGAGCGAGTCCTACGCCCGCGAGGCGCCCTGGACCGTCGCCGACACCGCGCTGCTCGACGAACTCGTCGCGATCCTGGGCCCCGTGCCATCGGAGCCGGACGCCGAACAGCCGGTCTTCATCGAGGGCGGGGAGTCGGTCGCCGAGTTCGTCACGACCTCCGACGTCTGGGAGCGCAAGGCCGATCCCGACCTGCGCGAGGACACCCACGAGACCTACGCGCACGTGCTGGTCGACGAGGCGCAGGACGTCACCCCGATGCAGTGGCGGATGCTGCGGCGCCGCGGCTCGCAGGCGTCCTGGACCGTCGTCGGCGACCTGGCGCAGTCGAGCTGGCCCGACCTGGAGGAGGTCGGCCGCGCGGTGCGCGAGCTGATCGGCAACGCCCCGCACCGCGACTTCCGGCTGTCGGTGAACTACCGCTCGCCGGCCGAGGTGTTCAACCTCGCCAAGCAGGTCGTCGAGCCGCACTACCCGGACGCCGACCTGCCCCGCGCGGTCCGTTCGACGGGCCACGAACCCGAACTGCTCACCACCACCGAGGCGGCCCTGGTCGCCGACCTGGCCGACGTCATCGACCGGCTCACCGACGAGGTGGGCGGCACGGTCGGCGTCATCGCGCCGCCGTCGCGCCGCGAGGCGCTGCGCGGCGCGCTGCAGCGCCGGCTGGCGACCCGGATGAACCCGGCGAACCTCGACCGCATCCTGTTCCCCAGCCCGCTGGAGGCCAAGGGGCTGGAGTACGACGGCGTCGTGGTCGTCGACCCGGACGCCATCGTCGCCGAGAGCCCGGGCGGCATCCGCGTGCTGTACGTGGCGCTCACCCGGCCCACGCAGCGCCTGGTGACGCTCGACGTCGGCCGCCCCGGCGCCTGGCGCCAGGGGGTCGCGGTGCCGGCCCCGGAGCTCGAGCCGGCGTGAGCGCGCGCCCCGGCGAGCCGGAGGACGCCACCGTCGCGCCCGCCTACGACGCCGTGGCGGACGCCTACGCCGACCACTGGTCCGCCGCCGACTCCCCCGAGTCGCCGGCGGACCACGGCATGATCGCGGAGTTCTGCGCCGGCGTCCCCGCGCCCCGTACGGTGCTGGACGCCGGCTGCGGCACCGGCCGGATGTTCCCCACGCTGGCCGCGGCCGGGCTGGCCGTGACGGGGCTGGACGCCTCCGCCGGCATGCTGGACCGGGCGCGCCGCGACCATCCCGACGTCCCGCTCGTGCGCGGCTCGCTGACCGACCTGCCCTTCCCCGACGCGTCGTTCGCGGGGGTGTTCGCCTGGTACTCCACGATCCACCTGCCCGACGCGGACCTGCCCGGCGCGCTGGCCGAACTGGTCCGGGTGACCGCCCCGGGCGGGGCGATCCTGCTCGGCTTCCAGGCCGGCGCGGGGATGCGCGACGTCGGCGGGGCGTTCGCGCCGCTGGGCTTCGACGTCACGCTGCCGCGCTGGCACCGCTCCCCCGACGCGCTGGCCGACGGGCTCGCCGCCGCCGGCGCGCGCGAGGTGGCGCGGATGGTGCGCGCGCCGCGCGGCCGGGAGGCCGACGCGCAGGCGGTGCTGCTGGCCGGGCTACCGACCCGCACGGTGCGCTGCATCGACACGCGCCCCGCCGCCGCGGGCTGACCGGGCCGCGCCGGGCGCCGGGTGCGGCTAGGCCGGAACCCGCGCGGGCATCTCCCGCAGGCGGGCGAGGATCTCCTGCGTGGCCTTGGACCGGTTCAGGGTGAAGAACTGCAGCCCGGGGGCTCCCCCGGCCAGGACGTCGTCGCACAGGGCGGTCATCAGCTCCAGGCCCACCGCCCGGAACCGGTCCCGGTCGTCGGCCACGGCGCGCAGCTTCGCCTCGAACGCCGCCGGCATCCGCGCGCCCGACATGGTGGCGAACCGCTCGATCTGGCTGGGGACGGTCACGGGCATGATGCCCGCCACGATCGGGATCGTGCCGCCCAGCGCCCGGAACCGCTCCACGAGCGCGAAGTACGCCTCGGCGTCGAAGAACAGCTGGGTGACCGCGAACTCCGCGCCGGCTTCCTGCTTGTCCAGCAGGATCCGGGCGTCCAGGTCGAGGTCGCTCTCGGGATGGCCGGCGGGGAACGCCGCCACGCCGACGCTGAAGTCGCCCATCGAGCGGATCAGGCGGACCAGGTCGGTCGCGGTGGCGAGGCCGTCCGAGCGCGGCTCGTAGGCGCCGCCGCCGGGCGGGTCGCCGCGCAGCGCGAGGATCTGGGTGACGCCGAGCCGCTCGTAGGCCTCGATCGCCCGGCGGATCTCGCCCTCGTCCTGGCCCGCGACCGTGAGGTGCCCCATGGTCCGGGCGGCGGTCTGGCCGCGGATCGCACCGACCGCGGAGAAGGTCCGGTAGCGGCTCGCGCCGGTCGCCCCGTAGGTCACCGACACCCAGTCGGGACGCAGCGGGCTCAGCTGATCGACGGTGCCGATGAGCTGCTGGATGCCGGCGTCGTCGGCCGGCGGGAAGTACTCGAAGCTGAAGGTCGGTGCGTCACGCTGGGCCAACCGCTCGGCGATGGAGGGGAATGGCATGCCGGCAACCCTAGTTCAGCCCCGCCGACGGGCTGCGGGTAGGCTCGCAGCGTGGTCACTCTGGCGCCTGACAACCCGGTATCCGACGACGTCCGCGCGGCGGTCGGCGGCGCGATCGACGCCTTTCTCGACGAGCAGGCGGGGGTGCTGTCGGGTATCTCCCCGACCACGTCGCCGCTGCTGAAGCGGAGCCGGATGTTCACCGCGGGCGGCAAGCGGCTGCGCCCCGCGTTCGCGCTGTGGGCGTGGGCGGCGATCACCGGCGAGCTCACCCCGCCCGAGGGGGTGGTGCGCGCGGCGGCGTCCTTGGACGTGCTGCACGTGTCGGCCCTGATGCACGACGACGTGATGGACGCGTCCGACGCGCGCCGCGGCGTCCCGGCGGCGCACCGGCAGTTCGAGGCGGACCACCGCGAGCGCGCGTGGCGCGGCGACCCCGAGGCGTTCGGACGGGCCGGCGGCATCCTGCTGGGCGACCTGCTGCTGGTGTGGTCGCAGGAGATGTTCCGGCGCAGCGGCTTGGACGCCGACGCGCTGGCCCGCGCGTACCCGCACCTGGAGGCCGTCCGCACCGAGGTGACGGCCGGGCAGTACCTCGACGTGCTCGCCCAGGCGCGGGACCCGTACCCGCTGACCCGCACCGAGGCCGGGCGGATCGACCTGGCCCAGATGATCTCCACCGTGGTGACCTGGAAGTCGGCGTCCTACTCGGTGCGCCGCCCGCTGCTGGTCGGCGCGGCCGCCGCCGGCGCCGACGAGGCGCAACTGGCGGCGCTGACCGCGTTCGGGCAGCCGCTGGGCCGGGCGTTCCAGTACCGCGACGACGTGCTGGGCATCTTCGGCGACGAGGCGCTCACCGGCAAGGAGTCCGGCGAGGACCTGCGCGAGGGCAAGCTGACGCTGCTGGCCGCCGAGGCGTTCGGCCGCGCGAGCGAGGCGGACGCCGCCGAACTGGCCGGACTGTTCGGCGCCCCCGACCTCACGGCGGCGCAGGTCGAGCGGGCCCGGGCGATCATCGCCGGTGGCGGCGCCCTGGACGCCGTGGAGGCCGAGATCGAGCGCGAGTACGACGCGGCGCTGGCCGCGCTGGCCGCGGCCCCGGTCACCGAGCCCGGGCGCGACGGCCTGGCGGCGATGGCGCGCGTCGCCGTGCGCCGCACGTTCTAGCCGGGCGCGGTCCGTCCGGCCCGCCCTCGATCAGCGGCGCCGCAGCCGGCGCGTGACGCCCGCGACCAGGTCGGTGACCTGCGTGACCCGCAGCAGGCGCGCGAGCGCGAGGAACGCCAGCCCGAAGCACGCCGCAGCGACCGCGCACACCCCCAGCGACACCAGCACGCCGCCGCCCCAGGCGCCGAAGGCCAGATGGGCGATCCCGAACGCGGCCAGCCCCGCGGGCACAGCCGCGCCGAGCAGGCGCAGCGCCAGGCCGGCGAGCATCCGCAGGGGCAGCCCGCCCACCTGTCGCTGGGCGACGATCAGGAAGACCACCGCGGCGACGCCGTTGCTCAGCGTCTGCCCGATCGCGACGACGATCACCGCCGAGGCGGGGGCACCGTCAGGATCAGGGCCGCGACCGCCACCTGGATCACGGTCACGATCACCTGGAACGTCAGATACGTGCGGCCGTCCTCGCGGGCGGTGGCGTAGCGCTGCTGCAGCCCGACGACGGCGTAGCCGACCAGGCCGACGCTCATCCAGGCGAACGCCGAAGCGATCGCCGCGACCGACTCCGGGTCGATGCCGGGGTTCAGCACGCGGCTGATCGGCTGGGCCAGGGCGACCAGCAGCGCGGTGATCGGCACCATGGCCACGAGCGGCATCGTCAGCCCCTGCCCCAGGTCGCCGCGCAGCCGGTCGGCGTCGTGCTCCTGCACGGCCCGGGTCATCCTCGGCAGCAGGGCGGTGAGCAGCGACACCGTGATGACGCCGTGCGGGACCATGAAGATCGTGAAGGCCTGCTGGTAGACGAACTGGCCGGCGACGATCTGGCCGTTGGCCCGGGCTCCGCTGGCCACCAGGTTGATCGCCGCCTGCGTCGCGACGCCACCCAACTGCGCGATCACCACGGCGCTCGCCATCCACACCGCGACCCGGCCCGCGGCCCGGAAGCCGTAGCCGCGCAGCCGCAGCGTCGGGCGCCAGCGGTAGCCGGCCCGCGGCAGCGCCACCGCGAGCGGGATGGCCTGCACGGCGATGCCCAGGGTGGCCGTGCCGGCGAGCACGGCAATCCTCGGCGGCGTGAAAAGTTCCGGGGACCACTGCTGCGCGGCGGCCGGCCGGCTGAACAGGAACAGGAACACGACCATGCCGGCGATCTGCACCAGGTTGGCGAACGCCGGCGTCCACATCACCAGCCCGAACCGCTCCCGGACGTTCAGCACCTGGGCCAGCACGGCGTACAGCGCGTAGAAGAAGATCTGCGGCAGGCACCAGTACGCGAACGCGACGCCCAGGGTGTGCGCCGCGCCGCGCAGCCCCATCAGGCTCACCAGCGGCCCGGCGAACACCAGCGCGAGCGCCGTGACCGCCCCGATCAGCACGAAGATCGCCGTGAGCAGCGCGTCGGTCATCCGGTCGCCGTCGCGCTCCCGGCGCAGCGCGCGCGTGAGCTGCGGCATCAGGACGGCGGTCAGCACGCCGGACTGCAGCAGGATGAAGATGGTGTTGGGCAGGGTGTTCGCGGTCTGGAAGGCGTCCGAGACCGCGCCCATGCCGCCGATGCACAACCCGAGCAGGGCGTTGCGGACGATCCCCAGCATCCGGGACACCAGGGACCCGGACGCCATCAGCGCCGTGGCCCGCCCCAACCCTCCCGGGCGGGGCTGGGTCACAGGCTCAGGTCCGTGGGCTTCGGGGCGCCGGTGTTCGGGTCGAGCTCGAGGACCACGTCGCCGCCGAAGGCGGCCTTGGTGACGGCCTCCATCTTCGGGTTCGCGTTCCACGCGTCCCGCAGCCGCTCCTTGAACGCCTGCGCGGCCCCCTCCGGGTCGGAGGCGTGCGTGATCGCGCCGCCGACCGCGACGCGCATCGCGCCGGTGCGCAGCACCGCGTCCAGGCTGGCCAGCGTGATGCCGCCCACGGCGAACCACGGCTTGGACGCCGGGTCGTCGGCCGGGGCCGCCTTCGCGGCGTGCAGCAGGTGGTCGCGCCCCGGCCCGACGAGCAGGAAGCCGACCTCGGCGTCCGCGAGCGCGGCGTCGATCTCGGCGGCGCTGTTGCAGCGGCGGCCGATCTGGGTCCACTCGCCCAGCGCGGGCCGTGCCTTCTTCGGGTCGTGGCGGTCCTCCGACAGGCAGACCAGGTCGGCGTTCAGCTCGGCGGCGCGGGCGGGGCGTCCCAGGTAGCCGGTCAGGCCCTGGCTCTGGCGCGCGGCGATGCGGATCTCGGCCATCTGCGCCCCGGACGCCGCGTCGCGATACGACTCCGGCAGCGTCTCGTCCAGCATGACCACGTCGGCACCGCCCAGGTAGGAGGCGGGCGCGAGCACGGGCACCAGGTCGGGCGCATCGGGCACGATGTGGATCAGACGGGCCAACTTCAAACGGGTGGCGATCCCCAGCAGTGCGGTCACGGGTCACAGCCTGCCACAATCCCGGCGGGTCGCGCCGGAAGTGATTGATGGGCCTGCCTACACTCGGCATCGGGCCCGGCATGCCTTCTCCTTCCCCGATCCATGCCGCGGAGATCTGTGTTGACGACTGAACGCAGTGGCCTCATCGGCCACGTGATCGACGACCGCTACCAGGTCGTCAAGAAGCTGGCGCGCGGTGGCATGGCCACCGTGTACGTCGCGCACGACCTCCGCCTGTCCCGCACCGTCGCCCTCAAGGTCATGAACGAGGGGCTGGGCGAGTCCGGCGACTTCACGCAGCGGTTCGACGCCGAGGCGCGCGCCGCGGCGCATCTGAGCCATCCCAACGTCGTCAGCGTCTTCGACCAGGGCAGCGACGAGGGCCGGCCCTACATCGTCATGGAGTACGTGCAGGGCTTCACGCTGCGCCAGCTCATCACCCGCGAGGCCCCCATGGACCCGCGGCGGGCCATCGAACTCATCGAGCCGGTCGCCGCGGCACTCGCCGCCGCGCACACCGCCGGGCTGATCCACCGCGACGTCAAGCCCGAGAACGTCCTGATCTCCGACCGCGGCCAGGTGAAGGTCGCCGACTTCGGGCTGGCCCGCGCCGTGACCGCGCACACCTCGGCGTCCACCACCGGGCTCGTGATCGGCACGGTCAGCTACATCGCGCCCGAACTCGTGACCAAGGGCCACGCGGACGCCCGCTCCGACGTCTACTCGCTCGGCATCGTGCTGTACGAGATGCTCACCGGCCGCAAGCCGCACACGGGCGACACCCCCATCCAGGTGGCCTACAGCCACGTGCACAACCAGATCACGGCGCCCTCGCTGGAGGTCTCCACGACGTGGCGCGACGGCCGAGGCGGCATCCCGCCGTACGTGGACGCGCTCGTCACGACGGCGGCGAGCCGCGACCGGATGCACCGCCCCGCCGACGCGGGCGTCCTGCTGGGGCACCTGCGCGCGGCGCGGGACGCGCTGGGACGCGGCGTGCTGGACGACCCCGAGCTGAGCGCGCGGGTCCGCCGCACCGACGCCGGGGCCGCCCCGGTCCGCCCCGCCCCCGCGGCCCGCGGATGGGCGCCGAGCGGCAGTTCACGCCGGTCACGCCGGTGTCGCCCGCGTTCGACGTCTCGACCGACGGCGCCCCGTTCTACAGCAACGGCCCCTCGCCCTACTCCCCCGCCTCGCCGCACACCTCGTCGCTGCCCACGCTCGCCGAGCGCACCCAGCGCCCGCGGCCCCGGTGGGGCCGGATCGTGGCGCTCATCCTGACCGTGGCGATCGTCGCGGGCCTCGGCTGGGGCGGCTGGTACGTGCTCGAGGGCCGCTACACCGACACCCCGCCCCTGGTGAAGCTGACGCAGACCGACGCGCAGGCGGCCGCGCAGGCCGCCGAACTGGCGGTCGTGTTCGAGCGCGAGTACTCCGAGGACGTCCCGGCCGGCCAGGTGATCCGCACCGAGCCGTCCGAGGGCGGCCGGATCCTGCGCGACGGGGTGGTGACCGCCTGGGTCTCCCGCGGCCCGGAGCGGTTCGCCGTCCCGAGCGTGGTCGGGAAGACGGCCGAGGAGGCCACGTCCCTGATCCAGGGCTCGTCGCTGAAGGTCGGCGAGGTCAAGCAGGAGCACAGCGACACCGTCGCGTCCGGGGTCGTGATCTCCCAGGGCACCAAGCCGGACACTCAGGCCAGGCGGAACGACGCGGTGGCCCTGGTGGTCTCCGCCGGCCCGGCGCCCGTGGACGGCGTGGACTTCACCGGCAAGAAGCTGACCGACGCCCAGGCATGGGCGGGCCAGAACAGGATCACGCTGAACACCAGCGAGGAGAACCACGACTCCGTGCCCAAGGGCGCGATCATCCGCCAGGACCCCGCGGGCGGCCAACTCCACCGCGGTGACGCCGTCAGCGTCGTCGTCTCCAAGGGTCCCGTGATGGTGACGGTGCCCACCGGCCTGCGCGGGCAGGGCGCCGACACGGCCGCCGACCGGATCCGTCAGGCGGGCCTGGAGCCCAAGTTCGAGCGGCTCGTCAGCGGCGGCTTCGGCCTGGTGCTCAGCGTCGAGCCGGGCGAGGGCGCGTCGGTGCCCAAGGGCTCGACCGTGGTGATCAAGCTGGTCTGACCGGCGCGGCCCCGGGCGCCGCGTGCGCGGCCCGGCGTCAGCCCCGCGGCGTCCTCAGGCTCGGACGTGCTCCACCAGCCGGGCGACGAACGCCTCGCACTGCGCCAGCTGGTCGGGGTCGATGAACTCGTCGGGCTTGTGCGCCTGGGCGATGTCGCCGGGGCCGCACACGACCGCCGAGATGCCGCCCTCGGAGTAGATGCCCGCCTCGGTGCCGTAGGTGACCTTGTCGGCCTGCACCTCCAGCCCGAGTTCCTGCCCGAGCTTCACCGCCGGCGCGTCCTGCGGGGTGTCCAGGCCCACCGTCTCGCACACGATCGTGACGTCGACGGACGCCTCGGGATGCTCGGCGCGCATCTGCGCCTCGAGGTCGCGGCAGTGGGCGACGACGGCGTCCAGCACCGCCCGGTCGTCGGTCTCGGCGATGGACCGGAACTCCAGCGTCACCGAGGCGCTCTCGGGACGATGTTCACGCCGTTGCCGCCGCTGAACAGGTTGACCGAGCCGGTCGTGTACGCGACGGGGTAGGCCTCGTCGAAGGGGCCGTCGGCGCGCCAGCGGTCGGCCTGCTCGCGCCAGTACCGCACCAGCGAGGCCGCGTACTCGATCGCGTTGACGCCCGAGGAGGTGAGCGAGCTGTGCGCGGGGACGCCGTGGAAGGTCGCCTCCACGAGGTTGATCGACTTGTGCGCGCGGATCATCCGCATCGAGGTGGGCTCCCCCACGAAGACGATGTCGGGCAGCACGCCGGCGGCCTTCATGGCGTCCACGAACGGCTGGGCGCCGACGCAGCCGACCTCCTCGTCGTGGGTGAGCCCGACGTGCACCGGCGTGGACAGCGGCTGGGCGACCAGGGCCGCCAGCGCGTTGATCGCCACGGCGTCGAAGCCCTTCATGTCGGTGACGCCGCGGCCGTACAGCAGCCCGTCGCGCTCAGTGAGGGTGTACGGGTCGGACGTCCACGCCTGGCCGTCGGTCGGCACGACGTCGCTGTGCCCGCTGAGCATGATCCCGCCGTCGGTGCGGCCCTGGGCGTCCGGGACGGTGATCAGCAGGTTCGCCTTGGCGCCGTCGGGGGTCGGGAACACCTGCGGCGACAGCCCCAGGGACCGGGCGTGATCGGCGACGAGCTCGATCAGCGGCAGGTTCGTGTCGCGGCTCGTGGTGTCGATCGCGATCAGCTTCTCCAGCCAGGACAGGACATCGGACGACGGTGCGCTCATGCCCTCCTTCCTATCACCGCCGCCGGCTCACCCCGGCGGCCGGCCATCTGGCGGCGCGGGCGGGCGCAGGTGGTTGAGCAGCGGCCCCACGATGTCCATGGGCAGCGGGAACACAGCAGCGTCAGCGCGACCACGACGACCGTCCCGATCATCCACGGGTAGAAGGACAGCCCGCGCAGCCGCGGCGAGTCCCCGTGCGGGACGAAGCGCGCGATCCGGCGGCCGTAGGCGCGGGCCAGCAGCACCATGCCCCCGATGCTCAGCGCGGCGGCCACCCAGCCGAGCGCCGGCGGCAGCCCGGACAGTTCCGCCGACATGCCCGTGTCGCCGACGCCGAGCGGCGTCAGGATCAGGTAGCCGATGCCCTCCATCGCGCTGGTGAAGCCCAACCAGGAGAGCCACAGGTGGCCGAAACCGGGGCGGGGCCCGGGGCGCAGCACCGCGATCAGGACCACGCCCAGCACGAGGCTGAACACGGGCCCGGTCATCATCTCGACGATCTGCTCGGGGACGGGACGCTCCCGCAGCGCCACCGACGCGAACGGGAACAGCCGGGCCGGCGAGCCCTGGGCGATGGCGGCGATCGCGTGCGACAACTCGTGCAGCACGAGCGTGGCCATCGTGGCCCCCACCATCGCCAGCGTCGTGTTGAGGGTGAGGGTCCTGACGGACGGGGGTGCTTCGGTGGTCATCGACGGCCCTGTCGCGAAGGTCCGGCGACCTGACCGGTCGTCGGCGCGACCCTACGACCGCTGCCCGCGGGAAGCCAGGACGTCCAGCGGGCGAAAACGTCGTTCCGCGCGAGCCGCGGCGGCGCGGGCATTCGGGTAGCGTCTCGCCGGCACCTCGGCCCGCCGCGTGCCCCCGACTCCCCGGCGTACCGACCCCGCGACGGCGGCGCGGCCGGGTTTAGGCTGAGGCATGCAGATCACGCACCTGGGGCACGCGGCCGTGCTGGTCGAGGCGGGCGGCAGCCGCATCCTCATCGATCCGGGCAACTTCAGCCATGGCTGGCACCGACTGACGGGGCTGGACGGCGTCCTCGTGACGCATCGGCACCCCGACCACGTCGACCCCGAGCACATCGGTCCGCTGCTGGACGCCAACCCCGACGCGGTCGTGGCCGTCGAGGCCGGCATCCTCGACCACGTCGACCTGCACGGACGAGCGCTCCCCTGCACCCCGGCGACGAACTCGAGATCGGGGACGTCCACGTCCGGGCGGTCGGCGGCACGCACGCCGAGATCCACCGCGACATCCCCCGCATCGGGAACGTCGGCCTGGTGCTCAGCGCCCCCGGCGAGCCCACGTTCTTCCACCCCGGCGACGAACTGGACGCCACCCCCGACGGCGTCGACGTCGTGGCCGTCCCGATGATGGGGCCGTGGGCGGCCATGAAGGAGCACATCGACTTCCTGCGCGCGCTCGGCGCGCCCGAGGGGTTCGGCATCCACGAGGGGCTGCTGTCCGAGCGCGGCTGGAACCTCGCCCAAGGCCGGTACTCCGAGATGACGCCCACCACCGTCCACGACCTGCGCGGCGGCCGGCCGTGGCGGCCGACGGCCCGCTGAGGCGTCCCGGAGCACCACGGCCCCGCGTGCCCCGCGTCACCCAGCACGTCTGGGGCCGGCCGCCGGAATAGTTGAACGTTGTAGCAGGTTGAGGGGGCATGGACACCCCGCGGGCCGACGAGACGCTGGCCGCCGTCGTCATCGGCGCCGGCCAGGCCGGGCTGTCCGCGTCCCACCACCTCGCGCGCGGCGGCCTGCTGCCCTGGCGTGACTTCGTCACCCTCGACGCCAACGACGGACCCGGCGGCGCGTGGCGGCACCGCTGGGACTCCCTGACGCTGGGGCGCGCCCACGGCGTCCACGACCTGCCGGGGCTGCCGCTGGGAACCCCCGACCCGAACGAGCCCGCCTCCCGGGTGGTGGCCCGCTACTACGGCGACTACGAGCGCGCCTTCGACCTGCCCGTGCTCCGTCCCGCCAAGGTGACCGGCGTGGAGTCCCGGGCCGACGGCCCTCTGGAGGTCGCGGCCGGGGCCCGCCGCTGGCGCACCCGGACGCTCATCAACGCCACCGGGACCTGGGACCGGCCGTTCTGGCCGCCCTACCCCGGACGCGCGTCCTTCGCCGGCCGCCAACTCCACACCCGCGACTTCACCGCCGCGTCGGAGTTCGCCGGCCTCCGCGTGGTGGTGGTCGGCGCGGGCGCCTCGGCGGTGCAGTTCCTCCTGCAACTGGACGCCGCGGGCGCGTCCACGACCTGGGTGACGCGGCGGCCCCCGGAGTGGGTCGAGCGCCCGTTCGACGAGAACTGGGGCCGCGCCGTCGAGGAGCGCGTCCGGGACCGCACCGAGCGCGGGCTGCCGCCCGAGAGCGTCGTCGCCGCCACCGGGCTGGCCCTCACGCCCGAGTACCGCGACGGCATCGCGCGCGGCGTCCTGGTCTCGGCGGGCCCGATGACCGCGGTGACCCCGGGCGGCGTCCGGCTGGCCGACGGCCGCGAGGTGGCCGCTGACGCGATCCTGTGGGCGACCGGGTTCCGGCACGCGCTGGACCACCTCGCCGGCCTGGGGCTGCGCGAGCCCGGCGGCGGCGTCCGCACCGTCGGCGTGGCGGCCGCCCGGGATCCGCGCGTCTTCCTGGTGGGATACGGCGCGTCGGCGTCCACGCTGGGCGCGACCCGCGCCGGGCGCGCCGCCGCCCGCGGCGTCCTGGCTGCGCTGCGCCGGGGCTGAGTGCCGGGACGCAGCCGGGCACGAGCGAACCGGACCGTGGCCGACCGGACGCATCGCCGCTGCGGCGTCAGGGGAACTGCGGGAGCGCCGTCGCCGCGACGCGCCGGCCGTCGCCCCCCGGACGAGCACCGTGCCAGGCTGGGGGCATGACCGCATCGGACAAGCAGGTGGATCGCATCGTCGCCCGCGCGACGGCCCAGGACCCCGTGGCGGCGCGGCTGCACGCCGTGCTGCGCAGCTTCCGCAACGCCGGGAACGACCCGGACGGCTACGCCCGCGACCTGCTCGCGCTGAGCGCGCTCCTGGAACGCTGAGGGCGCGGCCTCAGGCCAGCAGCCCCGCCAACAAGGCGCCGGCGTCGGCGCAGGCGGGCGTCGTCACGTCGAGGTGGGTGACCGCGCGGACCACGCGCGCCCGACCGCCGACAGCGCCACCCCGCGCTCGGCGGCCGCCGCGACCACGTGCGCGGCCGGCCGGTCGCCGGTCGGGACGACCACGATGTTGGTGTCCGGAGCGACCACGGGCAGGCCCGCCGCGATCAGCGGCGCCGCGAACGCCCGGGCGGCGGCGTGGTCGTCGGCGAGCCGGTCGATGTGGTGGTCGAGCGCGTGCAGGCAGGCCGCGGCGAGCAGCCCCGCCTGCCGCCAGCCCGCGCCCAGCCGCTTGCGGTAGACCCGCGCGGCGGCCATCGCCTCGGCGCTCCCCACCAGCACCGAGCCGATCGGGGCGCCCATGCCCTTGCTGAAGCAGACGCTGACGGTGTCGAACAGCGCGCCGTAGTCGCCCATCGGGATGCCGGTGGCGACGTGGGCGTTCCACAGCCGGGCGCCGTCGAGGTGCAGCCCCACGCCGGCGTCACGCACCAGCGAGCTCACCGCGACGAGGTCGTCCCACGGCTGGATCGTGCCGCCGCCGAAGTTGTGCGTGTTCTCGATCTCGACGCAGGCCGTCGACACCAGGTAGGGGCCGGCGTCCGGGGAGAGCAGCGAGCCGACCTGGCCGACGTCGACGCGGCCGTCCGGGGTGACCCACGTGCGCATCGTCACGCCGGACAGGGCGCCGTGCGCCCCCATCTCGGCGCGGGCGATGTGGGCGCCCGCGTCGCACAGCACCTCCTGGCCGGCCGACACGTGCGTGGCGACGCCGAGCACGTTGGCCAGCGAGCCGGTCGCGCAGAACAGCCCGGCCTCGTGCCCGAGCAGGGCGGCGACGCGCGACTCCAGCTCCGCGATCGTCGGGTCCTCGGCGTACACGTCGTCGCCGACGGCGGCGTCCGCCATGGCGGCGCGCATCGCCGCGGTCGGACGCGTGAGGGTGTCCGAGCGCAGGTCGATCATCACAGCTCGCGCGGTTCGAACGCCTGCACGGGGTTGATGCCCCGGCGGGCGATGTCCTCCCGGAGCCGCTCGGCGAGGTAGAAGGCCAGCTCGATGCCCTGGTCCCGGTTGAGCCGCGGGTCGCAGGCGGTCTCGTAGCGCGTGGCCAGGTCGGCCTCGTCGAGCTCGTGGACGCCGCCGACGCACTCGGTGACGTCGTTGCCCGTCAGCTCGATGTGGACGCCGCCGGGCCAGGTGCCGAGCTCGGCGTGCACGTCGAAGAAGCCGTCGACCTCGTCCCAGATGACCGGGAACGACCGGGTCTTGTAGCCCCGCTCGGTGGCGTAGGTGTTCCCGTGCATGGGGTCGCACACCCACGCGACCTTGCGGCCGGTGGCCTCCACGGCCTCGATGAGCGGGGGCAGCGCGTCGCGCACCGTGCCGGCGCCCATCCGCGTGATGACGGTGAGGCGTCCGGGCTCGGCGTCCGGGTCGAGCCGCTCGACCAGCGCGCGGGCGTCCGCCGGCGTGGTCGAGGGGCCCATCTTGATGCCGAGCGGGTTGCGGAGGCTGGCCAGCAGTTCCACGTGGGCGCCGTCCAGTTGGCGGGTGCGCTCCCCGACCCACAGCAGGTGGCCCGAGGTGCCGTACGGCGTCCCGGTGCGGGAGTCGATGCGCGCCAGGGCGTGCTCGTACTCCATGAGCAGCGCCTCGTGCGAGGCCCAGAAGTGGACGGTGCGCAGGGCGTCGTCGCTCACGCCGCAGGCGATCATGAACGCCATCGCGCGCTCGATCTCCTCGCTGAGGCGGGTGTACTTCTCCTCCACGTTGCTGCTGCGCACGAAGTCGGCGTTCCAGCTGTGGACGGTGCGCAGGTCGGCGAAGCCGCCGTTGACGAAGGCGCGCACCAGGTTCAGCGTGGCGGCGGAGCTGTTGTAGACGTCGAGCAGGCGGCGCGGGTCGTGCACGCGGGCCTCGGGGGTGAAGTCCAGCCCGTTGACCGCGTCGCCGCGGTAGCTGGGCAGGGTGACGCCGTCGCGGGTCTCCAGGTCGTTGCTGCGCGGCTTGGCGTACTGGCCGGCGATCCGGCCGACCTTCACCACGGGCACCTGCGACGCGTACTGCAGCACGACGGCCATCGACAGCTGGACGCGCAGCGAGTTGCGGATGTTCGTGGCCGTCACGTTCCCGAAGGTCTCGGCGCAGTCGCCGGCCTGCAGCAGGAACGCGCGGCCGGCCGCGACGTCCGCGATGCGGGCCTTCAGCTCGTCCGCCTCGCCGGCGAACACCAGCGGCGGGCGCTGGCGCAGTTCGGCGACGGCCGCCTCGAGCGCCGCAGCGTCGGGATAGGTCGGCTGCTGGGCCGCTCCGCGCGCGTGCAGGTCCGTCAGCGTGGGAATCGTCGTGGGCACCGGCACAGGATACGCGACCGGATTCAACGTTCCGCCCCGGAGCCGACCGGTAGGACGCGGCGGCGTCGCGGCGCGGTCCGTCGGGTCAGGACGCCTCGCCCGGCGCGGCCTCCGGGTCGGTTCCCGCGTCGGCGCCGTCGGGGGCGGTCGGCTCGTCGGGGGCGACGGGCGGCAGGGGCGCCGGCCCCCCGCCGGGGCGCGACTTCGTGCGGCGCTGCGCCTCCTCCTCGGTCATGCCGCCGTACTTGATCGAGGTGGCGTAGGCGTCCACGTAGACCTGCCCGGTCAACTGCTGGATCGCCGCCATGATCTCGTCGGTGACCCAGCGCAGCACGGCGCGGTCGTTGACGCCCCAGGCGAACGCGGAGAAGTCGAGCGGCTTGCCGTAGGTGATGACGGGGTGGTCGGCCCACGGGATGCCCAGCTTCTTGCCGGTGAACTGGGAGTTCCGGGACGCGACGGGGATCACCGGCGCACCCGAGGCCAGCGCGAGCCGCGCCACGCCGGTCTTGCCCTTGTAGAGGCGGCCGTCCGGCGAGCGCGTGCCCTCGGGGAAGATCCCCGCGACGCCGCCCTCCTCGAGCACCTCCAGGATCGGACCCAGGCCGTCGGCCGAGGCGCGGCCGCCGGAGCGGTCCAGCGGCACCTGGCCGACCGCCTTGAGGAACCAGGCGATGAGCTTGTTGACCGGGCCGCCCGCGCCGGTGAACATCTCTGCCTTGGCCGGGAACGTCACCTTGCGCTTGATGAGCGCCGGCATGACGAAGGTGTCGGCCGCACCGATGTGGTTGCCCGCCAGGATGACGGGGCCGCTCGCGGGGATGTTGTCCTCCCCCACCGCACGCGCGCCGTAACCGACCCGCGCGAAGGCGCGGAACGGCACCTTGAAAAACTCGTACCAGCTCATGTCAGGCGAACCTCCTGACGCGCCAGCCTAGTGGGCGCAGCGCCTACGATGACGCCATGACGATCCCCGAGCACGCCCGGCCCTTCCACGCCGACGGCGGGCACGTCGGCGTCCTGTTGTGCCACGGGTTCACCGGGACGCCGGCGTCCCTGATCGAATGGGCGCACCATCTGGCCGACGCCGGCTACACCGTCTCGCTGCCGCGGCTGCCCGGTCACGGCACCTCGTGGCAGGAGCTGAACGTCACCGCGTGGCGCGACTGGTACGACCACGTGGACGCGGCGTACGCCGCCCTGCGCGAGACCTGCGACACGGTGTTCGTGGCGGGGCTGTCCATGGGCGGCAGCCTGGCCCTGCGACTGGCCGAGCAGCATCCCGACGTCGCCGGGCTCATGCTCGTGAATCCCGCGCTCGGGGCCGTGGACCCCCTGGCGCGGTTCGCGGGCGTGCTCAAGCACGTGGTCCGCAAGGTCGACTCGATCGCGAACGACATCCGCAAGGAGGGGGTGGACGAGGGCGGCTACGACGTCACGCCCATCGCCGCGGTGCACGAACTGCACAAGCTGTGGGCCGACGTGCGGTCCTGCCTGGACCTGGTGACCTGCCCCATCATCCTGTTCCGCTCGGCGGTGGACCACGTGGTGCCCGCCTCGTCCTCGGACGCGGTGGTGCGGCTCGTCTCCAGCGACGACATCACCGAGGTGATCCTGCCCAACAGCTACCACGTGGCGACCATGGACCACGACGCCGCCACGGTCTTCGCCGCCTCGGTGGCGTTCATGCAGCGCGTCGAAGCCGAGACAGCGCGCCGCTGAGCTCGGCGGCGAACGCCTCGGCCGGCGGCGGCGCGGCACCCGCCCAGTCCGCGAACCAGGCCGCGACCCGCGCCTCCCCCAGCGCTCCTCCGCGGCGCGCACCGCCGCCGCGGAGCGCGGGTACGCCGCGGCCGCGCCCGTGCGCAGGTCGGCGTCCGAGGGCAGCCCGTCGGCCGAGGCCGCCCGGAGCTCGGCCTCGTTGCGGGCCGCCAGCGCGGGGTGGACCCGCTCCGCGATCCGCTCGGCGTAGCCCTCGATCGCCCACAACGGCGCCGCCCGGCCCGGCGAGCGGGTGACGGCGTGGACCGCCTCGTGCGCCAGGAGCTCGCGGCGTCCCTGCTCGTCCAGGCCGGGCCGTTCGGCGGGGCTGCACACGATGCGCGGCTCCTCGTCGGGGCCGCGGAGGCGGACGTAGGCGCCGACGCCCGCGTCCTCGCCGAACTGGAGCAGGTCCGCGGGGAGTTCCGCGGTCAGCGAGCCGTCCCAGGGCGCGGCGCGCCACGCGCTGAAGTCCAGGGGTGCCAGCCGCGCCGCGGCGTCCGCGGCGGCGGCGAGCCAGGGCGCTGCCGCGGCCGCGCGTGACTCGGCGGAGACGAGCGCGACCCGCCCCTCGGTCAGCACGCGGACGGGCGCGCTCGTCCAGACCACCGGGTGGTCCCCGGCCCGGTCGGCGAGCGCCGCCACGCGCCCCTGGGCGTCCACCGCGGGGACCAGGGCCGCGCTCGCCCAGCCGCTGGTCGGCGTCGGGGTGGTCGTCGCGGGCTCCTGCG
This sequence comes from Propioniciclava coleopterorum, assembly GCF_011393335.1. Lineage (NCBI taxonomy): Bacteria > Bacillati > Actinomycetota > Actinomycetes > Propionibacteriales > Propionibacteriaceae > Propioniciclava > Propioniciclava coleopterorum. The sequence goes on along the minus strand of NZ_CP049865.1, from coordinate 2,607,874 downwards.
CGACGCGCGTCCGCACGACCAGGACGCCGTCGCCCGCCTCGGCGCGCCACCCGCCGAGCGCGAGCGCGTTGCCGTACAGCACGCCCGCCCGGCCCGTCGCCCCGGGGCCGAACGCCGCGGCGAAGACGTCCGGGTCGCGGGCGGCGACCGCGCCGTTGAGCCGGTCCGCGAGCGCGGCCATCTCGGCCACCGTCGCCGACCTCAGCTCCGCGGCGGGCGGCGCGGAGGCGTCCGGCGGCGTTCGGGGGCCCGTGGGCGCCGGCGCGACACCGGTGGGTGCCGGGGAGCGTCCTCCTGGCTGCGCGGGCGCCACGCCGGGCCCCGCGGCGCACCCCGCCAGCAGCGCCGCCCCGCCGAGCAGCACCGCCCGTCGCCCCACACCCGTCACGGCGCCGACGCTACCGCCCCGCACGACGCCCTGCCCCAGCAACCGCTGGGACATCTCACGCGCCGCGCCGCCACCTCCGCGGCGGGGCGAGCGGCACGACCGGACGGGCGAGCCGCAGGGGCGGCAGCAGGCCGCCGGCCGCCATGGCCTCGAGCGCGCTGCGCTCGTCGTCGGCCAGCCCGGCGATCTCCGGGGCGTCCTGTTCGGGGACGCCCAGGAGGACCGAGACCACGCAGTCGCTGCACGCGGGCCCGCGGGCCGTGCAGCCGACGCAATCCACAAGCATCGTGTCCATGCCGCCACCCTGACAGCGCCCACCGACAAAACCTGTGGCCGGGCGCGGGAGATGCGCCCGCAGCGGGCCTCGGCGCCACGGCGGACCGTCGGAACCGGCACCAGGTGCCTGGGCACCCGCGGGCGGCGGAGGACACCCCGGCACGCCCCGCGCCGGCCCGCACCCCTCCCCGGGCCGGGACGGCTCCGCTCGGCAGCGTCGCCGCCCGCCGGCCCGAAGCCGCATCGTCCCGGCGTACGGGACCGAAGTGTCGGAGCCGCCGCCTAGCGTCCCGCCCATGACGTCGACAGCGCTGCAACCGAGTTTCGAGGACCTGGGTCGCCCCCTGGCCACGACACCGTTCGTGGTGGTCGACCTGGAGACGACGGGCGCGGGCGCCGACGCGAGCATCACCGAGGTCGGCGCGGTGCGGGTGTGCGGCGGCGAGGTCGAGGGCGAGTTCCAGACGCTGGTCAACCCGCACGCGCACATCCCCCCGCTCGTCTCGGTGCTGACCGGGATCACCGACGCGATGGTCGCCGACGCGCCACGCGTCGACCAGGTCGTTCCGCCGTTCCTGGAGTTCGCCCGCGGCGCGGTGCTGGTGGCACACAACGCGGGCTTCGACGTCGGGTTCCTCAAGCGCGCCTGCGCCGCCCAGGAGCTGGCCTGGCCCGGGTTCGGGGTCGTCGACACGGTGGCGCTCGCCCGCGGCGTCCTGACCCGCGACGAGGTGCCCAACGTCAAGCTGGCCACGCTCGCACGGCACTTCCGGGTGGCCGAGCCGCCCAACCACCGGGCGCTCACCGACGCCCGCGCCACCGTCGAGGTGCTGCACAAGCTGCTCGAGCGCGTCGGGAACCTCGGCGTCTCGACGGTCGAGGACCTGCTGGAGTTCACCCGCGGCGTCTCACCCGAGCGCCGCGCCAAGCGCACCTGGGCCAAGGACGTGCCCGCCGAACCCGGGGTGTACCGGTTCGTGGCCGACCTCCCCGACCGGGACGGAACCGTCCGGCGTCAGGTGCTGTACGTGGGCAAGAGCGTCAACCTGCGCGCGCGGGTCGGCAGCTACTTCACCGCGGCCGAGAAGCGCCCGCGCATGGAGGAGATGGTGCGCATCGCCACCGGCGTGGAGACGACGGTGTGCCGCACACCCCTGGAGGCCGAGGTGCTCGAGCTGCGGCTCATCGCGGCCCACGCCCCCCGCTACAACCGCCGGTCGAAGTTCCCCGAGCGCCAGCAATGGATCAAGCTCACCGTCGAGCCGTTCCCCCGGCTGTCCCTGGTGCGCCGCGTCGCCGACGACGGGGCCAGCTACTTCGGCCCGTTCTCGCGCCGGCGGACGGCCGAGCAGGCGATGCTCGCCCTCTACGAGGCCTTCCCGATCCGGCAGTGCACCGGGCGCCTGTCGGAGCGGCGGCTCGGCAGCCGCTGCGCCCTGGGTGACCTGGGCAAGTGCCTGGCACCCTGCGACGGCTCGGTGGGGCGGGCCGAGTACAACCACGTCACCGACGCCGTGCGCGACGGCCTGACGATCGACGTCCGGGCCGTCGTCCGCGCGCCCCGCGCGCGCCTGGCCCGCCTCGTCGAGCAGGAACGGTTCGAGGAGGCGGAGCGGCTCACCGCCCGGCTGCGGACCTTCGTCCGCGCCTCGACCCGCGCCCGACGGATCGGCGCGCTGGCCGGCTGCGCGCAACTCGTCGCCGTGCGCCGCGCCGAGCCCGGCTGGGAGGTGCACGTCATCCGGTACGGCCGCCTCGCCGCGGCCACCCGGGCCCGGCCGGGCGAGAGCGTGCCCGGGGTGGCCCGGGACGCCGTGGCGGCCGCGGAGCAGGTGGAGCGTCCCGTCCCGGGGCTGCCCGCGGCCACGATCGAGGAGACCGAGCGCGTCGCGGCGTGGCTCGAGACGCCCGGCGTCCGGCTGATCGACGTCGACGGCGAATGGGGCTGGCCCCTGCACGGCACGATCGCCGAGGACGATCTGCCCCGCCTCGCGCTGGGGCCGGCCGCCTCGCCGCCGTCGACGTGACGGCAGGGAGCGGCCGCCGCGTCGGGCCCTGCCGGACGCGGACGCCGCGAGGTCGGGCAGCGCCGGGCCGTGCCGGGACGCGGGCACCGCAGGCTCCCCACTCGCCGTGGGCGGCGGGCACCCCACCCGGGAGCGCACCTGGCGCCGGGTGGCGCGGGAAGCCCGACGACGCCGGCCCGCGTCGCTAGGGTGGGCCCATGAACACCGCGATCGTCTTCATCACCACGCAGGTCGACCAGGTCAGCGAGGTGGCCGACCGGGTCGCGGCGATGCCGGAGGTGACCGAGGTGTACTCCGTCACCGGCGACATGGACCTGATCGCGCTGGTGCGCACCCGCGAGATCGAGCGGATCGCCGACGTGGTCACGGGCGGGATCAACAAGGTGCCCGGCGTGACCGGCACCCAGACCCATCTGGCGTTCCGCGCCTACTCCACCCACGACCTGGAGGCCGCGTTCTCCCTGGGCGAGTAGCTCCGGGGACGACGACGGGGGCCGGCGGAACGCCGACCCCCGCGTGCTGAGAGCTTGTGCTCAGGCCTCGGTGATGTCCACCGACTCGATCACCACCGGCTCGGCGGGGCGGTCGCCGAAGCCCGTGCGGACCGTCGCGATGGCGTCCACGACGTCACGGCCGGCCTGATCGGCGACCTCGCCGAAGATGGTGTGGCGGAAGTTCAGGTGCGGGGTCGGCACCACCGTGATGAAGAACTGCGACCCGTTGGTGCCGGGGCCCGCGTTCGCCATGGCGAGCAGGTAGGGACGGTTGAAGGACAGGTCGGGGTGGAACTCGTCGCCGAACTTGTAGCCGGGGTCCCCCGTGCCGGTGCCCAGCGGGCAGCCGCCCTGGATCATGAAGCCGTCGATGACGCGGTGGAAGGTCAGCCCGTCGTAGAACTTGCCGGTCGTCGCCGCCCCGGTCTCCGGGTCGCGGTACTCCTTGGTGCCGTCGGCGAGCCCCACGAAGTTGGCGACGGTCTTGGGCGCCTGCTCGTCGAAGAGGTTGAGCGTGATGTCGCCGTGGTTGGTGTGGAGCGTTGCCTGCTTGGCCACGTTGGTTCCTTTCGCTGCGGATCGCCCGGTCCTCGCCCGGGCGCTACCCCACCACGGTACCGAATCCGCCACCGGGGTCGCGCCTCGGGGTCGGCCCGGGGTCGCGACCTCGCCGCGGGCCCTGTGCGCGGCCGGACGCCTTGGGTACGGTGGCGGTACGCGATCACGCGAACCCAACCATCAGGAGGAAAGACCGTGAGGAAACGGAAGAACCTCGAGAGCGTCGTCGGTGACACCACCCACGCCGCCCAGGACCTCGGCAAGGACGCCCTCGCGCAGGCGAGCGCGTACCTGCAGCAGGCTCAGGACTATCTGACCCCGCTCGCCAAGGACGCCAAGAAGAAGGGCGCCAAGTTCGCCGCCGACGCCGTCGACGCCGTGCAGCCCAAGCTCGATGAGGCGCTGAGCAAGGTGTCCCCGGCGATCGACGAGGCCTACGCCCGTCTCGCCCCCGCCGTCGACAGCGCGCGGGACAAGGTGCAGCACAACTTCATCCCCGCCGTGAGCGACATGCTCCACAACGCCGCGGACGACCTGGCGAAGGTCGAACTGCCGTCGGTCCCCGCGCCCAAGAAGAAGAAGTCGGGCTGGAAGACGTTCGGTCAGGTCCTTTTGGCCACCGGCCTGCTGGCCGGCGTCATCGTGGCGATCCGCAAGTTCCTCGCGCCGAGCGACTCCGGCTGGCAGGCCCACGAGCCCAGCTCGCCCTACGTCCCGACCTCGACCCAGAACCTCGTCGATGACCTGACGAAGAAGGGCGAGGAGGTCAAGGACGCCGCCGCGGAGTGGATCGACGACGCGGGCGACAAGGTGGACGCCGTCAAGGCGAAGGCCGCCGACATCGCCGAGGACGCGGCCGACAAGCTCGACGACGCCAAGGCCGACGCCAAGGACGCCGTGGAGGACGCCAAGGACGCGCTGAAGAAGGGCGCCGACAGCGCCAAGGCCAAGGCCTCCGACGCCAAGGATGCCGCCGAGGGTGATGCTGCCCCTTTCGCGGGTAGCCCTTACGGGGAGGGTTCCTACGTCGGAACCGAGCCGCCGGAGGGCTTCAGCATCAAGGGCAACGAGCGTTCGATGAAGTTCCACGTCCCCGGCAACGGGGGCTACGAGCGCACCATCGCCGATGTCTGGTTCGCCAGTGAGGACGCGGCCACCGCCGCGGGCTTCACCAAGGCCCAGCGCTAGCGGTCGGGCTCAGCACCACGCACCAGGGGGCGTGACCACGCGAGTGGTCACGCCCCCTTCGCATGCCCGCAGCTGCGCCGGTCTGGTGGTCACGCCCCCTTCGCATGCCGGGCACCTGCTCCGCCCGGGTGGGCGGCGACCCCTGCGCACGCCGGCAGCCGGGTGGACGGCGACCCCACCGTTTCATTCGGGGCGCGGCTCATCTCACAATCGGGTCCCTCGGGAGGCCTTCCTGGGTGAACGCGCGCGAAAGGATCCCGCATGACCACCCCCTGCACTCCCCTCGCCCCACCCGCGACCCCGCCTGCGCCGATGCGTGGGTCGATGCGGCGCCGTTCCGCTCCCACCTGCGCCACCTGTGCGCCACCACCGGGCTGCCGTGGCAGGTCGTGGCGCTGTACGCCGGCCTGAGCGTGCGCCACGCGGACGCCCTGCTGCACGGGCGCCGCGGCCGCACGCTGCGCCGCATCCCGCGGCCCACCGCCGTGCGGCTGTGGGAGGTCTCCCCCGATGCCCTGGCCGGGCTGCGGCGGGTCGCCTGCCCGGCCGAGCCGACGGCGCGGCGCCTCGCCGCGGCGCTGCTGGACGGCGCCCGCCCCGCCCTCGTGGCGGGCGCGCTGCGTTGGTCGCCCGAGCGGTTGGGGGCGGTGCTCGACGGGCGGGTGGCCGGCGTGACGGCCGTGGAGGCGCTGCTGGCGCGCGCGCTGGCCGAGGCCGTCGACCGGACCAGGGTGCCGCACGAGACGCGGGCGGCCTAGGCTCACCCCATGCCCGCCCCCGGCATCCCGCTCGCGCTCCCGCCGCTCCTGGTGGTGGCGTGCTGCCTCCTGGCGGGGCTCGCCGCCGGCGCGCTGACCCGCCCGGTCCTGGCGCGGCTGCCCGAACCGCCCGACGGCCCGGCGGCCCACAAGCCGCCCTACGCCGCTCTGGGGACGCACGGGTTCGCGGTCTCGGTCGGCGCGCTCGCGGCGCTGGCCACCGCGGTTGCCTGGCTCTCGACCCCGCCGGCGCTGTGGCTCGCGTGGGCGTCGCTGAGCACGGTCAACGTCCTGGCGTGTGCGATCGACGCCCGCACCACGTGGCTGCCGCGGCGGCTCTCGCTCGTGGGCGGGGCGGTGGCCGCGGCGGGAGCGGTGGTTGCGGGCGTGGCGCAGGGGTCGTGGACGCCACCGATCGCGGCCGTCCTCGGCGCCCTGGGGGTGGGGGCCTTCTTCCACCTCGCGTGGCGCCTGACCGGCGCGCTCGGCTACGGCGACGTGCGGCTCGCCGCGACGATCGGGGCAGTCACCGCCTGCACCTCACCGCCCCTGGCGCTCACCGCGCTGCTGGCCGGAACCGTGGCGGGGGCGCTGACCGGCGTGCTGGTGCGGCTGTCGGGGCGCACCGGCGGGTTCGCCTACGGCCCGGGGCTGCTCGCGGGGGCGTTCGCGGCCCTCCTGCTCCCGGGCGGCTGAGCCGGCGGATCGGAACGCTGCGCCCAGCAGGCCGGCCCAGCGCCGGCGACGCACGGCCACCAGGGGCGATTCAGCGAGCGAGGGAACACCCGCGTGCGGGCGCCGTCGTATCCGGCGCGGAGTCGCTCAGCGCGCGACGCGCTGGGTGGTCGCCACCCAGCGCTGCAGCAGGTCGGTGGCCGCGCCGTCGTCGAGCGCCCGCGCCGCCCGCTCCAGCCGGGGCTGCAGTTGCGCGGCCAGGGGCGCGTCGGGGTCGGGGCCCTCGAACGCCAGCAGGGCTGCGGCGGCGTTCAACGCCACGATGTCGCGCACGGGGCCGGGGTTGCCCGCGAAGGCGTCCCGCGCCACCTGCGCGTTGTGCGCGGGATCCCCGCCCACCAGGTCGGCCTTCTGCGCCCGCTGGATACCCAGGTCGAGCGGGTCGAGGGTGGTCTCGACGCTGCGGCCGTCCGCGATCACCCACACGCGGCTGTCCGTCGTGGTGGTGAGCTCGTCCAGGCCGTCTCCGCCGTGGAACACGAGCCCGCGGTGGCCGCGTCCGGCGACCACGTCGGCCACGTTCCGCGCCATCACGGGGTCGGCGACGCCGATGGCCTGCGCGGACGGGCGGGCCGGGTTGGCCAGCGGGCCCAGGAAGTTGAAGACCGTGCGGATCCCCAGCTCGCGCCGCGCGACGGCGGCGTGCCGCAGCGACGGGTGGTAGTGGGCCGCGAACAGGAAGACGATGCCGACCTCGTCGAAGACCTGCGCCTGCACCGCGGGGTCGAGGTCCAGCACGACGCCGAGCGCTTCGAGGCAGTCCGCCGTGCCGCACGCCGAGGACGCGGCCCGGTTGCCGTGCTTGACGACCTTGGCTCCGGCCGCGGCGGCGGTGATGGCCGCCATCGTCGACACGTTGACCGTGTTGGCGCGGTCGCCGCCGGTCCCGACGATGTCGACGGCCTCGGTGCTGGGCAGCGAGATCGGGCGGGCGTTGTCGAGCATGCCCGAGACGAGGCCGGTCAGCTCGCCGGGCGTGACGCCCTTCGCCTGCAGCGCCACCATGAAGCCGGCGATCTGCGCGGGCGACGCGGCGCCGGCGAGGATCTCGTTCATGGCCCACGCCGTGTCGGCGGGATCCAGGTCGTGTCCGGTCACCAGACCGGTGAGGAGGTCGGGCCAGGTCTGGCTCACGACACCGTCGCCCGCTTGCCGAGGCGCTCGCGCAGCAACTCGGCCACCGGGGTCGGGAGACGCACCGGGTCGATCGGGTAGGGCACCACGGCGTCGGCGCGCGACCACGTGGCCAGCCACGCGTCGGCGACGCGCTGCACCAGCAGCAGCACCGGCGGGCAGTTCGCGATCTCGTCCTTGGCCTGGCGGCACAGGCCCATGCCGCCCAGGGGCGCGGCCTCGCCGTCGGCGATGACCAGATCGATGCCGCCCGCGTCGAGGGTCTTGATCGCGGCCTGGTAGGTCGCACACTCCACGACGGAGATCTCGGGCAGGTCGGCGGCCACGCGTCGACCCATCGCCACCTTGATCGCATCACGGACGCTGCGGTCGTCGGAGTAGATCAGGATGGTGGCCTTGGCGGCGGTTGCCTCTTCGCTCATCGCGTCCTCACTCTTTCCACGTGGATCGGGTGCCATGCTATCGCCCACCCGCTGCGTCCGCGCATCCGGGCTCCGGGGCGGTCCTGCGGCGTCCGTCAACCCCTGCGAGGTCACGAACGTTCATCTTTTGTCCGCAGGCCGGGTTCCCGACGTGACCCCAACAGTGTGAACAGGTAATAATGACGCCCGTGGCGAATACATCGAAGTCGAGTGCGGTCCCCGTCGTCCCTCACGGCGCCCTTCACCCGGTGGCGCCCGCACGCCTGATCGGCGTGAAGGGGCGTCCCGACGCGTTGGCGGTCGGGACGGTCATCTGGCTGGCGAGCGAGCTGATGTTCTTCGCTGCGCTCTTCGCCGCGTACTTCAACCTCCGCAACGCCACCACCGCGATGGCCGCGCCGGGTGAGGAGACCATGTGGCAGTGGGGCAGTTCCCACTTCATGCAGGAACTCTTCGGGATCAACCTGCCGTGGTTCTCCCTCATCAACACCACGATCCTGGTGCTGTCGTCGGTCACCTGCCAGATCGGCGTCTACCGCGCCGAGCGGGGCTTCGTCTCCCGCACCGGCAGCATCCTCAACCCCGCCAAGTGGGGCATGCGCGAGTGGTACATCCTCACCTTCGTGATGGGCGCCGTCTTCCTCGGCGGCCAGGCCTACGAGTACGCCCTGCTCGTCTCGGAGGGCTTCACGCTCCAGACCAACGCCTACACCTCGGCCTTCTTCCTCGCGACGGGCTTCCACGGCCTGCACGTCCTGGGCGGCCTGCTGCTGTTCATCTTCATGCTCGGCCGGACGTACGTGGCCCGCACCTTCACCCACGAGCAGCGCGTGAGCGCGATCGTGGCCTCGTACTACTGGCACTTCGTGGACATCGTGTGGATCATCCTGTTCTTCGTGATCTACATCGTCCGCTGACCCGTCCGTCACGACTTCGAAAGGCGCATTCATGCGATCGGGAACCCCAAGAAGGCGAAACAAGGCGGCGCGTCCACTCTCGCTCGTCCTCGCCCTCGTGCTGCTGGGCTCGCTCTACGCGGCCCTGATGCCGTCGGCCCAGGTGGCCGCCGACACCGGCACGTCGGCGCAGGTCGCCGAGGGCAAGGCCCTGTTCCAGGTGACCTGCTCCTCCTGCCACGGCCTGAACGGTGAGGGGACCTCCCAGGGCCCCTCGCTCATCGGCGTCGGGGCCGCCTCCGTGGACTTCCAGGTGAGCACCGGCCGGATGCCGATGGCCCGCCCCGGTGAGCAGGCGCCCCGCAAGGTGAACACCTACACCGCCGAGGAGATCGGCAAGCTCTCCGCCTACGTCGCGTCGCTGGGCCCCGGCCCGGCCGTCCCGAAGTCGTCGCAGTACGACTACTCGACGCTGACCGACGAGCAGATCGCCCGCGGCGGCGAACTGTTCCGCACCAACTGCTCCGCGTGCCACCAGGCGGCCGCGAACGGCGGCGCGCTGCCCAACGGCAAGTACGCCCCCTCGCTGCACGGCGTCGAGCCGCTGCACATCTACGAGGCGGTCCGCACCGGCCCGCAGCAGATGCCCGTGTTCGCCGAGGGCGCCATCCCGGACGAGGACCTCGCCTCGATCATCGGCTACCTCAAGGGCATCGAGGACCAGCCGAGCGCCGGCTTCTCGCTCGGCGGGCTCGGCCCGGTCACCGAGGGCCTGTTCGGCTGGATCATCGGCATCGGCGGCCTGTGCCTGTTCGCCGTCTGGATCACTTCTCGAGGAGCGCGCGCGAAATGACGCACGATCAGTCCACCCTGGCCCGGCGCGAGCCGGGTGACCCCCACTTCCCGGTCGCCGATCCCGGCATCGAGGAGCACGTCGAGCGCTACACGGATTCCGATCCGGCGCTCGGGCGGCGGGCGTACCTGCAGGTCGTCACCGCGTTCGCCCTCGTCCCGGTCTTCGCGATCGCGTTCGTCGTCGTCTACTTCGCGGTCCCCCGCGACGCGTCGGCCCACCTGCTGGGCGTGAACTGGAACGTCCAGACCACCCTGCTCGGCCTCACCGCCGGCCTGGCGGTGCTGCTCATCGGCATCGGGGCGATCCACTGGGCCCGCCAGCTGATGACCGACACCGAGATCGCCGAGGAGCGCCACCCCGTGCACTCCACCGACGCCGAGAAGGAGGGCTTCGTCGAGGTCCTCAACGCCGGCGTGGCGGACGCGGGCGTGAAGCGCCGCGGCCTCATCCTCGCCTCGTTCGGCGGCGCGCTGGGCATCATGGCGGTCCCCGCCCTGGTGACCCTGGCCGACCTCGGCCCCTGGCCGACCGCCGACCTCCGCAAGAAGACGCTCGAGTACACGCTGTGGGCCGAGGGCGTCCGCGTCGTCAACGACACCAACTGGGTGCCGCTGAAGGCCGCCGACATCGAGATCGGCCAGCTGATCAACGCCGAGCCCGAGAACCTGCGCGACCTGCACGGTGTGGAGTACCAGAACATGAAGGCCAAGACGGCCCTCATCGTGGTGCGGATGGACCCCAACTCCATCAAGATCCCCGAGTCCCGCAAGGACTGGCAGGTGGGCGGCATCCTGGCCTACAGCAAGATCTGCACCCACGTGGGTTGCCCGATCTCCCTGTGGGAGCAGCAGACGCATCACCTGCTCTGCCCCTGCCACCAGAGCACGTTCGACCTGGGCGACTCCGGCGTCGTGGTGTTCGGGCCCGCGGCCCGAGCCCTGCCGCAGCTGCCGCTCAAGGTGGACGGCCAGGGCTACCTGATCGCCCAGAGCGACTTCACGGTCCCGGTCGGCCCGAGCTTCTTCGAGCGCGACTCCCGCAACGACTTCAAGGAGGGTGACCGGTAATGGCGAGGCCCGCTGACATTTCACCCGAGACCGGAGAGGTCTTCGAGACCCAACGTCCCGACGAGAGCGACGGCGTCAAGACGCTGGGCGCCCCCGCCGACTGGCTCGACGAGCGCGTCGGCATCGCGAAGATCGGCAAGGCCGCGCTGCGCAAGGTCTTCCCCGACCACTGGTCCTTCCTGCTGGGCGAGATCGCGCTGTACTCGTTCATCGTTCTGCTCATCACCGGCCTGTTCCTGACGATCTGGTTCAAGCCGTCGATGGCCGAGGTCGAGTACGAGGGCACCTACCAGCTCATGCGGGGCCTCCAGATGTCGGAGGCGTTCGAGTCGACGCTGCAGATCAGCTTCGACGTCCGCGGCGGCCTGCTGGTCCGGCAGATCCACCACTGGGCGGCGATCCTGTTCATGGCCGCCATGACGGTGCACATGCTGCGCATCTTCTTCACCGGCGCGTACCGCAAGCCGCGTGAGCTGAACTGGCTCATCGGCGTCGTGCTGCTGTCGCTGTCGATGATCGCCGGCATGACCGGCTACTCGCTGCCCGACGATCTGCTGTCCGGCACGGGCCTCCGCTTCACCGAGGGCGCGATCCTGTCGGTGCCGGTCATCGGCACCTGGGTGCAGTTCTTCGTGTTCGACGGCGAGTACCCGGGCGGCGCGATCATCGCCCGCTTCTACATGGCGCACATCCTGCTGGTGCCGGCGATCCTGCTGGCCCTGATCGGCGCGCACATGACGCTGCTCGTCTACCACAAGCACACCCAGTTCCCCGGCCCGGGCCGCACCGAGAAGAACGTGGTCGGCTACCCGCTGTTCCCGGTCTACATGGCCAAGGCCGGCGGCTTCTTCTTCATCGTGTTCGGCGTCCTGATCCTCATGGGCGCGACGATGTCGATCAACCAGGTCTGGATGTACGGCCCGTACAACCCCGCCCAGGTCACCGCCGGTTCGCAGCCGGACTGGTACATGGGTTGGGTCGAGGGCGCGGTCCGCATCATGCCCGGCATCGAGTCCCACTGGGGCCCGACCACCTGGTCGTGGAACATCTTCCTGCCGTTCGCCGTCCTGATGGGCATCTTCTACACCTCCCTGGCCCTGTGGCCGTTCGTGGAGGCGTGGATCACGGGCGACAAGCGTGAGCACCACCTGCTGGATCGTCCCCGCAACGCCCCGACCCGCACCGGGCTCGGCGTGGCCGGCATGACGTTCTACGGCCTGCTGTGGGCCGGCGGCGGCAACGACATCATCGCCACCACGTTCCACATCTCGCTGAACGCGGTGACCTGGTTCCTCCGGATCGCGGTGTTCGTCGGGCCGGTGATCGCGTTCATCATCACCAAGCGGATCTGCCTGTCGCTGCAGCGCGCCGACCGCGAGCGCGTCCTGCACGGCTCGGAGTCCGGCATCATCGTCCAGAGCCCGACGGGTGGCTTCTCCGAGCCGCACGCGCCGATCTCGAACGACGAGGCCTTCACGCTCACCCAGCACCAGCAGTTCACGCCGCTGGAGCCGACGCCGACCCACGACGAGCACGGCGTGAAGCTGAAGAACCCGGACGCTGTCAGCGGGCTCCGCGCCCGCCTGTCGCGCTGGTACTCCGGCGACGACATCGCCAAGCCGACGCGCGAGGAGATCGCCGAGGCGTCCCACCACGAGGAGGAGGACCACTCCCCCGCCCTGGAGGACGAAGGCGCGTCCGACGAGCCCAGGCAGCTCGTCTAGCAGCACCCACGAGGGGCGGCGATCCGGTTCGGGTCGCCGCCCCTCTGCGTCCCCACCGGACGAGGACCAGGCCGCGGGGGCGGCCGGCCCCTGGGCGACGGCCTGGGGCCCTGAGGGCGCGTGAGGGGCCGTCCAGCGGCCTGCGCCGGCCAAGGGGCGTGCTGGGGGCCCCCAGACCACCCGAGGGGGCTGCGCGGGCCCCAGGGGGCCAGACGCGACACCGCGGGCTACGATGGCCCCCGTGCGTTTCACGACGGGCAAGCCCGACCATGACCTGACCTACGACGACGTGTTCATGTCGCCGACCCGCTCCTCCATCCGGTCGCGGATGGACGTCGACCTGACGTCGACCGACGGCCTGGCGCTGCCCACGCCCCTCGTGGTCGCCAACATGACCGCGATCTCCGGACGCAGGATGGCCGAGACGGTCGCCCGCCGCGGCGCGATCTCGATCGTGCCCCAGGACCTCTCCCCCGCCGCGACCGCCGAGGCCATCGCCCGCGTGAAGGCCGCCCACGTCACGTTCGACACCCCGATCCGCGTGACGCCGGACACGGTCGTCGCCGACGCCCTGCCGCTGATCCCCAAGCGGGCCCACGGCGTCGCCGTCGTGCTGGACGCCGGCGCCCCGGTCGGGCTCGTCGCCGCCTCGGACGCCGCGGGCGTGGACCGCTTCGTGCCGGTCCACGAGGTGATGACCACCGACCTCACGATCGTGTCCGACACTTCCGCGCCGCAGGAGGTCTTCGACCTGCTCACCGAGCAGCGCCGCAAGATCGCGATCGCGGTGGACGCCTCCGGGCAGCTGGTGGGCGTCCTCACGCTCAAGGGGGCCATGCGCTCCGCTCTGTATGCGCCCGCGCTGGACGCCGACGGCCGCCTCAAGATCGGCGCCGCCGTCGGGATCTCCGGGGAGACGGAGCGGCGCGCCACGACGCTGCTGGAGGCCGGCGCGGACGTCCTGGTCATGGACACCGCCCACGGGCACCAGGACCGCATGCTCGAGACCCTGCGCAGCGTGCGGGCCGTCCGGGACGCGCACGCCGACCGGACCGGCGTCCGCGTGCCGCTCGTCGGCGGCAACATCGTGACCGCCGAGGGCACCGTCGACCTCATCGAGGCCGGCGCCGACATCGTCAAGGTCGGGGTCGGTCCCGGCGCGATGTGCACCACCCGGATGCAGACCGGCGTGGGCCGCCCCCAGTTCTCCGCCGTGCTGGACTGCGCGGCAGCCGCAGCGGACCTCGGCAAGGCGATCTGGGCCGACGGCGGCGTGCGGCACCCGCGCGACGTGGCGCTGGCCCTGGCCGCCGGCGCCGGTGCCGTCATGGTGGGCTCCTGGTTCGCCGGGACGCACGAGTCGACCTCCCCGCTCATGCGGGACGCCGATGGCCGCGCCTACAAGGAGTCGTTCGGGATGGCCTCGGCCCGCGCCGTCCGCGCCCGCACCAAGGAGCAGGCGTTCTTCGAGCGCGCCCGCGCCTCGCTGTTCGAGGAGGGTATCTCGTCCTCGCGGATGTACCTGGACCCTGCGCGCCCGGGGGTGGAGGACCTGATGGACTTCATCACGTCGGGCGTCCGCTCCTCCTGCACCTACGCCGGGGCCAGGACGCTGCCCGACTTCCACGCCCGCGCCACCGTGGGCGTCCAGTCCCGCTCCGGTTACGAGGAGGGTCGCCCGCTCCACGTGAGTTGGTGACCCCGAGCCCGGGCCCCGGGGGTGGCTCGCCGGCTAGGAGCGGCGGGCCCGCACCGTGCTGGGGCCGCCGGACAGCGTGAGGATCCCGTCGGCGAGTTCGACCGCCGGACGGTTCGAAAGGAAGCCGGCCAGCCAACCGGCCCCCGAGCTCTGCGGCTCGAGGCAACCCAGCGCCGGCAGCGGCGCGGCCGGGCCCAGCATCAGCCGGCCCTGGTCGAGGGTGTAGCTGGTCACCCAGACGGCGGGGCAGCCACCGTAGGACGCCCGCAGCACCGCGGTTCCCGGCGACGGGGAGGCGGCCGGCTCGACGGCGATCATGATCTCGCGGGCCGCACCCTCGGGCGCCGACCCGCCGACCTCGAACGACCGCCACTCCCCCGCCAGATCCAGGGCGGCCGAGGGCTCGGGGGCGGGGCTCGACGGCGCCGGGCGCGGCCCGCCGGTGCCCAGCACGCAGCCGGTGAGGCTCAGCAGCAGCAGGGCGCCCACGGCGTACGCGCCGCGCTGTTCGACCGGTTTCATGGCGTCACTCTAGGTCCCGGGCCCGCCGCGGCCCCGGCGTCCCGCAGCCCGGAACAGCGTTTCCGGCCGGGCGCCCCGCCCCGCGGCGGCAGCACCCGACCGCGCAGCGGTTCCCGGTCCGTCCGCGCGGCGGCGAGCGCCGACTCCGATCGCCCGGGACGTGCGAACGGCGAACGGCCCCGGATCCGAGAGGGATCCGGGGCCGTTCGCCTGACGCTCAGTGCTTGTAGTCGCCGGTGTAGAACTCGTAGGCCCAGCCGCAGGCGGCCCAGATGCCGAGCCCGACGCCCAGCAGCGACAGCCACCAGCCATAGACGGCGCCCAGCAGGATGACCGCGATCGCGATCGCGGACCAGAACGGGACGATGCTGCTCGGCGGGAAGAACCCCAGGGCGCCGGCGCCCTCGACGATCTCGCCGTCCTTGCGGTCCTCGGGACGCATGCCCACGGTGCGCCCGGTGATGATGAGCAGACCCCAGATCATCAGCGAGAACAGCAGGGTGAGCGCCAGCACCGTGGTGCCGATCACCTCGAAGTGGCCCATCGACCACGTCACGTAGGCGTACGCCGGGGTGACGATCGCGAAGAAGGCGACCAGGAAGAAGAAGATCTTCGCTTCGGACTTCATCGGGACTCCTCCTGCGCGATCTCAGCCTTGGGCTCGGCCGGCGCGACGACGCCGCGGCCCGACATCTCCGGGTAGTGCAGGTCGAAGGCGGGAGCCTCGCTGCGGATCCGGGGCAGGGACGTGAAGTTGTGGCGCGGCGGCGGGCAGGAGGTGGCCCACTCCAGCGAACGGCCCCAGCCCCACGGGTCGTCCTCGGTGACGCGGGGAGCCGACTTGTGGCTCTTGTACACGTTCCACAGGAACGGCAGCATCGAGACGCCCAGCAGGAACGCGCCCACCGTCGAGACCTGGTTGAGGAAGGTGAAGCCCTCCTGCGGCAGGTAGTCGGCGATACGACGCTGCATGCCCTCCACGCCCAGCCAGTGCTGCACGAGGAACGTCATGTGGAAGCCGAGGAAGATCAGCCAGAAGTGGAGCACGGCGAGCTTCTCGTCCAGCTTGTAGCCGTACCACTTGGGCCACCAGAAGTAGAAGCCGGCGAACATCGAGAACACGACGGTGCCGAACAGCACGTAGTGGAAGTGCGCGACCACGAAGTAGGTGTCGGACACCTGGAAGTCCAGCGGCGGCGAGGCCAGGATGACGCCGGTGAGGCCGCCGAACAGGAACGTGGTCAGGAAGCCGATGGAGAACAGCATCGGGCTCTGCATGCGGATCGATCCGTTCCACATCGTGCCGATCCAGTTGAAGAACTTCACGCCGGTGGGGACCGCGATCATGAACGTCATGAACGAGAAGAACGGCAGGTTCACCGCGCCCGTCACGAACATGTGGTGCGCCCACACCGAGATCGACAGCGCGCCGATCGACAGGGTCGCGGCCACCAGGCCGATGTAGCCGAAGACCGGCTTGCGGCTGAACACCGGGATGATCTCGGTGACGATGCCGAAGAACGGCAGCGCCAGCACGTACACCTCGGGGTGGCCGAAGAACCAGAACAGGTGCTGCCACAGGATCGCGCCGCCGGTCGCGGCGTCCAGGATGTGCGTGCCCAGGACGCGGTCGCTGAGCAGGACCAGCAGGCCCGCCGCGAGCACCGGGAAGACGACCAGGATCAGCAGCGACGTCACCAGGATGTTCCAGGTGAACATCGACATGCGGAACATGGTCATGCCGGGGGCACGGAGCAGCACGATGGTGGTGACGAAGTTGACCGCGCCGAGGATCGAGCTCAGGCCCAGCAGGTAGAGCCCCACGATCCACAGGTTGCCGCCGGCGCCGGGGCTGTTGATGGCGTCCGAGAGCGGGACGTAGGCGAACCAGCCGAAGGAGGCCGCGCCGTCCGGGCTCAGGAAGCCCGCGCAGGCGATCAGCGAACCGGCCAGGTACAGCCAGTAGCTGAACATGTTCAGCCGCGGGAACGCGACGTCGGGGGCGCCGATCTGGATGGGCATCAGCGCGTTCGCGAAGGCCGCGAACATCGGCGTCGCGAACATCAGCAGCATGATCGTGCCGTGCATGGTGAAGAACTGGTTGAACGACTCGTAGCTGAGGTACTGCAGCCCCGGGAACGCCAGCTCGGCGCGGATGCCGAGCGCGAGCAGGCCGCCGAAGGCGAAGAACGCCAGGGCCGTCCAGATGTACAGCTTCGCGATGACCTTGTGGTCGGTGGTCGTCATCCACGACCAGACGAGCTCACCCTTACCGAGGCGCCGCGCGGGCGCGGCGGCGACGCTGGAGTCGACGCGTGCAGCGGTTGCGGTCATGTGCTCAGCCCTCCTTCTTCGGTCCGGTGGACGGGAACGACGGGGCGACCAGGTCACCGGTCTGGCCGGACGCCGCCAACTGCTTGATCTGCGCCTCGTACTCCGCCTCGGGGAGCACCTTCACGTGGAAGACCATCTGCGCGTGGTAGGTGCCGCACAGTTCGGCGCACTTGCCGAGGAACTCGCCCTCCTTGGTGGGCGTCACGTCGAAGCTGTTCGGGTGGCCCGGGATGACGTCGAGCTTGAAGTAGAAGTCGGGGACCCAGAAGGAGTGGATGACGTCGGCCGACTCGAGGTTGAACCGCACCGGCTTGTTCAGCGGGAGGTACAGCGTGGGGATCGTCTCGATGGTGCCGACGGTGTGGGCGTCGCTGCCGATGGCGGGGTTGTCCGCCTCGCGGTAGTTGAACGTCCAGGACCACTTCTGCCCGATGACGTCGATCTCGTGCACGTCGCCGTCCGCGGCCTTCGCCAGGACCCCGTTCTGCGCCTGCACGGTGAAGAAGAACAGGACGCCGATGATGAGGAACGGCACCAGCGTGTACAGGATCTCCATCGGCAGGTGGTACTGCGTCTGCTTGGGAGCCTCGTCGTGGCTGCGGCGGCGGAACCGGATGATCGCGTAGCCGATCAGGCCCCACACCAGGACGCCGATGACCATCGACGCGATCCACGCGCCGTTCCACAGGTTCCCGATGAACGGAGCACGGTCGGTCGCGGCCTCGGGGAGGCCCCACCGCGTCCACTGCTCCAGCGTCGCCTGCGAGCAGCCACTCAGCGCCAGCGCACCACCGACGGCGGCCACCGCCGCGACGGCTCGACGGGCGAACCGGGTTCGATTCGGAGCCACGTCACACCCTTCCCTTGGTCGTCGGCCGGTCCATAACAGGGCATGGTCGGCCAGGCTGTCGATGCACCTAGGCACAGTAACCCAAAGGGGCACCCGATCGCCTCTTCCGAGGCTGCCGGGTGCCCGCAGTGTGGGACACTGTGTCCCTTTCGTGACCTCGCGGTCACGGGGTGTGTCAGTGGAAGCTGTCGCCGCAGGCGCACGAGCCGCCCGCGTTCGGGTTGTCGATGGTGAAGCCCTGCTGCTGGATGGTGTCGACGAAGTCGATCGTCGCGCCGGACAGGTACGGGGCGCTCATGCGGTCGGTCACGACCTTGACGCCGTACCACTCCTTCTCGATGTCGCCCTCGAGATCGCGGTCGTCCAGGGCCAGCTGGTAGCGCAGGCCGGAGCAGCCGCCGGGGGCCACCGAGATGCGCAGCGCCAGGCCCTCTTCGCCCTCGCTGGCGGCGAGGTCGGAGACCTTCTTCGCCGCGACCTCGGTCAGAATGATGCCGTCGGCCTGGACCTCGGGCTGCTGATCAACGCTCATGTGGGTGATTCCTCCGTGATCGGTGGGGCCGCGTCCGAACGGGATGCGCGGCACCGTGCTCGTTCCAGTCTAGGTCACGGGGCGGGTTCGCCGAAGCCCGGACGCCCTCACCACGTCCAGCTGCCCGCCACGCCCGCGGCGCGGGTCGTGAGGGCGTCGGCGCCCAGGTCGGGCTCCCCGCCCACCGCGTAGGCCACCTCGACGCCGAAGGTCCGGAGCTCGCGCGCCGACACGTCGACGGTCCTGGCGACCACCACGCACGGCCGCAGGGTCCGCTCGGCGGCGGCGATCACCTCGCCCACGACGGGGCCGCCGCGCCGGACGAAGTCGAGCTGGTCGGCCCCGGTCACGAGGACGTCGGCGGCGGCGGCCGTCCTCTCGAACTGCGCCGTCTCGGCGCACAGCGCGGGGCCGGTGGTGAGCCACGCCCGAGCGCGGTCAGGGCGACCACCGCTCCCCCGGCCGCGCCCATCCCCGGGCCGTCCGGGACGCCCAGCAGGCCGGCGAGCGACCCCAGGGACGCGTCGGTGGCGAGCATGAGCGCCGGGTCGGCGCCCGTGGCGTGGCCGCGGCGCGCGGTGACGCCGCGCAGGCCGAGCAACAGGTCGCCCAGCTCGGCCGGGTCCACGACGGCCACGAGTTCGGTGTCCCCCACCAGCGCGCGGGCGGGTTCGAGGTCGAGGCGCGTGATGCCGGCGAGCCCGCCGACCCCCGCGTCCAGGGCGACGTCCGCGTGCGCGCCGAGCGCCGCGAGGATGCCCGAACCGGCGTCGTGGGTGCGAACGCCGGTCAGGTCGACCACCACGCGTGCCGGCCGGGACGCCAGCGCGGCGGCCAGGGCGTTCCCGATCTCCAGGGATGTCGACCAGGGGTCGATGCCCGCGACGGCCGGCGCCTCCGGATCGCCGGACGTGACGACCGGGGAGGCGTCGCCCAGGTCGGCCAGCGCGGCGCGCAGGTCGGCGCCGCCGGCGGCCATGGGCACGACGGCGACCTCGACGCCGGGGCGGGCGCGCACGAACGCGCGACCCAACGCGGCCCCCGCGTCGGACGACGCGAGGGCCCCGAGGCGATCGGTGCAGATGAGCAGGCGCACTAGGGAAGCAACCCCCGGCACCCTGCTCGTCGCCGATCCACTCCCGGATCTGCTCCAGCGGCGTGTCCGCCGCAGGCATGATCACGTCGGAGTCGATCAGCAGGTCGTCGTCGAGCGGGTTGCCCTGCTCCCTGACCTCGGCCAGGAGCCGGGTCAGGGCCCGGACGAGCCACTCCTCGTCGCCCGCCTTGACGGCGGCCTCCACGTCGTCGTCCAGCGCGTTGAGGATCTCCAGTTCGGCGTCCTCGAGGCGGTACTGCCCCTCACCCAGGATGCGCACGATCATGGCGTCACCCCTGCGGGCCGGACGCCGGACGGGAGTCGCCCGCACCGGCGTCGTCGGTCACCTCGGTGACCTCGGCCTCGACCGGCTGGGCGGGGCTGGCGGCGATCTGAGGCGCCGCCTGGGCGGGAGCCCCGGGGAGGGCTCCGATGGACGCCTTCATGGCGGCCAGTTCGTTCTCGACCTCCGAGGACGAGGCCAACGAGTCGAGCTCGCGGGTGATGTCGTCCTTGTAGGTGTGCGTCGGGTCCTCCAGCGCGCCGGACGCGAGCAGCTCGTCGATGGCGCCGGCGCGGGCCTGCATCTGCGCCGTCTTGTCCTCGGCGCGCTGGATCGCCATGCCGACGTCGCCCATCTCCTCGCTGATGCCGGTGAACGCCTCGTTGATGCGCGTCTGGGCCTCGGCGGCGGAGTAGGTGGCCTTGATGGTCTCCTTGCGGGTGCGGAAGGCGTCCACCTTCGCCTGGAGGCGCGTGCTGGCGCGGACCAGCTTCTCCTCCTCGCCCTGCAGGGTGGAGTGCTGCGTCATCAGGTCCTCGAGCTGGCTCTGCAGCCCGGACTTGCGGGTCAGGGCCTCGCGGGCCAGGTCCTCGCGGTTGACCTCGAGCGCGCGCTGCGCCGAGAGCGACAGCTTCTTCATCTCGGCGTCCAGCTGGTTGGCCTGCAGTTCGACGCGCTTGCGGCTCGTGGCGACGTCCGCCACGCCGCGGCGCACCTTCTGCAGGAGCTCGAGCTGCCGCTGGTAGGAGTAATCGAGGGTCTCGCGCGGATCCTCCATCTTGTCCAGCGCCTTCTCGGCCTTGGCGTTGAAAATGATCCTGAGTCGTTCGAACAAGCCGGCCATGGTCTTCCTTAGGGTCCTTCCGTGGGCGGTTCAGCGGTCACAGCCTAGCCCCCGCCCCCGCGTCGGCGACGGCGTCGTGCCCCGGAGCTTCCCCTGAACTAGACTGGGAGAGTTCCCATCGCAGCAGAAGGACCTGATCACACGTGGCCCTGTTCAAGAAGTCGGACCCCGCGCCCGAGCCCGAACCCGTCGTGGTTCCGCGTTCCTCCCAGGACAAGAAGAACGCGCCGACGCCGTCGCGGCGTGACGCGGAGGCTGCCCGACGGCAGCGCCTGAACCCGACGCTGTCGCCCAAGGAGGCCAAGAAGCGCGACCGCGAGGCCACCTACGTCGAGCGGCAGCGCAACCTCGCCCGCCAGGAGGAGACGCCCGGCCGCACGCTGATGCGCGACCTGGTCGACTCCCGCTTCAACCCCGCCGAGATCGCGATGCCCGTGCTGCTCGGGGTGATGGCGCTGGCGTTCATCCCGCAGCTGACGCCCTACATCCAGTGGCTGCTGTACGCCACCTGGGCGTTCATCGCCCTGATCGTGCTGGACGCCGCCCTGCTGTGGCGCCGGTTCAAGCAGCTCGCCGCCCAGCGCATCCCGGGCACGCCGCTGAAGGGCCTGCTGTTCTACGGCTTCAACCGCCAGATGTCGTTCCGCCGCTGGCGCCAGCCCCCGCCCCGGATCAAGCGCGGCGAGGCGTTCTGATGCCCTGGCGCTGGGACTCGCCGCAGGCCGACGACGCCGTGGCCGTCACGACGGGCCTGGCGCAGGAGTTCCCCACGCAGGCCGACGCCGAGGCGTGGCTCACGCAGAACTACGAGGAACTCGAGGACGCGGGCCTCGACGAGGTCACGCTGCTGCAGGACGGTCGGGTCGTGTACGGCCCGATGAGCCTGCACGCCTGACCTCGGCGACCGCGAGGCCGGCCCCGAACGCCGCGACCAGGGCGCCCACCCCGCCGATGACGGGACGCGCCTGCTGCGCCGCGTCGTAGCGCTCCTGGTAGGTCTGCACGCGGGTGCCCTGCGCGTTGGCGCAGGTGTCGCCGGGGTGCATGACGACCTCCCGGCAGCTGATCGTCGGGTTCGCCCCGACCGTCAGCACCCACACCACGACGATCACGCCGACCGCGGCCAGGGCGACGTGCGCCCACCACCGCCGCGTCACTGGGCGCGCACGTGGGGCTGCACCAGCGGCGCCTTCTCCACGGTGAACGGCTCCACCCGGTTCCGCACCCGGACGCCCACGTCGGCGCCGGGCTTGTAGGCCGGGTCGAGCAGCGCCAGGCCGATCCCGGCCTGCAGCGTCGGGCTGAAGGTGCCCGAGGTGAGGACGCCCACCACGGCGCCGTCGGCGTCCACGCACTCCATCCCCGGACGCGGGATGCCGCGCCCGGCGGCCTTGATGGCGCGGGAGCGGCGCGCGGGCCCTCGGCCCGCTGCGCGCGCAGCGCCTCGGCGCCCCAGAACGTGGGCTTGTCCCAGCCGACCGCCCAGACCAGGCCGGCCATCACCGGCGTGATGGTGTCGGACAGTTCGTGGCCGTGCAACGCGTAGCCCATCTCGGTGCGCAGCGTGTCGCGGGCGCCCAGGCCCGCGGGCAGCATCCCCAGCGGCTCGCCGGCGGCCAGCAGGGCGTCCCAGACGGCCCCGGCGTCCTGCGTGCGGCACACGACCTCGTACCCGAGTTCGCCGGTGTAGCCGGTGCGGCACAGCGACACCTCGCAGCCGGCGATCGTGGTGGTGCGGAACTGCATGTAGTCCAGGTCCGCGGTGACGCCGAGCGCGGAAAGCACCTCGTCGGAGCGAGGACCCTGGACCGCCAGGATCGCGAAGTCCTCCTGCTGGTTCGTCACGGTGACGCCCTCGGGCGCGGCGGCGGCGAGCAGGTCGACGACGGTGGCGGTGTTGGCCGCGTTGGGGATGAGCAGGACCTCGTCGTCGGAGACCAGGTACTGGATGAGGTCGTCCACGACGCCGCCGTCCTCGGAGCAGCACAGGGTGTACTGCGCCTGGCCCGGGCCGATGCGGCCGAGATCGTTGGTGAAGCAGGCGTTGAGGAAGTCCCGCGCGCCCGGCCCGGCGACCCGGGCGTTGCCGAGATGGCTGACGTCGAAGATCCCGACCGCCTGGCGCACCGCGGTGTGCTCGGCGACCACGGAGGAGTACTGCAGGGGCATCGACCAGCCGCCGAACTCGGCGAACTTGGCTCCCAGCGCCTCGTGGCGCGCGTGCAACGGCGATGTCTTCTCCTCGGCCATGCGCTCAACCTACCCCAGCGGACGGGCCCGTTCGGCGTCCTCCGCGTGCCCGTCCGGCACCCGCCGGGCTGCGACCGTGAGTAGGCTGGCGAGTCGAGCCACCACACGGAGGGATGAGACCTGTGACCAACGCTTCGCTGCCCCGATCACCGCTGTATCGAGCCTGCCCAAGGACGCCGACGTCCTTGTCGTCGGGCTCGCCGAGGCCTCCGGGGGTCCCGTCCTCGTGGGCGCCGGGGAGGATCTGGACAAGGCGTGGACCAAGCGCCAGGGCGCCTCGCTGCTGGCGTCGGCGCAGCAACTGGGGGCGACCACCAAGGTGGGCGCCACCGTCACGCTGCCGGGTGTGCCGGTCGTCGTCGTGACCGGCCTGGGGGGCGTCGACGTGACGCCGGAGCAGGTGCGCCGCGCCGCGGGGTCGGGCGTGCGCGCGGCGGCCGCGACCGCCGGGGATCGGCACCTCAAGGTCGCCATCAGCGTCGACGCCGTGGAGCCCGAGGTCGTCCGCGGCGTCGCCGAGGGCGCGCTGCTGGGCAGCTACGGCTACGTCAAGGCGAGCAGCGAGCCCGCCTCCGACCCCATCGCGTCGCTGGCGGTCGTGTCCGCCGCCAAGGACGCCGGCGCCCAGGTCGAGGCGGCCGCCACCGTGGCGCGGGCCGTGAACCGCGCCCGCGACTGGGTCAACACCCCCGCCAACCTGCTGTACCCCGAGACGTTCGCCGAGGACGCCCGCGCCGTCGCCAAGGCGGCCAAGCTGGACGTCGAGGTGCTGGACGAGAAGGCGCTCGCGCGCG
Source organism: Propioniciclava coleopterorum (assembly GCF_011393335.1). Lineage (NCBI taxonomy): Bacteria > Bacillati > Actinomycetota > Actinomycetes > Propionibacteriales > Propionibacteriaceae > Propioniciclava > Propioniciclava coleopterorum. The sequence continues at coordinate 2,584,147 of NZ_CP049865.1, read as the reverse complement.
GCGGCTACGGCGGCATCCTGGCCGTCGGCGGCGGGTCGACGCGTCCGCCCCGGCTGGTCCGGATCAGCTACAACCCGCGCGGCGCCAAGGCGCACCTCGCGCTGGTCGGCAAGGGCATCACGTTCGACACCGGCGGCCTCAACCTCAAGCCCGCCGACGGCATGATCACGATGAAGACCGACATGGCGGGCGCCGCCGCGGTCATCTCGGCGATCGCGGCCATCGCCGAGCTGAAGCTGAAGGTGCGCGTGACCGCGTACGCGGCCATGGCCGAGAACATGCCGTCGGGCTCGGCCTACCGGCCCTCCGACGTCCTGACGATGTACGGCGGCAAGACCGTCGAGAACGCCAACAGCGACGCCGAGGGCCGCCTGGTCATGGCCGACGCGCTGGTGCGGGCGAGCGAGGACGATCCCGACCTCACCGTCGACATCGCCACCCTCACGGGCGCCTGCGTCGTGGCGCTGGGCGAGCGGGTCGCGGGCCTGATGGCCTCCGACGACGGGACCGCCGACACCCTCCTGGATGCAGCGGAGGCGTCCGGGGAGGCGTTCTGGCAGCTGCCGATCCCCGAGCACATCCACGACAACCTGCGCAGCGAGGTCGCCGACCTGGCGTCCTCGGGCACCACCCGGTACGGCGGCGCGCTGACGGCGGCGGCCTTCCTGCAGGAGTTCGTCCCCGAGGGCGAGCCGTGGGCCCATCTCGACATCGCCGGCCCCGCGTGGAACACCGGCGGGCCGTACGACTATGTCCCCAAGGGCGGCACCGGCAGCGGCGTCCGGACCCTGGTGGCGCTGGCCCGCACGCTGGCCGACGCGCGCTCCTGAGCGGTCGTCCCCGAGCGCTCCCGGGCGCTCGGGGCGGCCCGGGCCGTGGTGTGAAAGGCGCGGCAGGGGGCTAGTGTGGGGGACGGAAACGGCCAGTCATCGAAGAAGGAGCCTGCGAGCATGCCGACCAATGTCCCCCTCCCCGCGCTGGGTGAAAGCGTCACCGAAGGCACTGTCTCCCGATGGCTGAAGCAGGTGGGTGACACCGTCGAGGTCGACGAGCCCATCGTGGAGGTGTCGACCGACAAGGTCGACACCGAGGTTCCCTCCCCCGTCGCCGGCACCATCCTCCAGATCGTCGTCCCCGAGGACGAGACCGCCGAGGTCGGCGCCACGCTCGCCGTCATCGGCGACCCGAACGAGGCGGGCGACGCCCCGCAGCAGGACGCCCCGGCGGCCCCGCAGCAGGAGGCCCCGGCTGCCGCTCCGCAGCAGGAAGCGCCCGCCGCCCCGGCGCCCGAGGCCGCCCCCGCCCCGCAGGCTCCCGCCGCCGCAGCGTCCGGCACCGAGGTCACCCTCCCCGCCCTGGGCGAGTCGGTCACCGAGGGCACCATCTCCCGCTGGCTCAAGGAGGTCGGCGACACCGTCGAGGTCGACGAGCCCATCGTCGAGGTCTCCACCGACAAGGTCGACACCGAGGTCCCCTCCCCCGCCGCCGGCACCATCCTGGAGATCCGCGTCCCCGAGGACGAGACCGCCGAGGTCGGCGCCGTCCTGGCCATCATCGGCGACGCCAACGCCGCACCGGCCGCCCCCGCGCCCGCCGCCCCGGCCCCGCAGCAGGGAGTTCCGGCCGCCGCTCCGCAGCAGGAAGCGCCCGCCGCCCCCGCGCCCGAGGCCGCCCCCGCCCCGCAGGCCCCCGCCGCCGCCCCCGCGTCCGGCACCGAGGTCACCCTCCCCGCCCTGGGCGAGTCGGTCACCGAGGGCACCATCTCCCGCTGGCTCAAGGAGGTCGGCGACACCGTCGAGGTCGACGAGCCCATCGTCGAGGTCTCCACCGACAAGGTCGACACCGAGGTCCCCTCCCCCGCCGCCGGCACCATCCTGGAGATCCGCGTCCCCGAGGACGAGACCGCCGAGGTCGGCGCCGTCCTGGCCATCATCGGCGACGCCAACGCCGCACCGGCCGCCCCGCGCCCGCCGCCCCGGCCCCGCAGCAGGAAGCCCCGGCTGCCGCTCCGCAGCAGGAAGCGCCCGCCGCCCCGGCACCCGAGGCCGCCCCGCCCCGCAGGCCCCGGCGACCCCGCCCGCCGCCCCGGCTCCGGCCCCGCAGGCGTCGGCTCCGCAGGCCGCCCCCGCCCCGTCCGCGGCTCCCCGCCGCGCCACGGGCGAGGCCCCCGATGCCGGCTACGTGACGCCGCTGGTGCGCAAGCTCGCCCAGCAGCACGGCATCGACCTGGCCTCGATCGAGGGCACCGGCGTCGGCGGCCGCATCCGCAAGCAGGACGTCCTGGCCGCCGCCGAGGCGGCCAAGGCCCCGGCGCCCGAGGCCACCGCCCCGGCACCCGCCGCTGCACCGGCGGCTCCCGCCGCGGCGCCGGCCGCCAAGGCCTCGGCCCCGTGCAGCCTTCGGAGAAGCGGGGCACCACGGAGAAGCTGACGCGCCTGCGCAAGGTGATCGCCCAGCGGATGAACGCCTCCCTGGAGACGGCCGCGCAGCTCACCGCGACGGTGGAGGTCGACCTGACCAACATCAGCAAGCTCCGCGCGAAGGCCAAGGACGCCTTCAAGGCCCGCGAGGGCGCGTCGCTGTCCTACCTGCCGTTCATCGCGCTGGCCGCCGTCGAGGGGCTCAAGCAGTTCGCGGTGGTCAACGCCCAGGTGGACGCTGAGGCCGGCACGATCACGTACCCGGCGGCCGAGCACGTCGGCATCGCGGTCGACACCGAGCGCGGCCTGCTCGTCCCGGTCATCAAGGACGCCGGCGACCTCAACGTCACCGGGCTGGCCAAGAAGATCGGCGACCTGGCGGCCCGCACGCGCGCCAACAAGGTCACGCCCGACGAGTTGAGCGGCGGTACGTTCACCATCACGAACTACGGCTCGGCCGGCACCCTGTTCGACACCCCGATCATCAACCAGCCGGAGTCGGCCATCATGGGCACCGGCGCGCTGGTGAAGCGCCCGATGGTCATCAGGGACGCCGAGCTCGGCGAGGTGATCGCGGTGCGCGACATGATGTACCTGTCGCTGACCTACGACCACCGCATCATCGACGGCGCGGTCGCGGCCCGATTCCTCTCCTTCGTCAAGGCACGCCTCGAAGAGGGCGACTTCGGCGCCGAGTTCGGCGTCTGATCCGCTCCTGACAAGCGCACGCGCCCGTCCCCTTGCGAGGGGGCGGGCGCGCGTGCGTCCTGTGGAACCGCCGGTCGGGCGGACCCGTTGCGCGTACGATGATCGGGTGGCACCCCTGAACGCCTGTGACGGATTCACTTTCACCTACCTCGGCTACGACGGCGCGGACCTCACCGAGAGCGACTACCGGGAGACCTGGCAACTGCAGCGCGACGTGCACGCGCGCGTGGTCGCCGGCGAGATCGGCCCCCAGGTCCTCTTCGTGCAGCACACGCCGGTCTACACGGCCGGCAAGCGCACCGAGCCGCACGAGCGCCCCCAGGACGGCACGCCCGTCGTGGACGTGGACCGCGGCGGCAAGATCACCTACCACGGCCCGGGCCAACTCGTCGGCTACCCGATCGTCACCCTGACCCGGAAGTACGGGCCGCTGGAGTACGTCCGCCGCCTCGAGCAGGCCGTCATCGACACGCTCGCCGGCGAGTTCGGCGTCCCCGGGATCCGCGTCGAGGGGCGCACCGGCGTGTGGCTGCCGGCGGACGGCGTCCGGCCCGAGCGCAAGATCTGCGCCATCGGCGTCCGGGTGGCGAAGATGACGACGATGCACGGCTTCGCCCTGAACGTGGCCGCCACCTCGACCGGGCTGTTCGGCAGCATCATCCCTTGTGGCATCGCGGATGCGGGCGTCACGAGCATCGAGGACGAGACCGGCGCGGCGCCCCCGCGGTTGGTCGACGTGGCCCGTGCAATCGAACCGCAACTGGAACGGCAACTTTCCTTCGCGCTGACGTCCGGGCCGGAGCGCGCCCTAGTCTGAGCCGCGTGAGCGTGCGCATCGGGGTCCTGACGTCGGGCGGAGACGCCCCCGGAATGAACGCCGCCGTGCGGGCGGTCGTGCGCGGCGGCATCACCGCCGGCGCCGAGGTCTACGGCATCTACGAGGGCTGGCAGGGCGCCGTCGACGGCGGCGACTACATCCGGCCGCTGTCGTGGGAGGACGTCAGCGGCATCATGATCCAGGGCGGCACCGTGATCGGCACCGCCCGCTGCGCGGCCTTCCGCACCCCGAGGGCCGCCGCACCGCCGCCCTCAACCTGATCCGCGCCGGCATCGACCGGCTCGTCGTGATCGGCGGCGACGGCTCCCTGACCGGCACCGACGTGCTGCGCGACGAGTGGCCCGGCCACATCGAGACGTTGCTGGCCGACGGCCTGATCACCGAGCGGGAGGCGTCCACCCACCCGTCGCTGATGGTCGTGGGGCTCGTCGGCTCGATCGACAACGACATGGTCGGCACCGACATGACGATCGGGACCGACTCCGCGCTGCACCGGATCACCGAGGCGATCGACGCCATCGCGTCCACGGCGGCCTCCCATCAGCGCAGCTTCGTCGTCGAGGTGATGGGGCGGCACTGCGGCTACCTCGCCCTGATGAGCGCCGTCGCGGGCGGCGCCGACTACGTGTTCATCCCCGAGAACCCGCCCGGCCCCGACTGGCACGAACGGATGGCGCGGGTGCTGCGCCGCTCCCGCGACGCCGGACGCCGGACATCCATCGTCGTCGTCGCCGAGGGCGCGGCCGACCGGGACGGCAACCCCATCACCGCGGACGCCGTCCGGCGCGTCCTGTCCGACGAGATGGGCGAGGACGCGCGGGTCACGATCCTGGGCCACGTCCAGCGCGGCGGCGTCCCGAGCGCCTACGACCGCTGGATGGCCTCGATGGTCGGCTGCGCGGCCGTCGACGAGGTGATGACGGGCGACCGGGAGCCGCAGGTCATCGGCGTGCGCGCCAACCGGCCCCACGCCATGCCGCTGCTGGACGCCGTGCAGGCCACCAAGGACGTGGCCACCCTGATCTCCGAGGGCCGCTACGACGAGGCGATGGCGGCGCGCGGGCCGTCGTTCGTGCAGATGGCCGGGGTGTTCCGCCGGCTGTCGGAGGCCCGCCCCGAGGTGGCCACGCGCGGACGCTCGCGCCGCATCGGCGTGATGAACGTCGGCGGGCTGGCGCCCGGCATGAACCCGACCGCCCGCGCCGTCGTGCGGCTCGGCGTCGACCAGGGCCACACGATGGTGGGCATCCAGGGCGGCTTCCCGGGGCTGATCGACGGCGACCTGCGCGAGCTGTCGTGGGGCGACGTCGAGGGCTGGGAGGCCGCGGCCGGCGCCAACCTCGGCACGCGCCGCAGCATCCCCGGCGACAGCGAGTTGTACGCGGTCGCCCGCTCGCTGGAGACCCACGGGCTCGACGGGCTCGTCATCATCGGCGGCTTCCAGGCGTACCGCGCGCTCAACCGGATCAACCACGAACGCAAGCGGTTCCCGGCGCTGGGGATCCCGATGGTGATCGTGCCCGCGTCGCTGGACAACAACCTGCCGGGCCTGCAGATGGCCGTCGGCGCCGACTCGGCGCTGAACGTGGACGTGCAGTCGGTGGACCGGATCAAGCAGTCCGCCACGGCGTCCAAGCGGGCGTTCGTGGTCGAGACCATGGGACGCCGCTGCGGCTTCCTCGCGCTGGCCACGGGCGTCGCCGCCGGCGCCGAGCGCGTCTACCTGCACGAGGACGGCATCACGATCGCCGACCTCAAGCACGACGTGGACGCCATGGTGGACGCCTTCACCCACGGCCAGAACTTCTGGCTGGCGATCCGCAACGAGGACGCCTCCGCGTTCTACACCACCGACCTGCTCACCCGGATGTTCGAGGCCGAGGGCCAGGGCGGCTACAGCGTCCGCGGGGTCGTGCTCGGGCACGTGCAGCAGGGCGGGACGCCGTCGCCGTTCGACCGCATCAACGGCGTCCGGTTCGCCGCGCAGGTCATCGACTGGATGACCGAGCAGTTCGCGTCGTCCGGCAGCCTGCACACCTTCGCCACCCCGGACGGGATGCGCTCGGTCAAGGACCTGGACGACCTCGTCGACTGGGACGTCCGGCGCCCCGTCGACCAGTGGTGGCTCGTGCTGAAACCCGTACTGGACGCGCTGGGCAGACGCCCTCGCGACCCGGGTGCCGACGGCGTTTAGAATGACCGGGTGACCGACACCCAGCCTCGCCGCCTCCTTCGCATCGAAGCCAAGAACGCGCAGACGCCCATCGAGCGCAAGCCCCCGTGGATCAAGACCCGGGCCACGATGGGCCCCGAGTACCGCGACATGCAGCAACGGGTCAAGGACGGCGGCCTGCACACCGTGTGCCAGGAGGCCGGCTGCCCCAACATCTTCGAGTGCTGGGAGGACCGCGAGGCGACCTTCCTCATCGGCGGTGACCAGTGCACGCGCCGCTGCGACTTCTGCCAGATCGCCACCGGCAAGCCGGCGGGCTACGACCGGGACGAGCCGCGGCGCGTCGCCGAGTCGGTGCGCGAGATGGGGCTGAAGTACGCCACCGTCACCGGCGTGGCGCGCGACGACCTGCCCGACGGGGCGTCCTGGCTGTACGCCGAGACCTGCCGCCAGATCCGGGCGCTCAACCCGGGCACCGGCGTCGAACTGCTGGTGGACGACTTCAAGGGCAACGAGCACGCCCTGGGGCTGGTGTTCGAGTCCCGCCCGGAGGTGTTCGCCCACAACGTGGAGACCGTGCCGCGGATCTTCAAGCGGATCCGGCCGGCGTTCGATTACGACCGCAGCCTGGGCGTCCTGACGAAGGCGCGGGCGTTCGGCCTGGTCACGAAGTCCAACCTGATCCTCGGCATGGGCGAGACCCGCGAGGAGATCAGCCAGGCGCTGGTCGACCTGCGCGACGCCGGCACCGAACTCATCACCATCACGCAGTACCTGCGGCCGTCCTCGCTGCACCACCCGATCGACCGCTGGGTGACGCCGGAGGAGTTCGGCGACCTCGAAGAGGAGGCGAAGGGCCTAGGATATGCGGGAGTGCTTTCGGGTCCCCTGGTCCGTTCGTCGTATCGCGCGGGCAGGCTCTACCGACAGGCCATCGAGGCCCGCAAGAAGGCACCCACAACGACGAGCGTGGAGTGAACCAGGATGGCTAGCGAGAAGGCGAAAGAGCTCGCCGCGAAGCAGAAGGCCGAGCAGAAGGCCGAGAAGCTGCGCAAGAAGAACAGCGACGACCCCCGCGACTGGGGGCGCGTCCGGCAGATCGTCGAGGCCTACAAGCGCACGGCCGAGATCGACCCGTCCGTCACCTGGTGGATGCTGGGCGTCGGCCTGGGCGTCGCCGCGGTCATCATCGTGCTGGGGCTGCTCACCCAGATGGCGTGGTGGGCCTACGTGCCGCTCGCGCTGATGGCCGGCCTGCTCGGCGCCATGCTGATCCTGACCCGCCGGGTGAAGTTCGCCACGATCAAGCGCTACGAGGGGCAGCCGGGCTCGGCCGAGGTCGCCCTGCAGCTGCTCAACAACAAGAAGTACTCCTACGACATGGGCATCAACGCCAACCGCCAGATGGACATGGTGCACCGCGTCGTCGGGCCGATGGGCATCGTCCTGATCGGTGAGGGCTCGGCCGGACGCGTCCGCGAGATGCTGAACGGCGAGCAGCGCAAGCACGAGCAGGTGTCCTTCGGGACGCCCGTCACGACGCTGGTGCTCGGCAACGCGGGCGGCCAGATGAAGCTGGGCGATCTGCAGAAGCACATCGAGAAGCTGCCCAAGGCGCTGCAGCCGTTCCAGGTCGCCGAGGTGAAGCAGCGGATCCGTGCGCTGGACGCCGTCCGCCCGAAGGCGCCGCTGCCCAAGGGTCCGATGCCCACCCCGAAGGGCCTCAACCGCGCCATGCGCGGCCGCTGACCCGTGGCGACCCCACCCCTGCTCTTCACGCCCGTCACGATCCCCGCGCCGTCCGGCGCGGGGATGTTCGTGCGTAACCGCGCCTTCGTGGCGCCCATGTGCCAGTACGCGATCGACGCCGGCGACGGCGTCCCGCACGACTGGCACCTGCAGAACCTCGGCGCCTTCGCGGCCGGCGGCTTCGGGCTGGTGGTGACCGAGGCCACCGGCGTCACCGCCGAGGGCCGGATCTCGCCCGGCGACGTCGGCCTGTGGAACGACGAGCAGACCGCCGCGCACGCCCGCCTGGTCGCCTTCGCCCACAGCCAGGGCGCCGCCGCCGGGGCGCAACTCGCCCACGCCGGCGGCAAGGCGTCCACCTACCCGGCGCTGCCGGGCTTCGGCGCGGGCACCGTCCCGCCGGAGGCCGGCGGCTGGGCGACCGTCGGGGTCGCGGACGCCCCCGTGCTGCCCTCCCTGGCGCCCGCCCGCGCCCTGGACGCCGACGGCATCGCCGGGGTGGTCGAGGCGTTCGCCGCGTCCGCCCGGCGCGCCGACGCGGCCGGCTACGACGTCGTCCAGATCCACGCCGCTCACGGCTACCTGCTGCACCAGTTCTGCTCGCCGCTCACGAACACGCGCACCGACGGCTACGGGGGCTCGGAGGCGAACCGGACGCGGATCGTGCGCGAAGTCGTGGACGCCGTGCGCGCCGCGTGGCCCGCCGACAAGCCGCTGGGCATCCGGCTCAGCGCCACCGACTGGGTGGAGTCGGGCTGGGACGTGGCGGCCAACGCCCGGCTCGCGCGCGTCCTCGTCGAGCGCCACGGCGTGACCTGGGTGGACGCCTCCAGCGGCGGCCTGACCGCCGGCTCGGCCGTCCCGGTCGCGCCCGGCTACCAGGTGCCGCTCGCGTCCCGCATCCACGCAGCGCTCGCGGGCACCGGCGCGGTCGTGAGCGCGGTCGGGCTGATCGACGACGCGCGTCAGGCCGAGACGATCCTCGTGTCGGGGCAGGCCGACGCCGTGTCGATCGGACGCGCCGCCCTGCGCAACCCGCACTGGGCCGCCGCGGCGGCGTCCGAGCTCGGCGTGCTGCCGGCGGACAACCCCCAGGCCCCGCAGTACGCCCGCTCGGGCTACTGAGTTCCTACAGGTCCCGGCGGCCGTACAGCGCGGTCGACAGGGCGATCGATCCGGCGAGCAACGCCCCCGCGACCATCGCGAGCCCCGTCGCCACCGCCGCCGGGTGCCAGGAGGCGAGGGCGTCCAGCGCGGCGGACAGCGCGCCCGGCGCGAGCAGGGCGACGAGCGCGAGGACGAGGGTGACGCCTCCCGCGAGGCCGAGCGCCGCGAACCGCGCGCGGGTCTGCCCGAGGGCGAACGGCAGCGGCAGCGTGCCCGCGAGGATCACCGCCATCATCAGCACCCCCACCCCGGCCATCAGCGCCAGTTCGCCGGCGGTCACCGGCAGGCCGCGCACCGCCGCGACCACGAGCGCCCCCGCCACGCCCAGCAGCATGAAGGCCCCCGCGATCGCCAGGGTGCTCAGGTAGCGTCCCCGCACCACCGCGGCCCGGGGGATGCCGAGGACCGCGTAGAGCGTGTCGAGCCGCGAGCGCTCGTCGAGCGAGAACAGGTACTGCGGCACGAAGATGCAGGCCGCCATCGCCATCGCGACGATCAGGCCGCCCGGCTCGCCGGTCGTCACCCCCAGCGCCACCAGGATGAGCACCACCGGGAACGCCATCGCACGGTAGTAGGGCCACAGGGCCCTCAGGTCGAGCCCGGCGAACCGCCACGTCGCTGCCATCACCGCGTCCTCCCCCGCGGCGCACCGCGGTCCGTGCGGCCCAGGAGGGCCACCAACTGGTCCAGCGAGGCCTCGGCGACCTCGCAGCGCCGCGGGACCGCGCCGAGTTCGTCGACGGCGACGAGGCCCTCGAACCGGTCGCCGCGCCACCGGGCGCCGAGCAGCAGGCCGGCCGGCGCCCCGATCAGGTCCTCGCGCAGCCCCCGCACGAGCGCGACCCCCTCGCGCACCTGGGCGGCCGGACCCTGCGAGACGATGCGGCCGTCCCGGATGAGGACGAGGTGGTCGGCGAAGTCGTCCAGGTCGGCCGTGATGTGGGTGGAGAACAGCAGGGTCCTGCCGTCGGCCACCATGTGCTCGCGCAGCAGGTCCACCAGGTCGAGACGCGCGCCCGGGTCCAGCCCGCTCGTGGGCTCGTCGAGCAGGAGCAGCGCCGGGTGGTTCCCCAGGGCCAGCGAGACCCCGAGCACCCCTCCCTGCCCCGCGACAGCTCCTTCACCCGGGCGTCCGGCCGCAACCCGAACCGCTCCCAGACCGCGTCGACGTAGGGCTGGTCCCAACCGGGGCGGAACCCGGCGATCGCCGCCGCCGCCTGCCGCAGCGTCCAGTCCGGGACGAGGCAGAGCTCGTCGAGCGAGACCCCGACCTGACCGGCCGGCGGCATCTCATAGGCGCCGCCCCGCGGTCGGACGAGCCCCAACAGCGTCTTCAGCGTGGTCGTCTTGCCCGACCCGTTCGCCCCCAGGAAGCCGGTGACCAGACCTGCGGGGATCTGCAGATCCAGGGGCCCGAGGGCGAACGTCCCGTGCTCCACCACCAGGCCCCGCGTCGCGATCGCCGTGTTCATCGTCGCCATTCCTCCTCCAGCATGTGATGCAGATCGGTGAGGGTGACGTGCTCGCCGTCCCGCACGAGCGAGACGGCGCGCGTGAGGTCCGCACGGACGCGCTCCAGGGCGCCGGCGCGGATGCGGGCAGGGTCCAGTTCGCACACGAAGGCGCCCCGCCCCGGGACGCTCACGATCCAGCCCGCCGCGGTCAGCTCGGCGTACGCACGGGTGGTGGTGATCAGGCTGACGCGCAGGTCCGCCGCGAGCGCGCGCAGCGAGGGCAGGGCGTCCCCGGCGGCCAGCTCGCCGGCGAGGATCGCCCGGATGACCTGCTCCACGATCTGCTCGTAGAGCGGCACCCCGCTCGACTGCGACACCAGGATGTGCACGCCCTCACCGTCCTCACCGTCCTTACCGTACTTACTACTATAGACAGTAAGAGACGGGTGGGGCGGCGATCAGCCCAGATCGTCCGCCAGCTCGAGCCAGCGCTCCTCCAGCGACTCGATCTCGGCCTCGCGGGTGCGGACGTCCTCGTGGAGCGCCTGGAGGCCCGCGTAGTCGGAGGGGTCGGCGGTGGCCATCGTCGCGTTCAGCTTCTCGATCTCGGCGTGCAGCCGCTCCATGCGGCGCTCGGCGGCCTGGATCTCCTTGCGCAGCGCCCGCTCCTGCCCGCTGGTCAGCCCGGACGCGGGCGCGGCGGCGGGCCGGGACGGGCCGGACGCGCCGGGGCGGGGCGCGGCCGCCGCGGCGGCGCGGAGCTCGAGGTACTCCTCGACGCCGCGCGGCAGGTGGCGCAGCGCCCCGTCCATGACCGCGTACTGCTGGTCGGTGACCCGCTCCAGGAAGTAGCGGTCGTGGCTGACGACGATCAGGGTGCCGGGCCAGGCGTCGAGGAGGTCCTCCATCGCCGCCAGCATGTCGGTGTCCAGATCGTTGGTGGGCTCGTCGAGGATCAGGACGTTGGGCTGGCTCAGCAGGATCAGCAGCAACTGCAGCCGGCGCTGCTGCCCGCCCGAGAGGTCCTTCACCGGCGTGGACAGCTGGGCGCTGGAGAAGCCGAGCCGCTCGAGCAACTGCCCCGGGGAGAGCTCCTGAGCCTTGGAGCCGGAGCCGAAGGTGTAGCTGGTGCGCAGCCGGCCCAGCACGACGCGGACCGGGTCGTCCCAGACCTCCTCCAGCTCGGAGATCCCCTGGCCCAGCGTGGCGACCTGCACGGTGGTGCCGCGCTTGACGCGTCCGGACGTCGGGGCGAGGTCGCCGTCGATCAGGTGCAGCAGCGTCGACTTGCCGGCCCCGTTGGCGCCCAGGACGCCGGTGCGCTCGCCGGGCGCGATCCGCCAGGTGACCTTGTTGAGCACCTGCTTGTCGCCGTAGGCGAGCCCGGCGTCGAGCAGGTCGACGACGTCCTTGCCGAGGCGGGCGACGGCGAGGCTCTGGAGCTCGAGGGCGTCGCGCAGCGGCGGCACGTCGGCGATCAGCGCGTTGGCGGCGTCGATACGGAACTTGGGCTTGGAGGTCCGCGCGGGGGCGCCGCGCCGCAGCCAGGCGAGTTCCTTGCGCGCCAGGTTCTGCCGGCGCGCCTCGGTGGCCGCGGCCTGCCGGTCGCGCTCGACGCGCTGCAGGATGTAGGCGGCGTACCCACCCTCGAAGGGCTCGACGATCCGGTCGTGCACCTCCCAGGTGGCGGTGCAGATCTCGTCGAGGAACCAGCGGTCGTGCGTCACGACCAGCAGGCCGCCCTGGCTGGGGGTCCAGCGCTGCTTGAGGTGACCGGCGAGCCAGGTGATGGCCTCGACGTCGAGGTGGTTGGTCGGCTCGTCCAGGATCAGGACGTCCCAGTCCCCCACGAGCAGCGCGGCGAGCGCGGCGCGGCGCCGCTGCCCGCCCGACAGCGTCCCGATCTCAGCGTCCCAGGGCACGTCGGCCAGCAGGCCGGCGATGACGTCCCGGACGCGGGGGTCGCCCGCCCACTCGTGCTCGGCCGCGTCCCCGACGACGGTGCGCGCCACGGTGAGGTCCGGGTCCAGGGTGTCGGCCTGATCGAGGACGCCGATGCGCACCCCGCCGCGCCGGGTGACCCGGCCGGCGTCGGGCTCCAGCCGCCCCGACAGCAGGCCGAGCAGGCTGGACTTGCCGTCGCCGTTGCGTCCGACCACACCGATGCGGTCGCCCTCGTCCACGCCGAGCGAGACGGCGTCGAAGACGACCTTGGTGGGAAATTCCAGGTGAAGGCCCTCGGCCCCGAGCAGATGCGCCATGACCGCTCAACCCTACCGGGCCGACCCGGCGCGGCGACGCCCCGACCGGCCCGCCCGCGGCGACCGGCGCCCCGACCCCGGACCCGCCTCATAGTCGCGCCGATAAATCAAGAGGCAAGGCGACATTCGGACAATGCTCACTGAATGCTTCCGAGTAGCACGAATGCGACACGAGAACAACTCCGCCCCGAGTTGCACGACCTCGAACTACGACATACGGTAGTACCCGACTGGGGCTCACCCCCACAGATTCTTCGGCCCAACGGCGTTCCCACCAGGAGGTTTCGCGCCATGACGTCCCCCACCCAAGAGTCGAGCGGGCCACGCTGGGGCATGGTCATCGACCTGCAGAAGTGCGTCGGCTGCGATTCCTGCACCGTGGCGTGCAAAGCGGAGAACCGCACCCCGCCCGGCGTGTCCTACAACGTGGTCGTGGAAATGGAAACGGGAACGTTCCCTAATGTGCGCCGCGTGAACATTCCCCGGCCCTGCATGCAGTGCGACGAGCCGCCGTGCGTCACGGTGTGCCCCGTCAACGCGACCTACAAGCACGACAACGGCATCGTCGTCATCGACGGCGACCGCTGCATCGGCTGCCGCTACTGCATCACCGCCTGCCCCTACGGGGCCCGCAGCTTCGACTTCGGCGAGTCCTACGTCGACGAGGTGCAGGGCGCCGACGTGCTGCAGTCGCCCGAGTACGGCGTCGACCGCGGCGAGCGCGCCCCCTGGAAATCGCCCTGGGGCACGGTCCGCAAGTGCAACTTCTGCATGCACCGCCTCGAACGCGGCGAGGAGCCGGCGTGCGCCGAGACCTGCATCGGCGACGCGCGCTTCTTCGGGGACCTGAACGACCCCGAGTCCGTGGTCAGCAAGCTGGCCGCCAGCCCCGGGCGTTCCGCCTCAAGGAAGAGGTCGGAACCCAGCCCCGCGTCTACTACCTGCGTTGAGGTGAGCCACATGTCCACGACCACGAAGACCCCGGACGCCCCCGCGGCGTCCCCCGCCCGGCGCTGGTGGAGCCACGTGCCCCACGAGCCGTTCCTCACCCCGCGCAACCGCAGGCTCTGGTACGGCTTCCTCGGCCTGGTGCTGCTCGCCGGCTCCTGGTTCGTCGTCGCGCGCCTCACCCAGGGCGTGCAGGTGACGGACCTCACCTCGCAGATGCCGTGGGGCGCCTGGGTGGCGTTCTACATCTACTTCGTCGGGCTGTCGGCGGGCGCGTTCCTGCTGTCCAGCCTGATCTACGTGTTCGGCATGCACCAGTTCGAGCGCATCGGACGCGCCGCGCTGCTCTCGGCCATCGTCTGCATGGGCGTCGCCCTGGCGTTCATCGGCCTCGACCTGGGCCGGTTCGACCGCGCCCTGAGCACGCTGATCCACTTCCACTGGACGTCCCCGCTGAGCTGGGAGGTCCGGTTCTACACCATGTACGTCGCCCTGCTGGCGGTCGAGCTCGTGTTCGCGATCATGGTCCAGCGCCGCACCACCGACCCGATCCGCGCCCACCGCTGGATGCGGATCCTGGGCATCATCGGCGTCCCGCTGGCCATCTTCGGCGTCCACGGCGGCACCGGCACGATCTTCGCCGTCGTCAAGGCGCGCGGCATGTGGTTCGGCGGCCTGTTCCCCATCGTCTTCGTGGTGTCGGCCATCGTGTCGGGCACCGCCCTGGTGATGGCCATCTACTTCTGGCAGCGCCGCGGCGCGGGCAAGCGGCCCAGCCTCAAGCTGATGCAGCAGCTGTCGGTCGTCCTGGTCGGCGCGATCTTCATCGATCTGGGCCTGATGTTCTACGAGTTCATCGTCCCGATCCTGGCCTTCGAGCACCACGACAAGTCGATCATGGGGATCATGGCCTTCGGCCCCTACTGGTGGTCGTTCTGGTTCTTCCAGATCGGGATGCTGGTCGCCGCCCTGATCATCTGCATGTCGCCGCTGAAGAAGCGCGTCGGCTGGCTCGCCGCCGCGGCCATGATGGTCATCGTCGGCATCCTGGGCGTCCGGTTCAACATCGTCGTCCCGCCGCTGGTCCCCCCGGTCATCGACGGCTACCCCACCAACATCTACTTCCCCACGATCAACGAATGGATGGTGGCCGCCTTCCTGTGCGCCGGCGGCGCGCTGGCCTACTCGCTCATCTGCGAGTGGCAGCCCATCTTCGACCCCGACCCCGACGACACCGAAGCCATCGCGGCCGAGCAGCAGCAGGAGGTTCCCGCATGAGCACCGACGTCACGCCCGCGCCCCAGGCGCCGCAGGACCAGGAGCCCACCAAGGGCGGCATCAGCCGCCGCGCCGTCATCGGCACCACCGCCGGCGTCGCGGGCACCGCGGCCGTCGTGGGCATGTTCCACGAGGGCTTCGGCAACCCGTTCACCCAGGCCGTACCGCACGGCACCGGCTCGGACGCAGACCCGTACGAGGCGTCCGACGTCGTCTACTCGATGTGCATGCAGTGCAACACGTTCTGCACCATCAAGGTCCGCCTCGGCGACCCGGGCGACTCGGGCGCGACCGCGCTGGTCCGCAAGATCGCCGGCAACCCCTACAGCGCGCTGACCACCCAGCCGATCGGTCCGATCCCCTACGACACCACCCCGGGCGACGCCGTGAAGGGCGTGGGGAACATGGCCAGGGATTCGCGCTCGATGTCGGGGGAATCGCCTGCCTCAAGGGCCAGGCGGGAATCCAGGTCGCCCACGACGCCAAGCGGCTCAAGACGCCGCTGCGCCGCGTCGGACCGCGCGGCTCGGGCCAGTGGGCGTCGATCACCTGGGACGAGGCGCTGGCGGAGATCCTGAACGGCAGCCCCGAGCTCGGCACGCCCGGCGTGAAGCAGATCTTCGGCTGGGCGCCGAAGAAGCCCGTGATGGACGACTGGAAGCTGGTCGGCGAGGGCGCGATGACGCAGGCCGACTTCGAGGCCAAGTGGGGCGAAAAGCTGCTCGACCCCAAGCGTCCCGAGCTGGGCCCCAGGTCCAACCGGTTCGCCATGATCGGCGGCGACCGGATGAACCTGCTCGGCTCCCGCTGGGCGCTGCAGCAGTTCGGCACCATCAACCAGTTCAACCACGGCGGCACCTGCGGCGTCACGGGCGTGGTCGCGAACGCGCGCACCCACCCCACGACCGCCTTCCAGCGGATGTACGCCGACATCGATTTTTGCCGCTACCTGATCGTGTGGGGCACTGAGCCGCTGACGGCCAACAAGGGCCCGACGTGGACCGCGCCGCGCATCGGACGCGCCCGCGAGCTGGGCATGAAGATGGTCGTCGTCGACCCCCGGATGAGCAAGACCGCGGAGAAGGCCGACACCTGGCTGCCGGTCAAGCCCGGCTTCGACGCCGAGCTGGCCTGGGGCATGATCCGCTGGATCATCGACCACGAGCGCTACGACGAGCAGTACCTGCGCCAGCCCAACAAGGCCGCCGCGAACGCCGTCGGCGAGCCCACCTGGGCCGACGCGACCTACCTGGTCAACACCTCCGACCCCAAGGGCGGCTACGTCACCACCGTCGCGCTCGGCCTGGCCGAGGCGCCGCAGCCGGACGCCTCCGGCAAGGTCGCCGACCCCGAGCCGGTGTGCCTGGTGAACGGCCAGGTGACGCCCACGGCGTCCGCGCCGACCGCCGATCTGGACGCCGAGGTCGAGCTGTCGATCGGCGGCAAGCCGGTGCTGGCCAAGACCGTGTTCAGGCTGCTGCGCGAGCGCGCCCAGTCCCGCACCCTGGAGGAGTGGGTGGGCGACGCGGGCGTCGACCCGCAGACGGTCGCCGACGTGGCGCGGGAGTTCACCTCGCACGGCAAGCGGGCCGCGATCACGAGCTACCGGGGCCCGGCGATGCACGCCAACGGCTTCGACGCGATCCGGGCCATCGCCTACCTCAACTTCCTGATCGGCAACCACGACTGGAAGGGCGGCCACATCACTGGTCAGAAGGGTTCAGCCCGCGGGCCGGCCGCTACGACCTGGAGAAGGTGGCGAACGCCAACCAGGCGTGGGGCATCCCGATCACGCGGGAGAAGTCCAAGTACGAGGACACCTCGTTCTTCAAGGCCGACGGCTACCCGGCCAAGCGGCGCTGGTACCAGTTCCCCGGCAACCTGTGCCACGAGGTGATCCCCAGCGCGCTGGCGTCCTACCCCTACAGCCTGGACGCGCTGTTCATCCACCGGCACAGCCCGCTGAACAGCTCCCCCGGCGGCCACCGCCGGGCCGAGCAGCTGCACGACACCGAGAAGATCAAGCTGCTGGTCAGCTTCGACCTGGAGATCGGCGATACCTCGGCGCACGCCGACTACGTGCTGCCCGACACCTCCTACCTGGAGCGGTTCACCCAGGAGGGCGTCTACCCGAGCCAGCAGTTCGCGGTCACGCAGCTGGGCCAGCCGACGATGCGGGCGTTCGAGGGGCCGCGTCCGGTGGAGTGGTTCTACCTGGAGATGGCCAAGGCGTTGGGCCTGCCCGGCGCGGGCACGGACGGCTTCGGGCCGGGCGCGCACTTCAACACCGTCGAGGACTACTACCTCAAGATGGCCGCGAACGTCGCCTACGCCGGCGGCAAGCCCGTCCCGGACGCGTCGGCCGAGGAGCTGAAGCTGTTCACCGACACCCGGAACAAGGTGCTCAAGGACACCTGGGACGAGGCCGCGTGGAAGGCCGCGGTCACCGCCGAGGAGTGGCCCAAGGTCGCCTACGTGCTCAACCGCGGCGGCCGCTTCGAGGGCCACGGCGGCCAGGAGTACGAGAACGGGTATGAGGGCGACTGGCTCAAGTACCGCTACGAGGGGATGTGCGCGTTCTATGACCCGAAGGTCGGCGCCGCCAAGGACCCGATGACCGGGAAGAACTTCGACGGCATGGCCACCCTGCGCCAGCCGCTGCGCAGCGACGGCTCGGGCTACCCCACCCACGACACGCCCCTGCAGTTCGTGAACTGGAAGTCGCGCAACCACGGCACGCACCGCACGGTGAACTCGCCCTGGCTGCGCGAGGTGCGCGGCAGCAACTACATCCACCTCAACTCGGTGGACGCCCGCGCCCGCGGCATCCAGACCAACGACAAGGTCATGGTCCGTTCGGCGACCGCGGAGGTCGAGGGGGTGGCCTACGTCACCGAGGGCATCCGCCCGGGCGTGGTCGGCGCGGACGCCGCGTACGGCCACTCGGGCTACGCCGCCCACGCCTACACGATCGACGGCGAGCAGGTGCTGCCGCCGGCGGAGTACGGCCACGGCAAGGCGGCGCAGGCGGTCACGCCGGGCCACGAGGAGACCGGCTTCGCCGGCCCCCGCAGGGCCGGGTTCTCGGTGAACGACCTGCTCGCCGACGACACCGTCGAGGTGCCCAGCGGCGTCACCGACCCGATCGGCGGCGGCGCGGCCCAGCTCGACACGTGGGTGGAGGTGACCAGGCTCTGATCGGGACCGCCCCGGCGCTCGACGCGCAGGCGTGCACCCGGCCCGACGGCCGGGCGTGCACGGCCTGCGCGGCCGCGTGTCCGGCGGACGCGATCCTGCTGGTCGGCGAGCGGGAACCCCGCCTCGACGTGGACGCCTGCACCGGGTGCGGCGCGTGCGTCCCGGCGTGCCCGGCGTCCGCGTTCTCCGGCGCCGCCATCACGCCGGTGCAACTCGTCGCGCGGGCATCCGGGAGGCGAACCACGCAGGTGCGCTGCGCCCGGGCGGGGGCCGCCGAGCCCCGGGATCGCTCCGAATCGGTCGCCGCGGTCGCCTGCCTCGCGGGCCTGGACCCCGAGGCGGTCGTCGCCGCCGCCGGCCGGCTCGCCCGCGGGGATTCCCCCGCGGAGAATGCGTCCCGGCGCGTGCGGGGTGACTCCCCCGACCCCGCCGCGTCCGGGCGCGAAGGGCCGGAGCAGCCCACGGTGCGGTTCGTGCACGCGGACTGCGCGTCCTGCGCGGGCGGCGCGCCCGCCCTCGCCCGCCGCGTGATGGAACGCACCGCGGCGCTGCTCGCCACCGTGGACGGCCGCGTCCGCATCGCGGAGGAGACCGTGGAACCGGCCACGGCGCCCGCCCGGACCCGACGGGCCCGCGGTGGGTTCACCCGGCGCGGCGTGTTCGCGCTCCGGCAGACCAGCGCCCTGCCGGAGGTCTCGCCCGACGCCCCCGCGCGCGCCCTGCTCCGGGCGTCCTACCCGCAGGCACCGGTGCCGCGCGTGGCGGTTGCGGCGTCCTGCACCGCCTGCGAGGTGTGCAGCCTGACCTGCCCGACCCGGGCGCTGAGCTGGCGCAGTCGGGACGGCGTCGCCGAACTCATCCTGGACGCCGAGGCGTGCACGGCCTGCGGCGAGTGCGCCCGGCTGTGCCCCGAGGACGTCCTCACCGTCACCCCGGACGCCGCCCCGCCCGGCCCGGCGATCATCGCCCGCGTCGCGCCCGGGCGCTGCACCCGCTGCCGGGCGGTGCTCGCGCCGGGCGAGGGGCCGCGCTGCACCCGCTGCGAGGCGCACGCGTCCTTCGCGGCCGACATCTTCGGCGCCTGACTCTCCCCGCGGGACTCCCCCGGCTTCCGCAACACTCCCTGGCCCCCGCAACACTTCCCGGATGCCCCAGCGACGCTCCCGGTTCCCCCGGCAACGAAGCGGCCGGGCACCCCGTGGGATGCCCGGCCGGTGATCGGGAAGAACCCGGTCAGCTCTTCATCGGGGCGCCCGGACGCGCGTAGCGCCACCAGGTGAGCGCGACGCACATGACGGCCCACGCGACGCCGATCCAGTAGAACGGCACGACGCCCAGGGTGGTCAGGCCGATGCCGAACAGGAACGGTCCGAACGCCGCGATCGCGGCCGTCCACCCGATGACACCGCCGGCCTGGCGCGGCTGGAAGATCATCGGCATCTGCTTGAACGTGGACGCGTTGCCGATGCCCGAGAACAGGAAGATCGCCAGCATGCCCCACAGGAACTGGTTGAACCCGGCGCTCAGCGTGGCGGCCGAGGACGTGTCGGGGGTCAGCCCGCCGATCGTGTACCAGATCGAGCCGATCAGGCCGATGCCGGAGACCAGCGTCCAGATGGCGCCGCCCATCCGGTCGGTCAGCGGGGCGAACGCCACGCGGGCGCCGGCGCCGATCAGCGGCCCGAGGAACACGTACGCGGCGGCGTCCGGGACGGCGTAGCCGGGCACGAGCAACTGCGCGGTCTGGCCCGCGCCCTGCACGATGTCGGGGTTGCCCGACCCGTACAGGTTGGTGAGCAGCAGACCGAACTGCGCCGACAGCCCGGAGAAGGTGCCGAACGTCATGATGTAGAGGATCGTCATCCACCAGGTGTCCTGGTTGCGGAAGATGTCGAACTGCTGCTTGATGTTGGCCTTGATCGGGACCGACTTGAGGTAGCGCCACGCGATCCAGGCGCCGATCAGGATGAACGGCAGGTACACGAACGAGGCCGCCTGGTACCAGACCTCGACGTCGGGTTTGCCCGGCACCTTCATGTGCTGGGACTGGCCCATCCACCACAGCATCCCGGTGCCGATCACCCACGGGGTGAGCAACTGCACCAGGGAGACGCCGAAGTTGCCGATGCCGGCCTGCAGGCCGAGCGCGGTGCCCTGCATCCGCTTGGGGAAGAAGTAGGACGTCGAGGGCATGAAGCCGGAGAAGGCGCCGCCGCCGATGCCGGCGAGGAACGCCAGGACGAGCAGTTCCCAGTAGGGGGCGGTGGGGCTCATGGAGCGCACACCCCAGCCCAGCACCGGGAAGAACAGCAGCAGCGTGGTGGCGGCCACCATCTTGCGGGTGCCCATGATGGGCGGCAGGACCATCCACACCAGTCGGAGCAGACCGGCGGCCAGGCCCGGCGTCGCCGCCAGCCAGTAGAGCTCGGACTTGCTGAAGGTGTAGCCGATCGCGTTCAGCTTGGGGATGATCGCGCTGGGCAGGAACCAGGTGACGAAGCACATCGTCAGCGTGAAGGTGGTGATCCACAGGGTCTGCCACGCCAGGCGCTTGTCCCAGGTGGCCTCGTCCTCGGGATTCCAGCTCGTCAACCACTCCTTGCCGGAGCGGGTGTCTTCGGTCGCGCTCATGCGCGGGCCTCCTCATGGGTCAAAGAATCGATGGGGCTGCGCGGGGAGACGGGCACCTCGAGCTCGTCGCTGAGGTGAGGCGACTCGGCGCCCAGCATGCGGTGGACCGTCCAGTGCATCCAGACCAGGCAGATCGCGGTCAGGCCGAACAGGATGCCGAACGCGGTGTTCGCCATGCCGGTCCATGCCTTGGCGTAGGCGAACATCGGCGGTAGGAAGAAGCCGCCCAGGCCGCCGAGCATGCCGACCAGTCCCCCCACCGAGCCGACGTTGTCGGGGAAGTAGGTCGGGATGTGCTTGTACACGGCGGCCTTGCCGATGCCCATGGCACAGCCCATCACGAACACCAGCGCCACGAACAGTCCCAGGCTGATGGAGTAGTGCAGGATGTCGCGGGTGCCGCCGTCGGGCTGGTACAGGACGATGTGGCCGTTGGGCATCATGAGGACGCCGCTCGCGGCCAGCATCACGAAGAACGTGAAGTACATGGCCCGGCGGGCGCCCCAGCGGTCGCTGACCCAGCCACCCAGCGGACGCAGCAGCGACGCCGGGAAGATGAAGGTCGCGGTGAGCAGGCCCGCGGTCGCCAGGTCGACGCCGAAGTTGTCGACGTAGTAGGCGGGCAGGTACGCCGACAGGGCTACGTAGGCGCCGAAGACGACCACGTAGTACAGACTGAACCGCCACACGCGGACGTCCGAGAGCGGCGCCAGCATCTGCCCCACGCTCTTGGTGGCGCCGGGCATCCGGTCGTGCCGCGGGGTGAACGCGACGGTCGCGGCCGCGGTCGCCAGCAGCAGGAGGGCGTACAGCACCGGGATGAGCCGCCAGCCGCCCTGGACGCCGAGGGTGTAGGTCGCGCCGGCCGTGGCGGCGATGATCGCCGGGCCGATGAACTTGGTGACCGAGGCGCCGACGTTGCCCGCGCCGAACAGGCCCAGGGCGAAGCCCTTGCGCCGGTCGCTGAAACAGGCGTTGTTCCAGGAGACGCCGACGCTGAAGCTGTTGCCCACGAAGCCGACCAGGAAGGCCAGCACCAGCAGCATCGGGTAGCTGTTGGCGAACGACACCGCGAAGCTGGCCACGGCGCCGATCAGCAGCATCGCGATCATGACCCTGCGGCCGCCGATGCGGTCGGCCAGCATGCCGGCGGGCAGGCGCCACATCGACCCGTTGAGCACCGCGACGGCGCTGATCCAGCTCAGCTCGACATCGGTGAGCCCGAACTCGTTCTGGATCGGCTTGCCCAGGATCCCGAACATCAACCACACCGCGAACATGATCGTGAACGCGATCGTCGACATCGTCAGGACGCGGGTCGCTCCGGGGGCCTCGCCCCGCGCGGGAGCCTCGCTCCGGCTAGGGCGAACGGGGCGGCGTCGGCCATGTGTCTCCTCGTGGGGGATGTCGACCGTGGGGGTGTCGATCATTTTTATTGGACCGACGTCGATTCCACCACATCGAGACAGCCCCCGTCAACTACGACATGTAGTTGAATATCGTCCCGTGTCAGATGCGTATTGCCGACCAATATCCGTGGGTTGCACGGCCGGGTCGCCTTGGGTCTAGACTCGCAGCCAACATCCTTTTTATCGCGACCACCTCACCCGAGAAGGGGGATCCATGAGCGCAGCCGAGGCGGACGCCGACGCGGTCCTGGCCTCGCCGGTGCGCCGCGCCATCCTCGCGGCGCTCGACGGGCTGCCCTCGCTGGCCCCGGCCGGGCAGCCGACGCGGTCGGGCGGGCTCACCGCCGCCGACCTGGGCGGACGCCTCGGGCTGCACGTCACCACCGTCCGCTTCCACCTCGACCGGCTCGCCGGCGCGGGCCTCGTCACGAGCCGCGACGAGCGCGCCGGCGTCGGACGGCCGCGCAAGCGGTGGCTGGTCCCCACTCAGACCGACGCCGAGCCCGACGGCTACCGGCTGCTGGCGGCCGTGCTGGCCGACGCGATGGCCTCGGGCGACGCGCCCTCGGCCGAGGAGGCCGGCCGCCGCTGGGCCGTCGAGCACGCCGTCGACCTGGTCGGCGCCGACGAGGTCGCGCGCGCGGCGCTCACCCCCGGCGCCTGGCTCGGCAAGGTCGGCGTCGTCGTCGACGTGCTCGACCGCTGGGGCTACGCGCCGACCGTCACCGTGGAGGACGAGGGCCGCTCGGCCACCGTGTGCCTCAACCACTGCCCGCTGCTGGAACTCGCCCGCGCCAACCCGGCCATCGCCTGCGGCGTCCACCGCGGCGTCATCGCCGGGACGCTGGAGGCGCTGCACGAGCCCCGCTCCCGGGTGGAGCTGGAGGCCTTCGTGGGGCCCGACCTCTGCATCGCCCACATCGCGCGACCCGACCCGCTGCGGGCCGCCCCCTCGACCAACGCCGCTTCACCTGAAAGGCTCTGATATGACCTCGACGCAGCCTCGTCCGGGACTGGACGGCCCTTTGTCCGACGCGCTCCTGGGAGCCGGCAGGTTCTTCAGCAAGGCGCCCACGACGCCCGACAACCGGGCGGTGTTCAAGGAGGGCGGGCGCGGCGACTGGTTCTACCGCGACCGTTGGGCCTACGACAAGGTGGTCCGCTCGACCCACGGGGTCAACTGCACCGGCTCGTGCTCCTGGAAGGTGTACGTCAAGGACGGCATCATCACCTGGGAGGCGCAGCAGACCGACTACCCCAGCGCCGGCCCCGACAAGCCCGAGTACGAGCCCCGCGGCTGCCCGCGCGGCGCGGCGTTCTCCTGGTACACCTACTCCCCGACCCGCGTGCGCTACCCGTACGTCCGCGGCGTCCTGCTGGACATGTTCCGCGAGGCGAAGGCCGAGCACGCCGACCCCGTCGTCGCGTGGGCGTCCATCGTGCAGGACCCGGAGAAGGCCAAGCGCTACAAGAGCGCCCGCGGCAAGGGCGGCCTGGTCCGCGCGACGTGGGACGAGGCCGTGGAGATGATCGCCGCCGCGCAGATCTACACCATCAAGCGCTGGGGTCCCGACCGGATCGCGGGCTTCTCCCCCATCCCGGCGATGTCGATGGTGTCTCACGCCTCCGGCGCGCGCTTCACCAGCCTCATCGGCGGCTCGATGCTGAGCTTCTACGACTGGTACGCCGACCTGCCGGTGGCCAGCCCGCAGGTCTTCGGCGACCAGACCGACGTCCCCGAGTCGGGCGACTGGTGGGACGCCGGCTACCTCATCATGTGGGGCTCCAACGTGCCGCTGACCCGCACGCCGGACGCCCACTGGATGACCGAGGCCCGCTACCGCGGCCAGAAGGTCGTCGTGATGAGCCCCGACTACGCCGAGAACGTGAAGTTCGCCGACGAGTGGCTGCCCGTGCAGCCCGGCACGGACGCCGCCCTGGGCATGGCGATGGGGCACGTGGTGCTCAAGGAGTTCTTCGTCGACCGCCCCACGCCCTACTTCGAGAACTACACCCGCGCCTACACCGACCTGCCCTTCCTCGTGACCCTGGACGCCGCGGGCGACGGCCTGTACCGCCCGGGCAAGAACCTGGTCGCCGGCGACTTCGACAACACGGAGGCGGCCAGCGAGAACGCCATGTTCAAGCCGGCGCTGTGGGACGCGGCCGCCGACGCGCCCGCGATCCCCAACGGCACGCTCGGCCACCGCTTCGGCGAGGAGGGCCTGGGCAAGTGGAACCTCGACCTGGGCGACCTCCGCCCCGAGCTGACGCTGCTCGCCGAGGGCGGCGAGGCCGTCGAGGTCGAACTGCCGATCTTCGACAACCCCGACGGCTCGCCCTCGACGATCCGCCGCGGCGTCCCGGTGCGCCGGGTCGGCGACCGCCTGGTCACCACGGTGTTCGACCTGATGCTGGCGCAGTACGGCGTCGGCCGCCCCGGCCTGCCGGGCGCGTGGCCGACGGGCTACGACGACGAGACCGGCGCCTACACCCCGGCCTGGCAGGAGACGATCACCAACGTCCCGGCCGCGCAGGTCGAGCGGGTGGCGCGGGAGTTCGCGCAGAACGCCGCCGACACCCAGGGCCGCTCGATGATCCTGATGGGGGCGGGCACCAACCACTGGTACCACTCCGACCTGATCTACCGCACGATGCTGATGCTGACGACCATCACCGGCTGCCAGGGCCGCAACGGCGGCGGCTGGGCGCACTACGTGGGCCAGGAGAAGGCGCGCCCGATCACCGGCTGGGCGCAGATGGCGTTCGGCCTGGACTGGAGCCGCCCGCCCCGGCAGATGATCCAGACCGGCTACTGGTACATCAACACCGACCAGTGGCGCTACGACACCTTCACCGCCGACGAGCTCAGCGCGCAGGGCGCCGGCAACGGCCAGTTCGCGGGCAAGGTGACCGCCGACCTGTTCGCGCAGTCCGCGCGCTCGGGCTGGATGCCGACCTACCCCACCTTCGACCGCAACCCGCTCACGCTCGCCGACGACGTGAAGGCGTCCGGGCTGGAGGTCGGGCCCTACGTCACCCGCTCGCTCAAGGAGGGCAGCCTCAAGTTCGCCGTCGAGGACCCCGACGCCGAGGAGAACTGGCCGCGCGTCCTGATGCTGTGGCGCGCCAACCTGTTCGGCAACTCCGCCAAGGGCGACGAGTACTTCCTCAAGCACCTGCTCGGCACCGACAACGCGGTGAACGCCGCCGAGAGCCCCGAGCACCTGCGGCCGAAGGACATCACCTGGCGCGAGCAGGCCCCCGAGGGCAAGCTCGATCTGGTCCTGACCCTCGACTTCCGCATGACGAGCTCGACGCTGATGTCGGACGTGATCCTTCCCGCGGCGACGTGGTACGAGAAGCACGACATCAACACCACCGACATGCACCCCTTCGTGCACCCGTTCACCCCGGCGATCAACCCGCCGTGGCAGTCCAAGACCGACTGGGACAGCTTCGCGCTCATCTCGCAGCGGTTCTCCGAGCTGGCCGAGCACCACCTGGGCACCCGCACCGACGTGGTCGCCGTGCCGCTGATGCACGACTCGCCCGACGCGATGGCGACCCCGCACGGCGCCGTCCTGGACTGGAAGTCCGGCGAGATCGACCCGATCCCGGGCGTCACCATGCCGAAGCTGGTGATGGTCGAGCGCGACTACACCAAGATCGCGGAGAAGTACGGCGCGGTCGGCCCGCTCATGGACACCCTGGGCACCACGACGAAGGCCGTCACGGTCGACGTGAACAGCGCCATCACCTACCTCAAGGGCAAGAACGGCGTCCGCACCGGGGCCGGGGTGGACGCGGGGCGTCCGAAGCTCGACAACGGCATCAACGTGGCCGAGACGATCATGGCGCTCGCCGGCACCACAAACGGCCACCTGGCGACCCAGGGCTTCAAGACGCTGGAGAAGCGCACCGGCACGCTGCTGCACGACCTCGCGGCCGAGCACGAGGGCAAGATCATCACGTTCAACGAGATCGTGGGCCAGCCCACCCCGGTGATCACGTCGCCGGAGTGGTCGGGTTCGGAGTCCGGCGGCCGCCGCTACTCCCCGTTCACGATCAACGTCGAGCGGCTCAAGCCGTGGCACACCCTGACCGGACGCCAGCACTTCTACCTGGACCACGACTGGATGCAGGCCCTCGGCGAGGCGCTGCCGATCTACCGCGGCCCGCTCAACATGACGCAGCTGTTCGGCGAGGCGCCCCTGGGCGAGATCAACGAGCTCGGCGTCTCGGTGCGGTACCTGACCCCGCACTTCAAGTGGGCGATCCACAGCCAGTACCAGGACAACTGGTTCATGCAGAACCTGTCCCGCGGCGGCCAGCAGGTCTGGATGAGCGAGAAGGACGCCGAGCGCGTCGGGATCGCCGACAACGACTGGATCGAGCTGGTCAACCGCAACGGCGTCGTGTCGGCCCGCGCGATCGTGTCGCACCGGATGCCGGAGGGGACGGTCTACATGTACCACTCCCAGGACCGCCTCATCGACGTGCCGCTCACCGAGACCAACGGACGCCGCGGCGGCATCCACAACTCGATGACGCGCATCCTCATCAAGCCGAGCCACATCATCGGGGGCTACGCGCAGCTGGCGTTCGCCTTCAACTACCTCGGCCCGACCGGCAACAACCGCGACGAGGTGACGATGCTGCGCAAGCGCACCGCCCCGCTCGAGTACTGATCCCCGACTCACGAAGCCAAGGAGACCAAGCATGCGCATCATGGCCCAGATGGCGATGGTGATGAACCTCGACAAGTGCATCGGGTGTCACACCTGTTCGGTGACCTGCAAGCAGGCATGGACCAACCGCACCGGCATGGAGTACGTGTGGTTCAACAACGTCGAGACCCGTCCCGGCCTGGGCTACCCGCGCCGGTACGAGGATCAGGAGCAGTGGAAGGGCGGCTGGGAACTCGGCCGCAACGGCCGGCTCAAGCTCAAGGGCGGCAACCGGTTCGCCAAGCTCGCCACGATCTTCTCCAACCCCAAGCTGCCGGAGATCGAGGACTACTACGAGCCCTGGACCTACGACTACGAGAACCTGCTGAACGCGCCGGCGTCCAAGACCTTCCCCGTGGCCCGCCCGCACTCGCTGCTGACCGGCGAGCCGATGAACCCGCAGTGGGGCGCCAACTGGGACGACGACCTGGGCGGCACCTACAAGACGGGCCACGCCGACCCGATGCTCAAGGGCATCGAGGACAAGGTCGCGTTCGAGTTCGACAAGACCTTCATGTTCTACCTGCCCCGCATCTGCGAACACTGCCTCAACCCCACCTGCGCGGCGTCGTGCCCCTCGGGCGCGATCTACAAGCGCGAGGAGGACGGCATCGTCCTGGTCGACCAGAACCGCTGCCGCGGCTGGCGCATGTGCATCTCGGGCTGCCCGTACAAGAAGATCTACTTCAACCACTCCACCGGCAAGGCGGAGAAGTGCACGTTCTGTTACCCGCGCGTCGAGGTGGGCATCCCGACGGTGTGCGCCGAGACCTGCGTGGGTCGGCTGCGGTACATCGGCCTGATGCTCTACGACGCGGACGCCGTGCTGGCCGCCGCGTCCACCAAGGACGAGCACGGCCTGTACGAGGCGCAGCGGGCGGTCTTCCTGGACCCCAACGACCCCGCGATCGCTGCGGAGGCCGAGCGGCAGGGCATCGCGCCCGACTGGATCGAGGCCGCCAAGACCTCGCCGGTCCGCCGCCTGATCCAAGACTACAAGGTCGCGCTGCCGCTGCACCCGGAGTACCGCACCATGCCGATGGTCTGGTACATCCCGCCGCTGTCGCCGATCGTGGACGCCGTCCGCGAGACCGGCGAGGACGCCGAGGACGCCGGCAACCTGTTCGGCGCCATCGACGCGCTGCGGATCCCGCTGGAGTACCTGGCGAATCTCTTCACCGCCGGCGACGTCACCCCGGTCCGGCACGTGCTGGACAAGCTGGCGGCGATGCGGTCCTACATGCGCGACATCAACCTGGAGCGCGAGCCGAACGAGGACATCGCGGCGGCCGTCGGCATGACGGGCACCGAGATGCAGGAGATGTTCCGGCTGCTGGCGATCGCCAAGTACGAGGAGCGCTACGTCATCCCGACCGCGCACGCCGAGCAGGCGCACTCGCTGGAGGAACTCGTCACCGAGTGCCCCGTCGGCGAGGGCGCCGGGCCGGGCGCGTTCGGCGGCGGCTCGGGCGGGCCGGTGCCCGTCGCGATCCAGACGCTGCGCGAGACGAAGGCCCGCATGCAGGCCGACGACATGAGCCAGGTCCCCGGCTCGGTCACCTACCTGGAGTGGGACGGCCGCGGCGTCCCGGGCAAGGCCACGCCCGAGCAGGTCGAGCACCGGCACGGCATCCCGGGGCCGGAGGGGCCGCAGTGAGCCCGCTCCCCCGCCCGATGGAGTGGCTCGGGCGCCTGCGGCAGCAGCCGGAGCCGCCGCGCGCGCCGTCCCGCCGGCACCCCGCGCCGACGTGGCGCGAGGACGACCTGCGGGCCACCTGGCAGCTGGTCTCGCTGCTGCTGTCCTACCCCGACGACCGGCTGCTGGGCCTGCTGGACGACATCGACGAGGCGCTCGCCGGGCTGCCGCCCGAGGCGTCCGGGCCGTTGGGGCGGGTGGTCGCGCACCTGCGGTCCGTGCCGCTGGCCGCGCTCCGGTCCGACTACGTCGACACGTTCGACACCACCCGCAAGTGCGCGCTGCACCTGACGTACTACGCGCACGGCGACACCCGCAAGCGCGGCATCGCCCTGGTGCAGTTCAAGCAGGCCTACCGCCGCGCGGGGCTCGAGATCGGCGACGACGAGCTGCCCGACCACCTCAGCGTCCTGCTGGAGTTCGGCGCGACCGGGGACGTCGGCATCGCCTGGAAGCTGCTCAACGACCACCGGGCGGGCGTCGAACTGCTGCAACTCGGCCTGGAGACCCGCCGCTCGGCGTGGGCGGACGCGGTGACCGCCCTCCGCGCCACCCTGCCCCCGCTGGACGGCACGCAGGCCGAGGCGGTGGCCCGGCTGGTCGCCGAGGGGCCGCCGAACGAGGACGTCGGCCTGGACGCCTACTCCCTCGACCCGCGGCTCAACCCGCACCCCGATGACGACCTGTCCCTGTCCGACCACTTCGACGTTCAAGGAGCGACGCGATGAACACCTTCCTGTGGGCCGTGTTCCCCTACCTGGCGCTGGCGGTGTTCGTCGTCGGGCTGATCTGGCGCTACAAGTACGACAAGTTCGGCTGGACGACCCGCAGCTCGCAGCTGTACGAGTCGCGGATGCTGCGGATCGGCAGCCCGCTGTTCCACTTCGGCATCCTGTTCGCGCTGCTGGGCCACATCATGGGCCTCGTCATCCCCAAGGGGTGGACCGACGTCGTGATGGACCAGCACGCCTACCACCTGATCGCCGTCGTCGGCGGCCTGGTCTCCGGCGCGATGATCTGCGTCGGCTTCGTGATCCTGGTGTTCCGGCGCCGCACCGTGAAGACGGTGTTCAACGCCACGACCGTCAACGACAAGGTGATGTACCTGGTGCTGGGGCTGGTGATCCTCTTCGGGATGTGGAACACCATCTCCACCGCGCTGAGCGACCACTTCAACTACCGCGAGAGCGTCTCGCCGTGGTTCCGGTCGATCTTCACCTTCCAGCCGAACGTCGAGCTGATGGCCGGCGCCCCGTTCCAGTTCCAGGCGCACGCCTTCCTGGCCTTCCTGCTGATCCTGATCTGGCCGTTCACCCGGCTGGTGCACGTGTTCAGCGCCCCGGTCGGCTACCTGGTGCGGCCCTACATCGTCTACCGCAGCAAGGGCGACACCGGCCAGCGGCCGACGCCGTCCCGCGCCCCGCAGGGCACCTGGACCTCCCCGACGGCCCGCAAGTAGCGCCACTGGGACGTGCTGCCGCCCCCGACACACTCGTCGTCGGGGGCGGTTTCGCGTCCGGGGCCTCAGGGCAGCGGCTTGCGCCAGTCGGTGATCGGGACGGCGATGCGCCGGGTCGGGTCGCCGGACCAATCCGGCGCCAGGCCGTGCGCGGCCAGCGCGTCGACCACGATCCGGCCGACCGTGGCGTCGGTGTGGCGGACGACCTGCTCGCGGGCCTCCTGCTCGCCGGCGCGGGCGCGGGCCATGAGGTCCGGGTCGACGTCGGCGGCTGGACGGAACGAGCTGTACGTCAGGAACAGGTCGGCCGGGGCGTCCGCGAGCCGCTCGGCGTCCTGGGAGTGGAAGAACGTGTACGCCCACTCCCGGAACGGGTAGGCGCCCTCGGGCGCGTCGTGGTCGGGCGTCCGCTCGTCGTCGATCTCGGTGGTGCCGCAGGTGTTGCAGCACGTGAAGTTCATCCGGGCGAGCACCCCGGACGCCTCGAGGTCGGCGAACGCGGCGGCGAGCCGGTCGTAGTCGGACTCGCCGGTCCAGCCGGCCTGCTCCGCCAGCCGCTCGTCCCAGGCCTGCGCGGCGGCCCGCAGCGGGCGCGGGTCGTCCTCGGCCAGGTCGTGGCCGCCCGCGACCCACCCGGCCAGATCGTCGCGGTCGAGGAACCCCGACCTGATCCGCTCGCGGGCGTCGGCCAGCAGTTGCTCCTCGCCGACCGGCCCGGACTGCTCCTGCTCGGCGGGACGATCCCCGTCCCGCTTGTCGCGCCCCAGCAGCTTGTCGACCCAGCCCATCGGTCCCCCTTCGGTCGGGGACCATGCTGCCATGGCGGCCCGCCGCCTCAGTGGGACGCGGCCAGCGCGTGGACGCCCAGCGCGGCCACGCCGCGGTGGAAGTCGGTGGTGGCGTGGCGCGCCACGAGCGCGAAGAACTCCGGCGCGAACGGCGCGAGGTGGTCGGTGACGAAGGCGTCGTGCGCCGCCACCAGTTCCGCGGCACGCGCGGGGTTCCCCGCCTCCGCGGCGTCCAGGGCGCGCAGCAGCAGTTCGGCGCAGAACGCCAACTCGACGGCGATGTGGTCGTCGGGCTCGCGGTTCAGGCCGGGCACCTGCAGGTCGTGGGCCGCGTAGACCTCCCGGACGCGCAGCGTCTCCTCGTCGAACATCAGGCCCTCGTCGCTGAGGTGCACCGAGGCCCACGGCGGGGCGAGCACCCGGCCGGCGCCGCGGAACAGGCGAAGGTGGTCGTCGCGGACCGCGGTCGCGTCCTCGCCGGCCACGCGCGACGCCCGCAGCAGCGCCAGCCCGCGCTCGCCCGCCTCGTCCAGCGGGAGCGGCCAGGCGGCGAGCAGTTCCTCGTCCCGGACCCGGTCGAGGCTCGCCTGGTCGGGCGCCTGCGCGAGCAGCCCGCCGAGCACGGTCCAGGCCGCGGCCAGCGCGTCCAGCCGCGCGGCGTCGACCCCCGGCGCCGAACCCGTCACAGTTCCCCGCGGTTCAGGACGTCGCCGGTCCCGCTGCCGGACGCCTGCGCGTCGCGGTGCGGCAGGATCACCAGGTTCGGCCGCGTCACCGAGGGGTCGGGCAGCGGCTCGATCGCGGCTCCCGCGCCGGGGTGTTCGGCACGCAGCTTCTCGATCTCACCCCAGCCCAGGGCACGCGCCGGGCACGCGGAGACGCACGCCGGATCCTGGCCGCCCTCGCGGTAGTCGGCGCACAGGTCGCACTTGGTCATGTGCCCGGTCGCCGCGTCGAACTGCGGCGCGCCGTAGGGGCACGCCCACTCGCAGTACCGGCAGCCCACGCACTTGGAGTCGTCGACGAACACGGTGCCGTCGTCGCGCTTGGTCATCGCGGTGGTCGGGCACACCTGGACGCAGACCGGGTTCTCGCAGTGGTTGCACGCCATCGAGGTGTAGTAGGTGAACACCCGCGGGGTGAACGTGGCGCCGTGGTCCACCCAGCCGCCGCCGCTGTACTCCGCGACCCGGCGCCACATGACGCCGACCGGGAGGTCGTGCTTGTCCTTGCACGCGATCTGGCAGGCCTTGCAGCCGTTGCAGCGCGTCTGGTCGAAGAAGAAGCCCAGAGCCATGGTCGTCACGCCTTCTTGATCTCGACGAGGTTGGTGTGCTGGCAGTTGCCCTTGGCGACGGGCGTGGGGTGCAGCCGCGACAGGACGTTGACCGAGCCGCCGTGGTCGACGCCCGCGGCGTCCATCCGCATCCACGCGCCCTGGGGCAGCGAGGCGACCCCCGGCATGATGCGCGGCGTGACCCTGGCCTCGATCTGGACGCGGCCGCGGTCGTTGAAGATCTCCACCTGGTCGCCGTCGGCGATGCCGCGGCGCTGCGCGTCCATCTGGCTGAGCCACAGCACCTGCGGGTGCGCCTCCTGCAGGTTCGCGTTGTTGCCGTAGGTGGAGTGGGTGCGCTGCTTGAAGTGGTGCCCGATCAGCTGGATCGGGTACTTGGCGTCCGCCTCGAGCGCCTCCTCGGCACCCTCCCAGGTGGCCACGTGCTCGGGCAGGGCGGTGATCTTGTCGCCGCGCTCGGCGTCGGGGAACTCCCAGGTCTTGGACATCTCCCACAACTCGGAGGAGAAGATCTCGATCTTGCCGCTGGGCGTGTCGAGCTTGTTGGCCTCCGGGTCCTCGCGGAACTCCTTCAGCGCCACCGTGAGCCCGTCCGGGCTGTGGTAGCGGTGGACGCCGACCTTCTTCAACTCGTCGAACGACGGCATCCCCGGGACCGCGGGCACGTTCTTCGTCTCGTGGATGTGGCGTGCCCAGCCCTCCAGGTCGCGGCCCTCGGTGAACTCCTTCTCCAGCCCGAACCGCTTGGCGAGCCCGGTGACCATCTCGTAGGCCGGCCGGGAGTCGAACAGCGGGTCGATGGCCTTCTCGCACATGATCAGGTAGGCCATGTCGCCGGTGTACTCGCTCGGCGCGAGGTCCCAGCGCTCCGCGGTCGTGGTGTCGGGCAGGACGAGGTCGGCGAGCGCGGCGGAGCCGGTGAACTGGTTGTCCACCACGCAGATGAACTCGCACTTGGTCTCGTCGGTCAGGATCTCGCGCGTCCGGTTGTTGTCGGCGTGCTGGCTGGCGAGCATGTTGCCGCCGTACTCGAGCATGAACTTGATGCCGACCTTGAGCCGGTCGGCGCCGCGGACGCCGTCGCGCAGGGCCGTCATCTCGGGGCCGCGCTCGATGGCGTCGGTCCACCCGAAGTTGGAGATCTGCGTCTTCACGGGGTTCTTGCCGTCGTCGAACCACGACGTCAGCGGCCAGTAGTAGCCCTCGCGGCCGCCGGTGCCGCCGCCCGGGATGCCCACCTGGCCGAGCACGTTGGCCAGCGTGTAGATCGCGCGGGCCTGGTTCTCGCCGTTGGCGTGCCGCTGCGGCCCCCAGCCCTGGGAGATGTTCACCGGCTTGGTGCGACCGAGGTCGAGCGCGAAGCGCCGGATCACGTCGGCCGGCACGCCGGTGATCGCCGCCGCCCAGTCCGGCGTCTTCTCGACCTTGTCCGGTCCCGAGCCCTCGATGTAGCTGCGGTAGGAGTTGCCGGCCGGGATGCCGGGCGGCATGTGGTCCTCGTCGAAGCCGACGCAGTACCGGTCCAGGAACGCCTGGTCGTGCAGGTCGTTGGCGAGCAGGTGGTGCACGATGCCGGCGACCAGGGCGGCGTCGGTGCCCGGACGCGGCGCGATCCACTCGTCGGCCAGCAGCGAGGCCGACTCGGAGTAGCGCGGGTCGATGACCACGATCCTCAGGCCGTCGGTCTTGGCGGCCTCCAGCGAGGTGAACACCAGCCCGCCGCCCGACATCCGCGTCTCCTGCGGGTTGTTGCCCCACAGCACCAGCATCCGGCCGTTCTCGATCGAGTCCTCGAAGCTGTTGGAGATCTGCTCGTCGGGGTTGCCGTAGTGGAACCGCGTGATGGTGCCGATCTGGGAGTACGAGTAGTTGCCGTAGTAGCCCAGCGACCCGCCCAGCAGGTTGAACAGCTTCATCCAGCCGCCCGACGTGCCCAGGTGCGCGTTCCACACGCCCGACCCGTACACCTTGAAGACGGCCTCGTTGCCGTAGGTGTCGATCGTGTGCTTCAGCTTCTCGGCGAACAGGTCGAGCGCCTCGTCCCAGCTGATCTCGTCCCACTGGCCGCCACCCCGCGGCGTCCCCTCGCGGCGCTTGAGCGGCGTCTTGATGCGGTCGGGGTTGTAGATCCGCTGGCGCATGTTGCGGCCGCGGACGCAGGCCCGGATCTGCCGATTGAGCAGCGAGTCGTCGCCGGTGTTGTCCGGCAGGACGCGCACGACGGCGCCGTCCTTGACCTGCAGGCGCAGCGGGCAGCGGGAGCCGCAGTTGACAACGCACGCGCTCCACACCGTCTTGTCGACGCCCGCCATGCCGTCGGTGGCGATCGGCAACGGCTCGCGCGTGGGCTGCTTCGGCGCGCACGCGGTCAGCAGCGGCGTGGCGCCCGCCACCGCACCCGACCACTTCAGCCACGACCGGCGGCTGATCTCTGGAGCCATCTCGCATCTCCTCGCTCAAAACGACACGTGTTCAATACGACACACGATAGTAGACGCCGGGGAGCGCCACCGAGGAATCGGATGATCGCTAGGGTGGATGGGGTGAGCCGAGCCCCCCTGAACCCCGCCGACTGGCAGCCCTGGATCGACCACGTGTGCGCGGCGGTCGAGGTCGACCCGGGCGCGGTCGACATGGCGGCCATCCACGACCTGTCGGGCCAGGTGGCCCGCGACTTCACCCGGCCGATGGCGCCCGTGGCCACCCACATCTGGGGCCTGGGAGGCGGCACCGAGCAGGCCCGCGACGCCGTGGCCGCGGCGGCCGTGGACGCGGGCGCGGCGCCCGCCGACGCCGAGTCCTGAGCCGGGCCCCCCGGTAGGCTGAAGCCATGTCCGTCGCCCTGCCCCCCCTCGTCGAACCAGGGCCTCCGCTGAGCCGCGAGGAGACCCACCGCTACGCGCGCCACCTGCTCGTCCCGGCCGTCGGCGAGGCCGGCCAGCGCCGGCTCCGCAACGCCCACGTCGCCGTGCTGGGCGCCGGAGGGCTGGGCTCCCCCGCCCTGCTCTACCTCGCCGCCGCCGGCATCGGGGCGGTCACGATCATCGACGACGACATGGTGGACGTGACCAACCTGCAACGCCAGGTCATCCACCCCGACGCCTCCGTCGGACGGCCGAAGGTCGACACCGCGCGCGAGGCCGTCGCCGCCCTGAACCCCGGCGTCGCGATCACCACGCACCGCACCCGGCTGACGCTGGACAACGCGGCCGAGCTGTTCGCCGGCGCCGACCTCGTCCTCGACGGCACCGACAACTTCGACACCCGCTACGCCGTCAACGACGCCTGCGCGCGCCTCGGCCTGCCGTACGTGTGGGCCTCGGTCTACCGGACGCAGGCGCAGGTCTCGGTGTTCTGGAACGCCCCGCCCTCGCCGTGGGCCGGCACCGACCTGCGCGACCTGTTCCCCCGCCCGCCCGCGCCCGGCACGGTGCCCAGCTGCGGCGACGCCGGCGTCCTGGGCGCGCTGACCGGGCAGGTGGGCTCCATGATGGCCGCCGAGGCGGTCAAGTTGATCTGCGGCGTCGGATCGCCCCTGCTGGGCCGGATCGCGTTCGTCGACCTCCTGGACGCCTCCGTCACCGCCATCCCGCTGCGTCCGCGCGACCGCAGCGCCGACACCGCCGCACCGGAACCGACCAAGGAGCAACCCGTGTTCACGCTCATCACGCCGACCGACCTCGCCGCGGAGCTCGACGGGGAGTCCCCGCCGACCGTCCTGGACGTCCGGGAGCCCGCCGAGGTCGCCATCGCGGCCATCGACGGCTCGGTGCGGATCCCGCTGGGCGAGGTGCTGTCCGGCGCCCCGGACCTGCCCCGGGACGCCGACCTGGTCGTCCACTGCAAGGTGCAGCCGCGCGCCGAAGCCGCCGCCGCGTCGCTGGAGGCGGCCGGCTTCACCCGCGTCCGCGTGCTGGCCGGGGGCATCCTGTCCTGGATCGACGACGTCGAACCCGAGAAGGCCCGCTACTGATGGCGGCGACCACCCGCCCCGTCCTGTCGGTCGAGGAGTACCTCGCCGAGGTGCTGGCGCTCGTGCGGCCCGAGGCGGCGTCCGAAGCGGTGCCGCTGCGCGAGGCCGCCGGACGCACCCTCGCCGAGCCGGTGCTGGCGCGCGGCCACGTGCCGGCGTTCGCCAACTCCGCGATGGACGGGTTCGCGCTGCGCGTCGCGGACGCCTCGCCGGGCGTCGAGCTGTCGGTGGTCGGCGACGTCTTCGCCGGGTCGGACGCCGACCCGCTCCTGGGCCGCGGCGAGGCCGTGCGGATCATGACCGGGGCGCCCGTGCCGTCGGGCGCGGACGCCGTCATCCCCGTCGAGGAGGTCGTCGAACTGGGGCCCGACCGGATCCGGCTCGCCGCCGAGGTGCGGCCCGGGCAGCACATCCGCGGCGCCGGGGAGGACGTCCGCGCCGGCGACCAGGTGCTGCCGGCGGGCACCGTGCTGGGTCCGCGCGCCCTCGCCGCCGCCGCGGCGGCCGGCGCTGCCACGATCGAGTGCGTCCGGCGGCCGTGGGTCGGCATCATCGCCACCGGCGACGAGCTCGTCGCGCCCGGGCAGCCCCTGCGGCGCGGCCAGATCTACGAGTCGAACGCCACCTTCCTGGGTGCCGCGGTCGCCCGCGACGGCGCGATCCCGCTGGTGGCCGGAGCCGTCGAGGACACTCCCGCCGCGCTCACCCAGGCGCTGGAAGCGCTCGCGGCCCGCTGCGACCTGATCGTCGTCTCCGGCGGCGTCAGCGTCGGGGACGCCGACGTCACCCGCATCGTCCTGGAACGCGCGGGGCACGCTTCCGCCACGTCCGGATGCAGCCGGGCAAGCCGCAGGGCTGGGCCCGCTGGGGCAGCCGGGGCGTCCCCGTGGTCTGCCTGCCGGGCAACCCGCTGTCGGCGTCGGTGAGCTACGAGTTGTTCGTCTCCGCCGCGCTGGACCGGCTGCTGGACCGCCCCGACCGCGGCTGGACCACGGCGATCGCCGGCGAGGCCTGGACCTCGCCGCGGGGCCGCCGCCAACTCGTGCCCGTCCAGCTCGACGTGGACGCCGAGGGCCGCCAGGTCGTCCGGCCCGCCCACCGGCGCGGGTCGGCGTCCCACATGGTCACCTCGCTGGTGGCCGCCGACGCGTTGGCGGCCGTCCCGAGGACGTCACCGAGGTGTCGCCCGGCGACGCCCTCACCGTCAGGAGGCTGCCGTGACCATGCCCTTCACCCACCTGGACGCCTCGGGCTCGGCCCGCATGGTCGACGTGACGGCCAAGCAGGCGACCGTGCGCGCGGCGACCGCCTCCGGCCGGGTCGCGGTCGCCCCCGACGTGATCGCGCTGCTGCGCGACGGCGGCGTCCCCAAGGGCGACGTCATCGCCGTGGCGCGGATCGCCGGCATCCAGGCGGCGAAGAAGACCCCCGACCTGCTGCCGCTGGCCCACACCATCGGCGTCCACGGCTGCACCGTCGACCTGGAGATCGTCGACGACGGCGTCGAGATCGTCGCCACCGTCCGCACCGCCGACCGCACCGGCGTCGAGATGGAGGCGCTGACCTCGGTCAGCGTCGCGGCGCTCGCCGTGATCGATATGGTCAAGGGGCTGGATCGTTCCGCCCACATCACCGACATCAAGCTGCTGTCCAAACAGGGCGGCCGCTCCGGCACCTGGACCCGAGAGGACTGAGGCATGGGCACCGACTTCGACGCCGTCGTGGTGGCCGGCGGCCAGGGCTCGCGGATGGGCCACGTCTCCAAGGCCGACCTCGACGTCGGCGGCGAGCGCCTGCTCGACATCGTGCTCCGCGCGACGACCGGCGCTTCGACCACCGTGGTCGTCGGCGACGTGGCGGTGCCCCCCGGCGTCCTGCTGACCCGCGAGGAGCCCGCCGGCACGGGACCGGCCGCCGGGGTGCTGGCCGGGCTCGACGCCGTGGCCTCCCCGCGGGCTGGACGCTCGTCCTAGCCTGCGACCTGCCCGGCGCCCCGGACGCCGTCGCGACGCTGCGCCGCGCGCTGGCGTCCGCGCCCGAGGAGGCCGACGGCCTGGCGCTGCGCGACGAGGGCGGCGAACTGCAGCACCTGCTCGCCTTCTACCGCACCGACGCGCTCCGGCGCGCCTTCGACGCGTGGGGCGACCCGGCCAACCGGTCGGTCCGCGGCGTCATGGCGAACCTGGCCCTGCTGCCGGTGGATCCTGACGGCGCCTCCGTGGAGGACCTGGACACCCCGAGCAGCTCGAGCTGTGGATCCGCAGCCACCCGGCGCAGGCCGAGCCCGACGATCCGGCCGAGCGCGCCGCCTGGTCCGCGTTCGTGGCGGACGCGTGCCGCCGGGTGGGGGCCGATCCCGCGGTGGCCGACGAGCACGCGGTGCTGCGGATGACGCGCCGCGTCGCGCACTCCGGCGCCCGCCCGATGGCCCCCGTGGCGTCCTTCATCGCCGGCCTGGCGCTGCGCGAGCACCCCGACGTCGACCCGACCGCTCTCATGGCGCGCCTGCAGGACGCGCTCGACACCGCCCCGCGACCCGAGGAGAACCCCCATGGCTAAGGTCCGCTACTTCGCCGCCGCCGCCGAGGCGTCCGGCACCAACGCCGAGACCGTCGACGCCGACACCCTGGGCGCGCTGCGGCAGGCGCTCGTCGCCGCGCACGGCCCCGACTTCGCCCGGGTCCTGGAGCGCTGCTCCATCCTGGTGGACGGCACGCACGTCGACTCCCCGAGGCGCCGCTGGCCGACGGCTCGCTGGTGGACGTGCTGCCGCCGTTCGCCGGCGGCTAGGAGCGGCTCAGCCGCCGATCGCGCTCATCGGACGCCGCGGCTGCAGGAACCCCGGATCGTTGATGCCATGCCCGGGCAGCTTCGCCGCCAGGTTCTCGTGGATCAGGGCCCGCAGCGCCGCGTCGTCGGCGCCCGCGCGCAGCGGCGTCCGCAGGTCCGCCTCACCGGTCGCGAACAGGCAGTTGCGCAGCTGGCCGTCGGCGGTGAGCCGGATCCGGTCGCAGTCGCCGCAGAACGGCCGCGTCACCGACGCGATGATGCCCACCGTGCCGAGGCGCTCGGTGGCCGGGTCCTGCCCTTGAGCCGCACCTCGAAGCGCTCGGCCGGCGCCGCCCCGCGCCCAGGGAGCGGGGTGAGGTCGAACGACCGCTCGACCGCCGCCTGGATCTCGTCGGCGGTGATCATCCCCTCGCGGGTCCAGGTGTGGCCGGCGTCCAGCGGCATCTGCTCGATGAAGCGCAGCTCGGCGCCCAGGTCGAGGGCGTACCGCAGCAGGTCGATCGGCTCGTCGTCGTTGATGCCGCGCATCAGCACCGTGTTGAGCTTCAGCGGCGTCATGCCCGCGGCCTGGGAGGCGGCGATGCCGGCCAGGGTGTCGTCGAACCGGTCCCGGCGGGACAGCTGCTTGAACCGGTCGGGCCGCAGCGTGTCGAGGGAGATGTTCACCCGAGTCAGGCCCGCCTCGGCGAGCGCGCCCGCGGTGGTGCGCAGCCCGATGCCGTTGGTGGTCATGGAGACCTCCGGGTGCCCCTGCGGGCCCTCCAACGCTGCGATGCCGCCGACGATCGCCACGATGTCGGGACGCAGCAGCGGCTCCCCGCCTGTCAGGCGCACCTCGGTGACGCCCGCGTCCACCGCGACCGCCACGATGCGCAGCAGCTCGTCCAGGGTGAGCAGGTTCGCCTTGGGCAGCCACGGCACCCCTCGGCGGGCATGCAGTAGGTGCAGCGCAGGTTGCAGTGGTCGGTCAGCGAGATGCGCAGATCGCGGTGCTCGCGTCCGTGGCCGTCCATGAGCAGCGGCAACTCCCTCACGGGCGCTCCTCCCCCAGCCCGAGGCCCGACCAGACGGTCCGGCCGTCCGACTCGAGCTGGCGCTTCCAGATCGGGAGTTCTGCCTTGATCACCTCGACGATCGCCGAGCAGAGGGCGAACGCCTCGGCGCGGTGCGGGGTGGAGACGCAGCACACCAGGGCGAGCTCCCCGACGTCGAGGTGTCCGACGCGGTGCGAGACCGCGACGCGCGCCTCCCCCCGCGGGTCGGCGTCGCCCAGGACGCGCGCGACCATGGCGGCCAGCATCGCGTCCGCGTCGGGGTGATGGGTGTACTCGATGCCGGTCACCTCGCCGGCGGCCTCGGGGTCGTGGTCGCGGATCATGCCGGTGAAGCAGACGGCCGCCCCGGCGGTCGGGTCCGTGACGAGCGCTTCGTGCGCGGCGGCGTCCAGCACCTCCCGGGTGACGGCGGTGTGGATGACGGGCATCAGTGGTCTCCTCCTGCGAGTTGGTCGAGGATGTGCGGCACGAGCGGCAGCAGCATGGCCAGGCCCTCGACGACGGC
Organism: Propioniciclava coleopterorum; assembly: GCF_011393335.1. NCBI lineage: Bacteria > Bacillati > Actinomycetota > Actinomycetes > Propionibacteriales > Propionibacteriaceae > Propioniciclava > Propioniciclava coleopterorum. Next base: position 2,543,620 of record NZ_CP049865.1, on the reverse strand, counting down.
CTTCGGGCTGCCCGGCAGGTTCACCACCAGCGCGTCCCCGAGCGTGCCGGCGACGCCGCGGCTCAGGTAGGCATGCGGCTTGCCAGGGGTGCTGCGCAGCAGTTCGGCGAGCCCGGGCACCTCCCGCTCGATGACGGTGCGGGTGCCCTCGGGCGTCAGGTCGCGGGGCGCCAGCCCGGTGCCCCGGACGTGATCACCAGCCGGGCGCCGGAGGCGGTCGCCTCCCGGATCGCCGCCGCGACCGGCTCGGGCCCGTCCGGGACGAGCGAGGCCGTGGTGTTGAACCCCGCCGCGGCGAGCGCGGCGATGGCGGCCGGCCCCGAGGCGTCCGTGCGCTCGCCGGCGTGGCAACGGTCGGACACCGTTATCACGTGGGCGCGCGGGACTGGCTCGGTCATCCGGCCAGCCTACCCCCGGGGAGGAGACAGCCCCACCCGGCACGGGCGCGGGTGGGGCCGATCGTCAGGAGACGATGTGCTGCTCCTCGATGATCGCGTCGCGCAGCTCGCGCCGCTTGCGCTGCTCGTCGGGGTCCGGCACCGGGACGGCCGACAGCAGCCGCTGGGTGTAGGGGTGCTGGGGCCGGGTGACGATGTCGAGGGTGTCCCCGACCTCGACGAGATGGCCGTGGTGCATGACCGCGATCCGGCTGGACACCTGCTCGACGACCGCCAGGTCGTGGCTGATGAACAGGCAGGCGAAGCCGTACTCGGCCTGCAGGTCCTTGAACAGGTCCAGCACGCGCGCCTGCACCGACACGTCGAGCGCCGAGGTGGGTTCGTCGGCGATCAGCAGCTTCGGGTTCAGCGCCAGCGCCCGGGCGATGCCGATGCGCTGCCGCTGGCCGCCCGACAGCTCGTGCGGGTAGCGGTTGCGCATGGCGCGCGGCAGGTGCACCGAGTCGAGCAGGGCCTCGACGCGCTTGCTGAGCTCGGCGCCCTTGAGGCCCTCGTGCAGCAGCATCGGCTCGCCGATGGACTCCCCACGGGCAGGCGCGGGTTGAGCGAGCTGCCCGGGTCCTGGAACACGATGCCGACGGTCTTGCGGAACGGCTTGAGCTCGTTCATCGACGCGTTGGTGATGTCGTGGCCGGCGACGACCAGCTTACCCTCGCGCACCGGCAGCAGGGCCACCGCGGCGCGTCCGATCGTGGTCTTGCCCGAGCCGGACTCCCCGACCAGGCCGATCACCTCGCCCTGGTCGATGCGCAGGTTGATGTGCTCGGCGGCGCGGAACTCGGGGCGGCGTCCCTGCTTGGGGTAGACGATCGCCACGTCGTCCATCAGGAGGGCCGGGGCTTGTCCGAGCGGGGCTCCGACAGCGGCACGGGAACGTCGTCGACCATGATGATGGTCTGCGGCGGCCCGCTCAGCTCGTCCCCGTCCACGTGCTCGGCCAGGTGCGGCACCGCGGCCAGCAGTTGCTGGGTGTAGGGGTGCTGCGGGTTCTTGAAGATCTCCTGGCTCGTGCCGTGCTCGACGACGACGCCGTCCTTCATGACGATGATGCGGTCCGCCATGTCGGCCACCACGCCCATGTCGTGCGTGATGAGGATGATGCCGGCGCTGACCCGCTCGCGCAGGTCCCGCATCAGCTTCAGGATCTCTGCCTGCACCGTCACGTCGAGGGCCGTGGTCGGCTCGTCGGCGATCAGGAGCTTCGGCTCGCACGCGAGCGCCTGGGCGATCATGATGCGCTGCCGCTGGCCGCCCGAGAGCTGGTGGGGGAACTTGTCGAAGCTGTCCGCGGGGCTGGGGATCTCCACGAGCGTCATCAGCTCGATGGCCCGCTCCTTGGCCACGGTCGGGCTCATCAGGTAGTGCGTGCGCAGGGTCTCCACGATCTGGAACCCCACGGTGTAGACCGGGTTCAGCGCCGTCATCGGCTCCTGGAAGATGATCGAGACCTCGTTGCCGCGGATCTCGCGCAGCTCCTGGATCGACATCCCGACCAGCTCGGTGCCCTTGAGGTTGGCCGATCCGGTCGCGCGGCCGGTGGGCGGCAGCAGGCCCAGCAGGCTCATCGACGACTGGGTCTTGCCCGAACCCGACTCGCCCACGATCGCCAGCACCTCGCCGGCCTTCAGCGTGTAGGAGAGCTTGTCCACCGCGGTGAACCACTCGTCGCCGACCCAGAACTGGACCGTCAGGTCCTTCACGGTCAGGATCGTGTCGCCCATGGCGACCGGGCCGCCGGTGTCGCGGCTCAGCTTGATCGACTTCGTGAACGCGGAGGTGTTCTCCGGCACGGCTTCCTCGGACTTCTTGCGGCCGATCATCGGGCCCCTCCCTGAGCGTCGGCGGCCACCCTGGCCTTCTTCTCGGCCAACTGGGCCTCGGCCTTGCGCATGGCGCGCGCCGAGGGGATCCGCTTGGTCCTCGGGTCGAAGGCGTCGCGGAGGCCGTCGCCGATGAAGTTGATCGACAGCGCGATCAGGATGATGAACAGGCCCGGCCACCAGAACAGCCACGGCCGCGTCGAGAAGGCGCCCTGGTTCTCCGAGATCAGGCGGCCCAGCGACACCGCGGGCGCCTGGATGCCGAAGCCGACGAAGGAGAGCGCCGCCTCGAGGGTGACCGCCGAGGACATCATCAACGTGACGTTGACCACGATGACGCCGACGGCGTTGGGCAGCATGTGCTTGGTGATGATCCGCCAGTCGCTGGCGCCGGCGACGCGGGCCGAGTCGACGAACTCCCGCTCGCGCAGGGTCAGGAACTCCGACCGCACCAGGCGCGCCAGGCCGGTCCACAGGACGCAGCCGAGCGCCACGGCCAGCAGCAGCGGCATGTTCTCGCGGAGCCAGATCGCGACCTCGGGACCCGCGTTGAGGCGCAGCGGCAGCTTGGAGATCAGCGAGCCGAGGACGGCGCCCAGCACGATGACGGGCAGCGTGATGACGAGGTCGGTCATGCGCATGAGCGCCATGTCGACCCAGCCGCGGTAGTAGCCGGCCAGCGAGCCGATCGTGACGCCGATGATCAGCGCGACCGCGCCGAGCACGAACGCGACGAACAGCGACGTCTGGACGCCCATCATCACCTGGGCGAAGTAGTCGCGCCCCAGGGAGTCCTGGCCGAAGGGGAACATGCCGATGCTGAAGGTGTTCCCGTTGATGCCCGGGATCTGCAGCGTCGGGGCGCCACCGTTGATGACGTCGCCGGACCGCAGTTCCTGGTCGCGCCACAGGCCGTTGATCGGGCCGATCCCCATCGAGATCACCGACAGCAGGATGACCAGCGAGAGGGTGATCAGGCCGAAGATCGCGCCGCGGTGCCGGATGAACCGGCTCCACACGATCTGGCCCTGGGACATCCCCTGGACCTCCTTGCCCTCGCCGACGCCTTCGCCGCGGCCGAAGGCGTCACCGCCCGACGCCACCTTCACGGCGTGTTCCCCGGCGTCCTCGGGATCCAGGGCGATCTCCCGGTCGTGCAGCGGCCCCTCGGGGATCGCCTCGTCGAAGCGGTCGCGCACATGCCGCTCCTCATCGGGACCCGGGGTCTGGTTGCGCTCGTTGTCGTTGCTCATGCGTTCACCCGGATCCTGGGGTCGATGACGGCGTACAGGAAGTCGGCGACCAGGTTGGCGATCATCGCCAACGCGCCGGTGAGCATGATGTAGAACATCACGGGATCGACTTCCTGGTTGTTCATGGAGTCGATGAAGAGTCGGCCCATGCCCGCCCAACTGAAGATCGTCTCGGTGATGACCGCACCGCCGATGAGGGTGATGAAGTCGACCGGGACGATCGAGGCGAGCGGCATGAGCGCGTTGCGCAGGGCGTGGCGGACGATGACCACGCGCTCGGAGAGGCCCTTGGCCCGCGCCGTGCGGATGTAGTCCTGGTTCATCACCTCGAGCATCGCGCCGCGCTCGTAGCGGGTGTAGGTCGCGAACGAGATCAGGACCAGCGCGATGGTCGGCAGCACCAGGTGCGTGGCGCGGTCGAGTTGGCTCATCCAGAAGTCGGCGTTGAGGCCGGGCGTCTCGGAGCCCAGCGTGGCGATCGGGCGGCCGTTGATCTCGCTGGAGTTGTAGTACTGGCCCCAGGTCTGCAGGACGCGATCCAGGAAGATCAGGACGCTGGTGACGAGCCCGACGATCATGGCGCCGCGGATCGAGACGTTCTTGTCCGGTCCCCGAACAGCCAGCCGATGCCGGCGCACACGACCATGGCGAGGGCCAGCAGGCCGATCATCCACAGCCAGTTCATCTCCTGGTAGAAGAAGAGGAACTGCAGCGGCCACCAGGCGACCGTGCCGACCACGGCTGCGGTGAGGGCCGAGTAGAGGGCACGCTTGTTGTTCATGCCGGCGAACAGCGCGGTCACGACGACCGCCATGGCCAGCGAGACCAGTGCGATCCCGATGATGCCGATCGAGGGGTTGCCCACCCAGCCCGACAGCAGCAGCGCTGCCAGGACGCCGAGGGTGACCATGAAGGCGCCGGCGAAGGTGATCAGCTTCTTGCGGCGTCGTCCGCCCAGCGCCCCGGCCCAGAACAGGCCCGACAGGACGCTGACGATGATGACCGCCGGCCAGTTGATGGTCGGGTTGGCGATGTAGTCGTTGACGCCGATGGCGAAGAACTGCTTCAACAGCACCGCGACCCAGAAGACGGGCAGCGAGTAGAGCAGGAACGACACGAAGGTGATGACGTAGTCGAAAGACGTGTACTGGCGCAGGGCCGAGATGAGGCCGATCGTGACGCCGGTGATCACCGAGATGATGCTGGCCGCGAAGATCAGCTGCACCGAGGTGGCGATCGCGTTCGCGGCGAGGGAGCCGACGGGCTGCATGGTCTTCCATGCGATGCCGAAGTCACCCTGGATGAAACTGCCCAGCCACATGAAGTACCGCTGGAACCACGGCAGGTCGAGGTGGAGGAGCCGGACACGGTTCGCGATGAGCTCTTCGCGGTTGGGGGCGGGGTTCTCGCGAAGGTCGGCCAGGGGATCGAGCGCGATCTCCAGCAGGCCGTACATGACGAATGACAACACCAAAAGGATGCCGAGCGCGAGCGCGAGCCGTCGGGCTAGGAAGCGGGCCATAGGTACCTCGAGATTGAGCAGGGAACGGGGGCTGGACATGCGAGGGGGCCCGAGAGGCCCCGTCACCCGCCGGTGGGGCGTCAGGCTCGCTGACGCCCCACCGGAGGATGTTACGCGGTGATGACCGGAAAGGTCAGGAGACCTTCCACTCCCAGAAGTTCCAGTAGTAGTTCGGCGACAACGGGATCGACGAAACGTTCTGGATCTTGCTGCTGATTCCCGTGACCTCGGGGAACTGGAAGATGGTGATGCCGAAGGCATCGTCGACCAGCTGCTTCTCGACGCTCTTGAGGATCTCGAGCTGCTTGGCGGTGTCGGTGGTGACGTTCAGCTCGTTCAGCTGCGCGTCCACCGAATCGTTCTTGTACTTGCCGTAGTTGTTCTGGCCGGTGCTCAGGTAGTTCGGAGCAACCTCGGCGACACCGGTCGAGGTGGACTGCCACCCGAACAGCGACGCGTCGTACTGGTTCGGCTGCTTGAGCAGCTGGCCCCAGTCCTTGCTGCCGACGTCCTCGATCTTGAAGCCCGCGGCCTCGCCGGCCTCCTTGATCAGCTGGAACTCCTGCTGACGACGGGTGTTGTTCGAGGCGTACATGATGCGCACGGTCGGGTTGGTGACGCCGGCCTCGGCCAGGAGAGCCTTGGCCTTGTCGGTGTTCGAGCCGCCGCCGTAGGTGGCCTCCATGCCGTTGGCCTGCGTGATCGGGCCGTAGGCGGCCTTGTCATCGGGAACCGTGGTGAACGAGTTCCGCAGTTCGGCGGTCGGGTTCAGCGGCTTGATGATGTTGTCGATGATCTTCTGGCGCGGGATGGTCTGCAGGAACGCCTGGCGGACCTTCTTGGCCTTCTCGGCGTCGCCGCCGTACTTGGCCGGGTCGAACGGGCCGCCGTTGGTGAAGACGGTGTCGACGTGCTCGTAGGTGCCGCCGTTCTGCGTCAGGACCGACACGTTCTGCATGCCCTGGAGCTGCTTGAGGATGTCGGCGGTCGACTGCGGCTGGGTGACGAGGATCTCACCGTTCTGCAGCGCCTGCACCGAGGCCTGCGGATCCGGGGTGATGCGGATGGTCACCTTGTCGATCGACGGCTTGTGCGAACCCTTGTAGTTCGGGTTCTTCTCGAGCGTGGTGTACTGCTCCTCCTTCAGGTCCGTGATGGTGTACGGACCCGAACCGACGAGGAGTTCCTTGTCGGCCGGCATCGACTTGAAGTTGAAGTCGTTGTTGAAGACGTTGGAGATCTTCGACAGCGCGGCGTTGTCCTTGTTCTTGAACGCCTCGACGAAGGCCTTCTTGGACGCGGCGGCGTCAGCGGTGCCCAGGGCGCGCTTGGCGACGATGTGGGCCGGGACGCCGGTCGGGGTCGCCATCAGGATCTCCCAGTCGACGTACGGCTTCGACCAGGTGTAGGTGATGGACTTGTTGTCGTCGGAGATCTCCGGGAAGTCGGTGATCAGACCGTAGCCCGGCGAGGAACCGTTGAAGAACACGTCGCTGCCCTCGTTGGCGCCGACGTTGCCCTCGTCGTCCTGCTCGACGTCTTCCTTCGTGTTGAAGTGGCCGGACAGGCTGCCCCACATCAGCAGCGCGTCGGAGGCGTCGACGGGGGTGCCGTCGGACCACGAAGCGGTGTCGGCGAAGGTGACCTTGACCTTCAGCGGGCTGTCGCTGATCTTCTCCATCTTGCCGAACGACGGGTTCTGAGCGAGCTTCAGATCCTTGTCGTAGTAGGCGATGTTGTCGTTGGCCATGTAGATGACGTTGGCGTTCGCCGTGGCGTTGCCGTAGTCGGTGTTGTTGTTGTAGCTGTAGAACGCCTGGTTCCACGCGACGTTGATGGACTTGGGCGCGGTGTTCGCGGTGGTCGTCGCCTGCGGCGTCGGCGGCGTGCAGGCCGACAGGGCCAGCGCGCTGGACAGGACGATGCCTGCTGCGGCGAGAAGCTTGCGCTTGCTCAATGTTCCTCCAAGAGTGCGGGAGAACCCCCTGCGGGACTCTCTAGGCTGACCACCTGCCCGAAAACGGGTAGCTGGGAGTCGTGCCTGAACCGTACACATCCCGAAAGCGGGCTGGGCAAGGAGTGGTACAAACCGATTCCCATTCGTTACCCAAGCGTGACGAATCCCCAAGTGGCTAAGTGAAAAGTGATCAGCGGCGGTTCACGACGACCGTGCCCAGGGCGAGGTCGTCCAGGCCCCTGCGGTCGGGTCCGACGACGACCGCCGGCAGCACCAGGCAGACCATGGCCGACCGCACGACGGCCCGCCACAGGCCGACCGGCGACCCGTCGGTCCGGCGGATGCCGACGCCCGTGATCAACTGGCCGAAGCTGCTGCCCGTGAAGGCCGTCAGCAGCGCCTTCTGGACGAAGAACACCGCCAGGATCATGAACGAGCGCCACGTGTTGGCCTCGAAGACGCCGCCGCCGAAGGCGCCGACCGCGACGGCCATGCTGGCCCCCCAGTCGATCACCAGAGCGCTCACCCGGGCCCGCCAGGGGGCCAGCGCCCCGCGTCCGGACTCGGGCAGGCCGAGGCTGTGGCCGGGATGATCGAGTGCCTGCGTCACGTCCGGAAGCGTACCGGGGTGCTGTAACACCGCCGAAACACGGGCGACACTGGCCGGTGATCCTGGCTGAGTAGCGTCGATGGACGTCAGACACCTACCAACTCGGAGGACCCATGTTCCAAGGCGCCGACGACCTCCTCGCCTACATCGCCGACAACGACATCGAGACGATCGACGTCCGCTTCTGCGACCTGCCCGGCGTGATGCAGCACTTCACCATCCCGGCGAAGTTCCTGACCGCCGACATCATCGAGGAGGGCCTGAGCTTCGACGGCAGCTCGATCCGCGGGTTCCAGAAGATCCACGAGTCGGACATGGCGCTGCTGCCCGATCCCACCTCCGCGTACATGGATCCGTTCCGCAAGAGCAGGACGCTGAACATGAACTGGTTCGTGCACGATCCGATCACCAAGGAGCCCTACAGCCGCGACCCGCGCAATATCGCGCGGAAGGCCGAGGAATACCTGAAGTCAACCGGAATCGGCGATACCGCGTTCATGGGCCCCGAGGCCGAGTTCTACGTCTTCGATTCCGTGCGTTTCGAAACGAAGGCGAATGCCTCCTACTACTTCATCGAGTCCGACGCGGGCGCTTGGGCCTCCGGCGCCGAGACCGACATCGACGGGCACGCCAACCGCGGCTACAAGGTGAAGTACAAGGGCGGCTACTTCCCCGTCGCCCCGGTGGACCACTTCGGCGACCTGCGCGACGACATGGTGCGCCACCTGCAGGACGTCGGCCTGATCATCGAGCGCGCCCACCACGAGGTCGGCACCGCCGGCCAGGGCGAGATCGCCACCAAGTTCGACACGCTGCTGCGCGCCGCGGACAACGTCATGAAGTACAAGTACGTCGTCAAGAACACCGCCTGGGAGGCCGGCAAGACCGCGACCTTCATGCCCAAGCCCATCTTCGGCGACAACGGTTCGGGCATGCACGTGCACCAGTCCATCTGGAAGGACGGCGACCCGCTGTTCGCCGACGAGGCCGGCTACGCGGGCCTGTCCGACCTGGCGCGCTGGTACATCGGCGGCATCCTGCACCACGCCCCGGCGCTGCTCGCGTTCACGAACCCGACCGCGAACTCCTACCACCGGCTCGTCCCCGGCTTCGAGGCCCCGGTGAACCTGGTCTACAGCCAGCGTAACCGCTCCGCCTGCATCCGGATCCCGCTGACCGGCCCCTCCCCCAAGGCCAAGCGCATGGAGTTCCGCTGCCCCGACCCGTCGGCCAACCCGTACCTGGCCTTCGCCGCCATGCTGCTGGCCGGACTGGACGGCATCCAGAACAAGATCGAGCCACCCGCCCCGATCGACAAGGATCTCTACGAGCTCCCGCCCGACGAGCACGCGGAGATCGCCCAGGTCCCCGCGTCGCTGGGCGAGGCCCTGGACGCCCTGGAGGCCGACCACGACTTCCTGCTCGCCGGGGACGTGTTCACCCCCGACCTGATCGAGGCGTGGGTCGACCTCAAGCGCGAGGACATCGACGCCCTGCGGCTGCGCCCGCACCCGCACGAGTTCGAGATGTACTTCGACCTGTGACCGATTCCTCCGGCCGGCGGGTTCGTCGCCCCTGACCGCACACGGCCCGCACGGGACGCGAACGCCGCAGGCGCTCGCCGCCCGTGCGGGCTCGTCGTTCACCGAGGCGCAGGGGCCGCCCACAGCGTCCGGACGGCCGTTTGGTGGCGACCGCCGGGGCGCGGGCTGCACCGCCGCCTGACAGGGACGAACGGGGTCGATCGTGGGATCCTGGTTCCCCACACCGATGCAGGAGGCAGTCATGTCGAAGACCCCCACCGGACGCCTGGTCCCCCGCGGCGACCTGAACGACATCGTGCTGACCCGGGAGTTCCACGCGCCGCTCGCCGAGGTCTGGGCGGCGATCACCGAGCCGGAGCGGCTCGCGCCGTGGATCGGCACCTGGTCCGGCGACCCCGCCACCGGGACGGTCGACTTCCTGATGACCGCCGAGGGCGCCACCGAGCCCTCGGCCATGGAGGTGCTGCGGTGCCACGCCCCCACGGGGCTGACGGTGCGCCAGGACCTGAACGGTGACGCCTGGACGCTGTACCTCGACCTCGAGGAGGAGGACGGCGTCACCACGCTCACGTTCGAGCAGCGCGACCTGACCGCCGAGGCGGCCTCCGACGTCGGCCCGGGCTGGGAGTACTACCTCGACCGGCTGGTCGCCTCCGAGACGGGGGGCGATGTGGGCGCGGTCGCCTGGGACGACTACTACCCGGCGCTGAAGGAGCACTACACCGCCGAGGGCTGACCCGGAGGTCGTCCGGCGCCGACCAGGCTGACCCGAGGTCGTCCGGGCGCCGACCGGCGCGAAGGCTGACCGGAGGTGGGCCGGGCATCCGCCGGCGCGTGGCCGGGCGCGGCTCAGCGGGTGACGCCGTCGGGGTCGGCCGGCGGCCGCTCCCCCGGTGCCGCTCCCGTCGCCTCCGGACGCGTCGTCGCGGCGTACTGCGACCACGAGCCAGGGTAGAGCCGGGCGCGACCCAGGCCGGCGTGCTCCAGGGCCAGGAGGTTGTGGCACGCCGTCACCCCGGAGCCGCAGTACACGACCACGGCCGAGGCGTCGATGATGCCCGCCTCCTCGAACCGGGCGCGCAGGACGTCGGGCGGCAGGAAGCGCTGGTCGGCGTCCAGGTTGCCGGGGAACGGGATGTTGATCGCGCCCGGGATGTGGCCGGCGCGCGGGTCGACGGGCTCGGTCTCCCCGCGGTAGCGAGCGCCCGCCCGGGCGTCGACGACGTGGAACGCGGTGGCGGCGTCGTCGATGGTGGCCAGGGTCGCGGCGTCCCACGGACGCGCGGCGAACGCCGCGGCCGGCCGGGTGGTCTCGCCGGTGTCGAGCGGCCCCTCCCAGGCACCGATGCCGCCGTCGAGCAGGGCGGCGTCCACCCCGATGTTGCGCAGGAGCCACACCAGTCGGCCGGCGGAGGCGCCGCCCGCGTCGTCGTAGGCGACGACGGTGTCGGAGTCCGCGATCCCGAGCGCGGCCAGCGCCTCGGCGAAGGCCTCCGGCTCGGGCAGCGGGTGCCGGCCCGCCTCGGGCGTGGCCGGCCCCGCGAGCACGGTGTTGAGGTCGACGAACACGGCGCCGGGGAGGTGCCCGCCGAGCCAGGCGTCCCGGCCCGAGCGGCCGTCGAGGTACCACCGCACGTCGGCGAGGACGGCGTCGGGGTGCTCGTCGAGGAATCGACGGTCGACAACGGCTGGGATCACGGTGCGCTCACTTCCTGTCGGGGGCTCCATCGTGGCACGACCCCGGCCGGACGCGGCGGCCGTTCCCCTAGGCTGACCCCCGTGACTTCACTGCCGCTCACCCGCGTCCCCGATCCCGCCGACGCGCCCGTCCTGCGCTGGGGGATCCTGGCCCCCGGCGGCATCGCGTCCAGCTTCGTCCGCGCCCTGGCCGCCCACACGACGCAGCGGGTGGTGGCGTGCGGGTCGCGCTCCACGGCGCGCGCCCAGGAGTTCGCCCACGAGCACGGGCTGGAGCGCGCCCACGGCTCCTACGAGCAGTTGCTGGCCGATCCCGGCGTCGACGTCGTCTACGTCGCCTCGCCGCACAGCCGGCACGCCGAGCAGGCGCTCGCGGCCATCGAGGCCGGCAAGCACGTGCTGGTCGAGAAGTCCTTCACCCAGGACGCCGGGCAGGCCCAGGCCGTCGTGGACGCCGCCCGCGCCGCCGGCGTCACCCTGATGGAGGCGATGTGGACGCGCTTCCTGCCCCACATCGACGTCCTGCGGCAGCTGCTGGCCGACGGGGCGCTGGGCGAGCTCGTCTCGGTGCACGCCGACCACGGGCAGTTCTTCCCGCCCGACCCGCGGCACCGCATGTTCGACCCGGACGCCGCCGGCGGGGCCCTGCTCGACCTCGGCATCTACCCGGTCTCGTTCGCCAGCTTCGTGCTGGGCACCCCGACGCGCGTCACGGCCCGCGGGACGCTGACCGACACCGGCGTGGACCGCACGGTGTCGATGGTCCTGGACGGCCACCCCGGCACGGACGCGCACGCGCTGCTCGGCACGACGCTGGCCGCCCGGACGCCGACGACCGCCGCCGTCTCCGGCAGCGCCGGACGCGTGGAGATCGGCGGGCCGTTCTACAACCCGCAGTCGCTCACGCTCGTCCCGCTCGCGGGCGACCGCGTCTCCAGCCCGGAGCCGGTCATCACGCGCTCGGGAGGGCTCGCCCACCAGGCGGCGCACTTCGCGACGCTGGTCGAGCAGGGCCGCCAGGAGTCGCCCTGGCTCCCCTGGGCCGAGTCGGTGGCGATCATGGCCACGCTCGACGAGGTGCGCGCGCAGGTCGGGGTCGTCTACCCCGGCGAGTAGCCGGTTCCGCCGCGTGCCCCTGGCGGCGGCGCTGCGGACGCCGAACGGAGGCGGGCTAGATCGGCAGCTTGCGGAAGATCGGGCCCGGGATGTGCTTGAGCACCAGCATCACCAGCTGGAACAGCGGCGGCGCCCAGATCAGCGCCTTGCCGTCGCGGGCGGCGTCCACCGCCTGCCGGGCGACGTCCTCCTTGTCGACCGTCAGCGGGGCCTCCTTGACCCCGGCGGACATCCGCGTGCGGACCTGCCCGGGCCGGATCACCAGCACCTTCACCCCGGCGGGCTGCAGCGCCTCCCCCAGGTTGCGGTAGAACCCGTCGAGCCCCGCCTTGGTCGAGCCGTACACGAAGTTCGAGCGCCGCACCTTCTCGCCGGCGGCCGAGCTCATGACGATGATCTGGCCGTAGCCCTGCGCGGACATCCGCTGCCCCAGCAGGACGCCGACGCTGACGGCGCCGGTGTAGTTCACCTGGGCGATCTGGACGGCCTTGGCCTGGTCCCGCCAGAGCGCCTCGGCGTCCCCGAGCAGGCCGAACGCGACGATCGCGACGTCCACGTCGCCGTCGGCCCAGGCCGCGTCGATGACGGCGGCGTGCGTGTCGAACGCGGTGGCGTCGAAGTCGATCACCATCACCTCAGGCGCCCCCGCGGCCAGCATCTGGTCGGCGGCCGCCTCGGTCTGCGGGTCGCCCGGCTGACAGGCCAGGACGACGTCGGCGGGCGCGTGCGAGAGGTACTCGGACGCGATGGCCAGCCCGATCTCGGACGTGCCGCCCAGGACGAGGATCTTGGCGGGGTTGCCGGTGGCGTCGATCATTACAGCAGCTCCAGTCGTCGGGCCATGTCGGAGGCGAAGACGTTGTCGGGGTCGATGCGGCGGCGGGTAGCGATCCACTCGTCGATCCGCGGGTACATGGCGTGGAAGGTCTCGGCGGTGGTGCGCGAATCCTTGGAGGTGTAGAGGCGGCCGCCGAACTCGCCGACCTGGGCGTCCAGCCGGGTCAGGAAGTCGGACAGCCCGGGGTTGATCGCGAAGTCGACGCAGACGTTCCAGCCCGGCATCGGGTAGGACAGCGGCGCCTGGTTGCCCTCGCCGAACAGCTTGAACACGTTGAGGAACGAGTAGTGCCCCGAGCCCTGGATCTGGCCGATGATCGCCTTGAACTCCTCCACGGCCTGGGGCGGCACCACGAACTGGTACTGCAGGAAGCCCTTGGTGCCGTAGGCGCGGTTCCACTCCCCGAACATGTCGAGCGGGTGGTAGAAGCCGGTGAGGCTCTGGATCTGGTCGGTGTAGTCGCCGGACTTGAGGTACCACGCCTGACCCAGCAGGCCGAAGGTCAGCTTGTTGGCCAGGCCGTTGGGGAACACGTCGGGCAGGGTCACGAACGTCTTGCCGGAGAACTCCAGCGGGCGCGCCGCGAGCTTGGGGGCGAACTCCTGCAGCTGCGCCTGGGTGGCGAGGTTGCCGCGGCTGATCGCCGCCCGGCCCAGCTTGGGCGCCGGGGAGATGGCGTCGAACCAGGCCGAGGAGTAGTCGTAGCGCTCCTCCGAGCCGTCCGAGTGCGCCGCGATCGTCTCGTCGAGGGTGTGGGTGACGACGCCGTCGGCCAGGAAGTAGGCCGTCTCGGTGCGGGTCATCGACAGCGTCGCGCGCAGGATGATGCCCGTCAGCCCGATGCCGCCGACGGTGGCCCAGAACAGCGAGGCATCGGGATCGTCGGGCGAGCCGCCGGGGCGCAGCGTCAGGACGCGGCCGTCCGCGACGAGCAGGTCCATCGAGACGACGTGGTCGCCGAAGCTGCCCGCCGAGTGGTGGTTCTTGCCGTGCACGTCGTTGCCGATCGCGCCGCCCACGGTCACCTGGCGGGTGCCGGGCAGCACGGAGACCCACAGCCCGTACGGCAGCGCCGCCCGCATCAGGGCGTCGAGGCTGACGCCGGCGTCCACGGTGACGGTCGCGGTGATCGGGTCGATCGCGTGGATGGTGTTGAGCGCGGTCATGTCGACGACGAGGCCGCCGCCGTTCTGCGCGACGTCGCCGTAGCTGCGGCCCAGGCCGCGGGCCAGGACGCCACGTCCGGCGCCGTCGGCGCGCTCGGCGGCGGCCCGCGCGACGGCCGCGGCGATCTGGTCGACATCGGGGGTGGAGAGCACCCGGGCGGTGCTGGCTGCGGTGCGCCCCCAGCCCGTCAGGCGGGCCGGGACGGTCGTGAACTGGGTCGTGGTCATCGTCTCCGATTCTAGAACAGCCGCCCCGAGCGGGCGGGGGAACCCTCAGTCCAGTCCCCAGAACAGCCGGTCCATCACGGCGCGGGCCCGGCGCGCCCGGCGCGTCCAGTCGTCGATGAAGAAGGACGCCTCGCCCTTGGCGTAGCCCAGCAGTTCCGCGACCGCGGATCGCTCCCGGGCGTCGGTGGGGATGGAGTCGGCGGCGCGGCCCCGCAGCAGCATCGTGGCGTTGCGGATCCGCGTGGCCATCTCCCAGGCCTCGCGCAGCGCGTGGGCGTCGTCGGCGCCGAGCAGGTCGGCCGCGACGGCGGCGTCCAGGGCGGCGGCGGTGCCGGGCGTGCGCAGCCCGGGCACCTCGTGGGCGTGCCGGAGCTGCACGAGCTGGATGGTCCACTCGACGTCGGACAGCCCGCCCGGCCCCAGCTTGACGTGGCGCCGCGGGTCGGTGCCGCGCGGCATCCGTTCGGTCTCCATCCGGGCCTTGAGCTTGCGGATCTCGGCGACCTGCTTGTCCGACAGGCCGCCCTCGGGGTGCCGGCGCGCCTCCACGCCCGCGAGCAGCGCCGCGGTGACGCCCGGGTCGCCGGCCCCGTGCGCGGCGCGCAGCAGCGCCTGCGCCTCCCAGGTCGCCGACCACTTCTCGTAGTAGGCCAGGTAGGACGCGAGGCTGCGGACCATCGGGCCGCCCTTGCCCTCCGGACGCAGGTCCAGGTCGATCTCGACCGCCGGGTCCGGCCCGGGACGCCGCAGCAGCTCGCGCAGCCGGGTGACGATCTTCGTCGCCTTCGCGTTGGCCTCCGGGTCGGCGGAGTCCGCGACCACGACCATGGCGTCGGCGTCGGAGCTGAACGTCAGCTCGCCCCCGCCCCAGCGTCCCATCGCGACCAGCGCCAGCGCGGGCGGGTCCTGGACGCCGCGGGCGGCGACCTCGAGGCCGACGTCGAGCGTGGCCGCCATCACGTCGCTGAGCGCCTCGCCCACGGCGGTGACGCCGGCGCGCCCGAGCAGGTCGGCGGTGGCGACCCGGAGCAGTTCCTTGCGCCGCACCGCGCGCACGGCCTCGATCGCGGCGCCCTGGTCCTGGTGCCGCCCGGCGACCGCGGCCATCTCCGCGCGGATCTCCTCGGCGGGGCGTCGCTCCCCCGCGTGCTCCCCCAGCAGTTGCACCGTCTGCGGCGCCCGCAGCAGCAGGTCCACGGCGTACCGGCTGGACGCCAGCACCCGCGCCAGGTTCTCCGCCATCGCGCCCTCGTCGCGCAGCGCGCGCAGGTACCACGAGGTCGAGCCCAGCGCCTCGGACACCTGCCGGAACGCCAGCAGGCCGTGGTCGGGGTTCGGGCCGGCCGCGAACCACCCCAGCATCGCGGGCAGCAGCTGCCGCTGGATCTCGGCCTGCCGGCTCATGCCCGTGGACAGCGCCTCGATGTGACGCAGGGCCGCGCCCGTGTCGTTGAAGCCCAGCGCGCGCAGCCGCGTCTCGGCGTCCTGCGAGGTCAGACGCACCTGCTCCGAGGGCACCCGGGCGACCGCCTCGAGCAGCGGCGAGTAGAAGATGCGCTGCTGCAGCCGCTGCACGCGGCGGGTCGAGGACCGCCAGGCCGCGGCCAGCGCGTCGGCGTCCTCGAGGTGCGCGGCGCGCGCCAGCCGCCGCAACCCCAGGTCGTCGGTGGGCATCAGGTGGGTGCGGCGCAGTTGATACAGCTGGATCCGGTGCTCCAGGACCCGCTGCAGCGCGTAGGCCTCGGCGATCTGGCGGCCGTCGCCGCGGCCGACGTAGCCGTGCGCGACGAGCGCGTCCAGGCCCTCGAAGGTGCCGCGGAGCCGCAGCCGGTCGTCGGCCCGGCCGTGCACCAGTTGCAGCAACTGGACGCTGAACTCGGTGTCGCGCAGGCCGCCGGCGCCGAGCTTGATCTCCTGGGCGGCCTCGCGGGCCGGGATCAGCGAGATGACCCGGCGACGCATCGCCTGGGTCTCGCCCACGAACTGGGCGTCGTCCGCCACGCGCCACACCATGGGGGCCACCAGGTCGACGAACTCCTGCCCCAGCGCGCGGTCCCCGGCCATCGGTCGGGCCTTCAGCAGCGCCTGGAACTCCCAGTTCTTCGCCCACTTCTCGTAGTAGGTCCGCATGGACGCCAGCGTCCGGACCAGCGGGCCGGCCTTGCCCTCGGGGCGCAGGTTCGGGTCGACCTGCCAGATCGTGCCGGCCGCGGTGT
This sequence comes from Propioniciclava coleopterorum, assembly GCF_011393335.1. Taxonomy (NCBI): domain Bacteria; kingdom Bacillati; phylum Actinomycetota; class Actinomycetes; order Propionibacteriales; family Propionibacteriaceae; genus Propioniciclava; species Propioniciclava coleopterorum. The sequence continues at coordinate 2,527,194 of NZ_CP049865.1, read as the reverse complement.
GCGCCGAGCACGTCCGCGACAGCGCCGCCGCCAGCCGCGTCCCGACCGCGACGGCCTCCGCCGCGCCGACGACCGGCTCGCCGGCCGCGTCGAGGGCGGGCTCGGCGACGTAGATGACGTCGACGTCGGAGACGTAGTTCAGCTCGCGCGCGCCCGCCTTGCCCATCGCCAGCACCGCGAGCCGGACGGCCTCGTGACCCGGCGTCGCCTCCCGCGCCACGGCCAGCGCCGCCTCGACGGTGGAGTCGGCCAGGTCGGCCAACTCGGCGCCGACCGAGGCGACGACGGAGACGGGGTCGTCGGCGTCCAGGTCGCGGGCCGCGACGCGCAGCAGCGCCCGCCGGTAGGCGAGCCGCAGGTCGTCGGAGGCGCCCGGGCGCGCCACGGGGGCGGCCGCGTCGGGATCGGCGCCGACGGCGTCCAGAAGTTCGCGGCGCAGCGCGTCGGCGTCGCGCCGGGTGGGCGCGTGCTCGAGTTCGGCGAGCGAGGCTGGATGCGCGGCGAGGTGGTGCCCGAGGGCGACCGAGCCGCCGAGCACCCGGGCGACGCGGCGGGCGGTCCCGCGGTCGGCGAGCAGGCGCTCGAAGCCGGCGGGCTGTTCCTCGGCGAGTCGCACGAAGCCGGCCAGGGCCAGGTCGGGGTCGGCGCTGGCGAGGGTCTCCTCGGTGAGCGCCATGACGGCGTCCTCGTCGTGCCGCTCCAGCCATCGCTCCATGACGCCGGCGGCGTGGTGCGGATCGCCGAACCCGCGCCCCGCGAGGCGTCCGGCGAGGGTCGACGTCCGGTCCAGGGCCATGGGGGGATGCTACCGCCGCTGATTTTGGGTGACGGCGGCTACATTGGGAACGCTGAACGATTCAGGAAGTAGGGCCCCATGCCGACGCATCGACCCCGCCAACGCTGGTCCCGTCGCCGGTGGGTCACCCTCATCGGAATCGCCCTGCTCGTGGTGGCGCTCGTCGCCGGATGGTTCGCCCTCGTGAGCCCGCGCCCGCTGCCCGCGCCCGCGACGGAGACCGTCAAGGTCACGCGCACCAGCGAGACCACGAGCGTGTCGCTGTCGGGCGTGATCCGGCCCCAGCAGCAGGCGAACGTGTCCTTCGCCGTCCCCGGCACCGTCCGCGCGATCGACACCAAAGTGGGCGAGACCGTGACCGCCGGCCAGACCCTGGCCACGCTCGACGACCGGGACCTGCGCAACGCGGCGACCCTCGCCGAGGCCAACCTCAAGGCGGCCCGCGCCCAACTCCAGACCGTCCGCGACGCCTCCTCCTCCACGTCCGCGCAGGTGACGGCCGTGCAGGCCCAGGTGTCCTCGGCGCAGGCGTCGCTGGACCAGGCCCGCACCCGGCTCGGCGACGCCGTCCTCACCGCCCCGATCGCGGGCATCGTGGCGACGGTCGACGTCGAGGTCGGCGACCAGGTCGCCGGCGGCGGCGGGGGCGGCCTCGGCTCCTCGCTGGGGGGCGGCGGGATGAGCGGCGCGCCGGGCGGAAGCCTGTCCGGCATGGGCGGCGGGCTGTCGGGGCTCGGCTCCCCCGACCTGTCCTCCCTCGGCGGGGGCTCCGGCTCGTCGTCGGGCTCGGGCGCCCAGTTCGTCATCATCGTCCCCGACGCGTGGAAGCTGGAGGCCACCGTGGGCACCGCCGACGTGGCCGCGCTGAAGGCCGGCCAGCCTGCGGTGGTGACCCCCAAGGGCACCGAGACGCACGTGAGCGGCACGGTCGACAGCGTCGGCATCGTCGCGTCCGGGGCCAGCGGCCAGGCCGCCACCTTCCCCGTCACCATCCGGGTCAACGACAAGACCTCGGCCCTGTTCGCGGGGTCCAGCGCCGACGCGGTGGTCACCACCGAGACCGTCGAGGGCGTCCTAACCGTCCCCGGCAACGCGATCGAGTACGACGGCACGCAGGCGCACGTGCGGGTGCCCGACGGCGCCGAGGGCCGCCTGGTCCCCGTCACCACCGGCCGGCAGTTCGGCGACCGCGTCGAGATCGTGTCCGGGCTGCAGGTGGGCGACGAACTGCTCGCCCCCAAGGCCGTCACCGTGAGCGGGCCGCCGCCGAACCCGTTCGACCCCCGCGGCACCTCGTCCCCGAGCCCCTCGCCGAGCCGATGACCGCCCTGCTGTCGATGGCCGACGTCCGCAAGACCTACGACACCGGCGCCGTGCAGGTCGAGGCGCTGCGCGGGGTGAGCCTCGACGTCGACGGCGGCGACTTCGTCGCGATCACGGGGCCCTCGGGCTCCGGCAAGTCGACCCTGATGCACATCCTCGGCTGCCTCGACGTGCCCACCCAGGGCACCTACCTGCTGGGCGGCACCGACGTGAGCCACATGAGCGAGGCCGAACTCGCCCAGGTGCGCAACCGCCAGATCGGGTTCGTCTTCCAGCAGTTCAACCTGCTCCCCTCGATGACCGCGCTGCGCAACGTCGAACTGCCGCTGGTCTACGCCGGGGTGTCGGCGGGCGAGCGGCGCGAGCGCGCGCGAGAGGCGCTGACGCGCGTCGGGCTCGGCGATCGCACCGATCACCGCCCCGGCGAACTCTCGGGCGGACAGCAGCAGCGGGTCTCCGTGGCCCGCGCGCTGGTCACCGACCCGACGCTGATCCTCGCCGACGAGCCGACCGGCAACCTCGACTCCGTCTCCACCCGCGACGTCCTGGGCCTGTTCCACGAGCTCCACGACGCCGGCCGCACCATCGTGCTCATCACCCACGAGCCCGACGTGGCGCGCGAGGCCCGCCGCGTCCTGCGGATCACCGACGGCCTGATCTCCGAGGACGAGGTGGTGCGGGCATGAGCTGGACCGAGACCCTGCGCACCGCGCTCGAGGCGCTCAACGGCCGCCGGATGCGGTCGCTGCTCACCATGCTCGGCATCCTGATCGGCATCGCGGCGGTCATGCTGACCGTCGGGCTGGGCGAGGGCGCCCGGCTGCAGATCGGCAAGGAGATCAACAAGCTCGGCTCCAACCTGCTCATCGTCATGCCGGGAGGCAGCGGCGCGATGTCGGGCGCCGGGCTGTCCGGCGGCGGGGGCGGGGCCGGCTTCTCGCTCGCGGACGCCGCCCTGATCGCGGATCCGACGGTCGCCCCGGACGTCGCCGGCGTCGCCCCGGTGATGACGTCCGCGGTCACCGTGCAGTTCGGGACGGCCGACACGTCCACCCAGGTCAACGGCACGCTGCCGGCGTGGATGGACGTCCGCGCCCGCCACATGGGCGACGGCCGGTTCTTCACCGACGCGGAGCAGGCGTCGGCGGCGCAGGTGGCCGTGCTCGGACCCCAGACGGCGCGCGACCTGTTCGGCGGGGAGCCCCCGGTCGGGCACGAGGTCGTGCTCAACGGTCAGACGTTCGTCGTGATCGGCGTGCTGGAGTCGTCGGGGTCGGCGTCGCTGTCGAACGACGACGACGTGGTGGTCGTCCCGATGTCCACCATGGCGCAGCGGCTCTCGCCGCCGTCGATGGCCAACTCGATCAGCACCATCTACGTCGCCGCCCGCGACGACGCGTCCATCGCGGCGGCCCACCAGGAGATCACCAACGCCCTGACGGTGAACCGGCAGACCACCACCGCGGACCAGGACTTCTCGATCTTCACCTTCCAGGCGCTGTTGACCGCCGCCGGCACGATGACGTCGGTGCTGACGTCCCTGCTGGGCGGGCTCGCGGCCATCTCGCTGATCGTGGGCGGCATCGGCGTCATGAACATCATGCTGGTGTCGGTGAGCGAGCGGGTCCGCGAGATCGGCCTGCGCAAGGCGCTGGGGGCCACGCCGAAGCTGATCCGGCGCCAGTTCATGGTCGAGGCCGGGATCCTCGGGCTGCTGGGCGGCACGCTGGGCGTGCTGGTGGGCCTGCTCGGCGCCGCCATCCTGACGCCGCTGCTGAACCTCGAGGTGACCCTGTCACTGCCCGCGACGCTGCTGGCCCTGGCGGTCTCCCTGGGGATCGGCGTGATCGCGGGGGTCTACCCGGCGGCACGCGCCGCCAACCTGCCGCCCATCGACGCGTTGAGGAGTGAGTGATGCGCAGCCGTCGCGGAAAGCTGATCGCCGGGATCGGGGCCGGCCTGGCCCTCGTCCTGCTCCTGGTCGTGCTGTGGCCGCGCCCCCAGAAGACCCTCTCCTACGTCACGGCTCCGGCGTCGCACGGCGACATCAGCCAGCAGCTGACCCTCGTCGGCCCCGTCGAGCGCACCGGCGCCGCCAAGGTGGAGTTCAGCGCCACCGGGCTCGTCACGTCGGTCAACGTCCGCCTCGGGGACACGGTGACCGCCGGCCAGTCGATCGCCTCCCTCGACCCGGCGGAGCTGCGGCTGTCGCTGCTGCAGGCCCGCGCGCAGCTCACGCAGGCGCAGGCCCAGCTCGACTCCGACCTGGCCGCCCAGAAGGCCGGCTCCACCCGGACGCCCACGTCGCTGGGCGGCGGCGCGACGACCGGCGGCGCTCCCGCCGCGGGCGGTGCGCCGACCGGCGGCACCCCGGGCGGCGGAGCGACCGGAGGCGCCACGCTGCCGGGCGGCACGGGCGGCACCCCCGCCTACGTCACCGCCATGAACGGCTCGCTGGGCCGGTTGCAGCAGGTCGTCAAGCACCAGCAGCAGGTCTGCACGCCGGTGTTCGAGGCGCTGCAGCAGCTCAAGGACATCCAGCTGCCCACGGCGCTGCCGACCGCGCTGCCCTCCGGCGTCCCGACCGCGCTGCCCTCCGGCCTCCCGACCACGCTGCCGAGCCACCAGCCGCACGCGCGCTCGGCCGCGCCGACGCCGGCGGGCGCCACGGCCGGGAACGGACACCGTCCGACGCCGACGCCGTCCGACTCGGCCACGCCTTCCCCCGGCCCCTCGGACACCGCCACGCCGACTCCCACGCCGTCGGACACCGCGACCCCGACCCCCACCCCGTCGGACACCGCGACCCCGAGCCCCACCCCGACGCCGTCGGGCACCCCCGCACCCACTCCCTCCGGGACGCCCACGCCCCCCATCACGCAGGAGGACCTCGACAAACTGATCGGCATGGCCGACCAGATCACCGCCTGCTCCGAGGCGATGGGTGCCGTGGCCGCCGCCGAGGGCGAGGCGGGCGCGGCGATCACCGCCGCCGTCCAGGGCTTCGCGCAGCAGACCCAGCAGGCCACCGCCGCGCTGGCGGCCGCGCAGGCGCAGATGGAGCAGGCCGCCAAGCAGGCGTCCGAGCAGGCGATCAAGGCCGCGCAGGAGGAGATGGCCAAGCAGATGGCCGCGAACTTCGGCGGGACCGTCACCGACGCCACCATCGCGTCCGGCCGCGCACAGGTGCTGCAGGCGCAGCAGGCCGTCGACCGCGCCGAGACTGACCTCAACGACGCCACCGTCACCAGCCCGGTCTCGGGGGTCGTCGGCGCGCTCGACTTCTCGGTCGGCGAGTCCTCCTCCGGACGCTCGGCGACCGTCGTGGGCCCCGGGGCCGTGACGATCGCGGTCGACGTGCCGCTCCCGGACCGCCCGCTGGTCGGCCCCGGCGTGACCGCCCAGGTGGGGCATCTGGCGTCCCGGCCGACCCTGACGGGCAGCGTGACGGCGGTCGGCGTCCTGCCCAGCAGCGACTCCGGGACGCCCCGCTACCCGGCGCGGCTGACCACCGACGACCCCGGCCAGACGCTGCCGGAGGGCTCCTACGCCCAGGTGACCCTCGACCTGGCGCGCGCGGCCGACGTCCTGACCGTGCCCATGTCGGCGGTCACCAAGACGTCCGAGCACGCGGGCACCGTGCAGGTCGTCACCGATCCCTACGCCACGACCGCCGAGGTCGTCACCGTCGCGACCGGACGCCAGGGCGACGGCCGCATCGAGGTCACCGCCGGGCTGAAGGAGGGCCAGCTGGTCGTCCTCGCGGACCGGCGGCTGCCCGTGCCGGGCGGCTTCGAGCAGTTCGAATCGGGGGCCGCCCAGGCGCGCCAGAACGAGCAGGCCTCCTCCCCCACGCCGACGCCCACGGCCACCCGGTGAGGCGCCGGGACGCCGCGGCGCCGGCCCGGCTCGCGGCGCTGGTCGACCGCGTCCGCGCGGCGGCCGCGCAGGACACGGACGTCCCCGAGGACGTCGCCCGGCGCCTCGCCGCGGCACCGCCCACGGATCCCGACCTGGCCGCCCGCGCCGAGGAGGGCCTCGTCGCGGCGTGCCTGGCGGCCGGCCTGGACGTCGGGCGTCCGAGCCTCGCCGCCGCCGTCCGGACGAGCCTGTTCCGGCTGGAGGCCGACAACCCCGGACGCCTCGTCGAGGTCCGGGTGCCCCCGTTCGGGGCCGTGCAGATCGGCGTCGCGGGCGTGTCGTCGGCGCACACGCGCGGGACGCCGCCGAACGTGGTCGAGACGGACGCGGCCACGTGGCTGGCGCTGGTGTCGGGGCGGTTGGCCTGGGCGGACGCGCGGGCGGATCACCGCGTCCGGGCGAGCGGCGCGCACGCCGACCTCGGCGTCCTGCTCGGCGACCTCTGAGCCGGAGGGCGCGCCGGGCCGGCGCTCGCCCCGATGCTCCTGCTGGGTGGGGCTAGCGGCGGCGCGAGGCCAGGTCGATCACCGGCGCCTCGGCGCGGTCGACCAGCCGGCACAGCAGCCCGTCGTCGCGGGTGAACACGACGCCCGGCATCCGGAAGTCGTCGGTGACCTCCTCGAAGCCCAGCGACGCGTGCAGGTCGCGGGAGGCCCGGTTGGAGGCCGCCACCACGTAGTGGACCGCGTCGCCGCGCTCCAGCGCCCACGCGATCCGCTGCTGGGTGAGGCGGCGGCCGAGCCCCCGGCGCCGCAGCCCCGGAGCGATCACGACGCCGCTGAGGTACCAGCCGTCGGGCGCGTTGCGGCCACCGTGCTGCACCGGCGTCAGCCAGGCGACCCAGCCGTAGCCGACGATGCGGCCGCCGTGCTCGACCACGAACAGCACGTTGCCCTCGGCGTCGAAGCGGCGCTGGTGCTGGGCCACCCAGTCGCAGGGGGCACCCCCTCGCGCTGCGCGGCGAGCGCCGCCGTCTGGGGCAGGTCCCCGCGCTCGCCGACGCGCACGACGGCGTCCGGCAGCGGGGTGCCGTGGGCGTCGGGTTCGAAGGGGGCGAAGAGTGTGTTGTTCACGATCCATCCACCCTGACACACCCCGCCCGAGCGTCCGGACGTGTCTCAGCGCAGGGGGTGGGGAAGCGCCCGTCCGGGGACGTGACAAGGGGCGCCGCCGGCGTCCGGTTGGGGTGCGGGAACCCGCTCGACGGGCGCCCGGGGCCCCGCCCGGGGAGGGCGCCTACAGCGAGGGCAGCAGCTTGCTGAGCTCGAGCGGGGTCACCTGGCGCATGTACTCGGCGTACTCGGCCCGCTTGTTGCGCAGCACGAAGTCGAAGACGTGCTCGCCCAGGGTGTCGGCGACGAGCTGGCTGGTCTCCATCGCGCGCACGGCGGCGTCCAGGCTGTGCGGCAGCGGCTTGATGCCGAGCGCCTCGCGCTGCCGGTCCGTCAGCGACCAGACGTCGTCCTCGGCCGGATCGGGCAGCACCATCTCGTTCTCGATGCCCGACAGCCCCGCGTTCAGGATGAGCGCGTAGGCCAGGTACGGGTTGACCGAGCTGTCGAGCGAGCGGAGCTCCACGCGCGCCGAACTGGCCTTGGTCGGCTTGAACATCGGGATGCGGACCATCGCCGAGCGGTTGTTCTGCCCCCAGCAGATGTAGTTCGGGGCCTCTCCCCCGCCCGCGAGCCGCTTGTAGGAGTTCACCCACGGATTGAGCACCGCGCTGATCTCGGACGCGTGGTGCAGCAGCCCCGCCACGAACTGGCGGCCCGTCTTCGACAGGTTGTACTCGCTGGAGGCGTCGTAGAACGCGTTGGTGTCGCCCTCGAAGAGGCTGACGTGGCTGTGCATTCCGGACCCCGGCTGGTCGGCCAGCGGCTTGGGCATGAACGAGGCGTAGAGGTTCTGCATCACCGCGACCTCCTTCACCGTGACGCGGAACGTCATGATGTTGTCGGCCATGGTGAGGGCGTCGGCGTAGCGCAGGTCGATCTCCTGCTGGCCCGGCCCGCCCTCGTGGTGGCTGAACTCCACCGAGATGCCCATCTGCTCCAGCATGGTGATCGCGGTGCGGCGGAAGTCCGTGCCCGCCGTGGCCGTGGTGTGGTCGAAGTAGCCGCTGCGGTCGACCGGGACGGGCACCTCGCCCGGGATCAGGGGCTGCTTGAACAGGTAGAACTCGATCTCGGGGTGCACGTAGTAGGTGAACCCCATGTCGGCGGCCTTCTTCATGGCGCGCTTGAGGACGTGGCGCGGGTCGGCGAAGGACGGCGAGCCGTCCGGAAGGCCGATATCGCAGAACATCCGGGCCGTGCCGCCGGGGTTGCCGCGCCAGGGCAGCAGCTGGAACGTCGACGGGTCGGGGTGGGCGACCATGTCGGACTCGTAGACCCGGGCGAAGCCCTGGATGGCCGAGCCGTCGAAGCCGATGCCCTCGGCGAGGGCGCCCTCCAACTCGGCGGGCGCGATCGCCACGGACTTCAGGAAGCCCAGGACGTCGGTGAACCAGAGCCGGACGAAGCGGACGTCCCGCTCCTCGAGCGTGCGCAGGACGAAATCGGTCTGCTTGTCCATGGGGTCAGTCTGCCCGCCCGCTGTTACACGACGGTTACGGCTCGGCTCAGGGCTTCAGGGCGTCGAAGGCCGAGCCGCCCTCGTCGTCGTCCTCGTCCTCGTCGTTGAAGCGCGGGTCGTTGTCCCACTCCTCGTTGCGCTCCTGGGCGATCTGCAGCGCCTGCTCGGCCTCCTCGCGCGTCGGGTACGGCCCGAGGCGCTCGATCGCCTTGCAGCCCTCGGCGGGCTCGACGGCGTGGTGGACGAGGCAGTAGTACCACTGATCCTGCGGCATGGTCCCCTCCTGAGGGCGTCGGCCGGAACCGCACCATCGTCGGCGCGCGCCTCCATGATGCCCCACGCGCTCACCGCCCGGGGGCGACCCGGTGACAGCGCGCCACACTGAAGCTATGATCTTCAGATGAGCGAAGTGAAGCCCAGTGCTTATGTGGCGCTGCTGGGCGACCTGGTCGGGTCCCGGTCGGCCCCGGTGCGGTCCGACCTGCACCGCAGGCTCGTGGACGCCCTGGCCGCGGCCAACACGGGGCGCGGCGTCCTCGACCCGCTCCGCGTGACGGCGGGCGACGAGTTCCAGGGCGTGTTCGCCACCCTCGGCGACGCGCTGGCCGCGAGCTACGGCGTCCGGCTCGCGCTGCGCCCCGCCGACGTGCGGTTCGGGCTCGGGGTGGGCACCGTCGAGGTGATCGACCGCGACGCCAACGTCCAGGACGGCTCGGCCTGGTGGGCCGCGCGCGCCGCCATCGAGGCCGTCGAGGCCGCCGCGCGGGGCGCCCGCCGGGCCCTGCGCACCGGGATCGGCACGGCGCACGACCTGCCGCGCCCGGTCGGCCCGCTGCTGGCCGCGGTCGAACTCGTGGACGCCGGGCTGTACGGGCTCGACGACGCCGACGCGGACATCCTCGTCGGGCTGCGCGCCGGCCGCAGCCAGGCCGAGGCCGCGGCCGCGCTCGGCGTGACCCCGTCGGCGGTGAGCCAGCGCGTCGCCCGCGGCGGGCTCGCTATTCTCGCCGATGCGATGACCCGACTGGAGGAGGCCCGATGAGCTGGCTGGCCCTGCTGCTGCTCGGCGTCGGCGTGGCCGACCTGCTCGCGGCGGCGCGCCCCGGCCTGCGCTGGGTCCCCGGCCTGCTCGGCGCCGCGCTCAGCGTGACCGCCGGCCTGCTGGCCGGGTTCGTCGGCCCCGATCTGGCCGCCCTGGCCGTGATCGCCGCCACGGTCGTGGCCTGGGACGCCGTCGCCGGCACCGCCGAGAGCACCCCGGTCCGGGCGCGCCGGACGCTGGCAGTGCTGGCGCTGCCCGCCGTGGCCCTGGTCGCGCTGTCCGGCTTCGCGTCGCCCGTGGCCGGCGCGCTGGGCGCCTGGCTCACCTGGATGCAGGTGCCCGCGATCTCCGGCCGCGGCGCCGGCGGCATCCTCATGATCGCCGCGCTGGCCGTGGCCAACACCGCCACGGGGAACCGGCTCGTCCGGCTGGTGCTGGTGTCGATCCACGCCCAGCCGCCCCGGCTGGACGGCCGGGAGGGGGTCGCCCCGGCGTCCGAGCGGCTGCGCGGCGGCCGCCTGCTCGGCCCGATGGAGCGGCTGCTGATCCTGGGGTTCGGCGCCGCCGGCTACGTGGAGGCCGCGGCGGTGGTCGTCGCGGCCAAGGGCCTGCTCCGGTTCCCCGAACTGCAGGCGGCCGCCCGCTCCGAGCCCCGCGCCGTCGACGAGGTGACGGAGTACTTCCTCGTGGGCACGTTCACGAGCCTGCTGGTCGCGCTCGGCTCGGTCGTCCTGCTCGCCTGAGGCGTCCGGGGCGCGCCACTATGATCGGCGCGTGACACCCATGACGCCCTACCCGCAGTCCCCGCGCCGCCCCGTCCCCGCCTCGATCGCGCACCCGCACTACGTCGACCGACCCGCGCCGGACCGCTACACCGGCCCCGACGTGCAGACCGCCGAGACGATCGAGCTCATGCGCGAGTCGAGCCGGATCGCCTCGGACGCGATGTACGAGGCCGCGCGCGCGATCGCGCCGGGCGTCACCACCGACCGCCTGGACGCCGTGGCGCACGAGTACATGCTCGACCACGGCGCCTACCCCAGCGCGCTGGGCTACCGGCACTTCCCCAAGTCGATCTGCACCTCGGTGAACGACATCATCTGCCACGGCATCCCGGACGCGCGCCCTCTGGAGGAGGGCGACCTGGTCAAGATCGACGTCACCGCCTTCAAGAACGGCGTGCACGGCGACAACTGCGCCACCTTCGGGTCGGAGACCTCGACGAGGACTCGCGCCTGCTGATGGAGCGCACCAAGGAGGCCATGCTGCGCGGCATCCGCGCGGTGAAGCCCGGGCGCGAGACCAACGTGATCGGCCGCGTGATCGAGGCCTACGCCAGGCGCTTCGGCTACGGGGTGGTGAAGGAGTACACCGGCCACGGCGTCCACAGCTCGTTCCACTCGGGCCTGGTGATCCTGCACTACGACAACGACGTCTACCGCGACGTCATGGAGCCCGGGATGACCTTCACCATCGAGCCGATGCTCACCCTGGGCGACCCGAGCAGCCACGTCTGGGACGACGACTGGACCGTCGCCACCAACGACGGGTCGCGGTGCGCCCAGTGGGAGCACACCATCGTCGTCACCGAGACCGGCGCGGAGATCCTCACCACGCCGCCCGCCGACTTCGCCTGACCCACCCCCTCGGCGCCGCTTCCGCCGCCGAGAGGTGTTGTGGTTGCCGCAACAACTATTTACTTAGGCTAACTAACGACCTATTCTGGGGTCACATGGAACCAGAACAGGTGGACGCCCTCCGCACGGCCGTCTCGCGGCTGTCGCGCCGCCTGCGCAACGAAGGTTCCGGCACCTCGCCCCTCTCCGCGACCGGCATCGCCGTCCTCGGCCGACTGCGCCGCGAGGGTCCCATGACGCTGCAGGCGCTCGCCGCCGCGGAGCACGTCCGGCCCCCCACGATGACGCGCATCATCGACCGGCTCGCCGACCTGGGCATGGTCTCCAAGAAACCCAACCCGAACGATCGCCGATCCACGATCGTCCACCTCCACCAAGCCGGTGACGACTACGTCGCGGACACCGTCCGGCAACGCTCGGTCTGGCTCGCCAACCGCATCGCCACGCTGTCGCCCGAGGAGGAGGAAGCCCTCCTCCGCGCCATCCCGGCCCTGCAGCACCTGGGGAACCTCTGATGAAACTCCGCTCCAAGGAACCGCGCGACGACCGGCTCCCGGTCTTCGCGTCCCTGTCCGTCCACAACTACCGGCGCTACTTCTTCGGCGCGATGATCTCGAACAACGGCACCTGGATGCAGCGCATCGCCCAGGACTGGCTGGTGTTCGAGCTGACCGGCGGCTCCGGCCTCGCCGTCGGCATCACCATGGCGTTGCAGTTCGGCCCCATGCTGGTGCTGGGGCTCTACGGCGGCGTGCTGGCCGACCGCTACCCCAGCGCCGACTGTTGATGATGACGCAGACGGCCATGATGATCCTGTCGGCCGCGCTGGCCGCCATCACGTTCACCGGCATCGTCACCGTCGAGTGGGTCTACCTGATCGCCCTGCTGTTCGGCATCGTCACGACGCTGGACAACCCGTCGCGCCAGAGCTTCGTGGGGGTCATCGTGCCGCCGCGCCTGCTGTCCAACGCCGTGGCGCTGAACTCCGGGAACTTCAACCTGGCCCGGCTGACCGGGCCGGCGCTCGCCGGCCTCCTGATCGCGGCCGCGGGCGTCGCCTGGGCGTTCGTGATCAACACGCTCAGCTACCTGCCGATGATCTACGCGCTGGCCACCCTCGACTCCTCCGAGTTCGAGGAGGCCCCCGCACGGGGCGCGGCGTCGGGGCGTTCAGGGAGGGCCTGGCGTACGTGGCCGGCCACCCGCGCATCATCATCACCATCGTGCTGGTGTTCTTCATCGGCACGTTCGGGTTCAACTTCCCGATCATCCTGACCGCCTACTCCGGCAAGGTCTTCGACGGCGGGTCGGCGCTGTACGGCGTCCTCAACTCCATGATGGCGATCGGCTCGGTGTTCGGCGCCATGATGGCGGCCCGCCGCGAGACCGTGACGCCGCGGCGGCTGTCGGTCACCGCGGCCGCCTTCGGCGCCGCCCTCTTCGTGCTGAGCCTGATCGGCTGGCTGCCCCTGTTCATGGTGGGGCTGGTGCTCACCGGCCTGGCCGGCGTCTCGTTCAACGCGATGGCGAACGCGTCGGTCCAACTGGAGTCCGAGCCCACGGTGCGCGGGCGCGTGATGAGCCTCTACTTCGTCGTCATGATGGGCACCACGCCGCTGGGCTCGCTCATCACCGGCTGGGTCACCGACACCTACGGGGCGCCGACCGCGCTCGCCCTGTCGGGCGCCATCTGCGCGGCGGCCGCCGGCGGGTGCTTCCTGGCGTTCCAGCGCCTCGGCCTGCGGCCGGCCGAGGCGCTCTGAGCGCCGGCGTCAGCGCCCGAACAGCTTGGCGAGGAAGCCCTTGGGCTTCTCCGGCGCCGGGGGCGTCCCGGGCTGTTCGTCCGCGGGCGCTTCGGCGGGCCCGGCTCCTGCGGGGCCGGCGGTGCCGTGGATGCGGGCGATCCGCCCCTGATCGTCCAGGTCCACGTTCACGTCTCCGCCGGGGGTGTGCAGGACCGCCTGGGTGTCGTCGATGTCGAGGGTGACGCCCTCACGCTTGGACGCGTACCCCTCCAGCGCCATGCCGGCGTCGCTCACGTAGCCGCTCTGCAGCGCCTCGGTCAGCGCCGAGACCGTCGTGAGCACCGACGCCTCCGGCAGGCTGAACTCGGCCGGGTTGCTCAGCAGGAACCACGCGTACGAGTTGGGCCCTGAGGGCCCGCGGTACCAGACCGGCGCGGCGATCCCGGACAGCGCCTGCGCGACGTGCATGAACGTGCGCTCGATGCCGAACCCGTGGTCGGCCTCGGGCAGCCCCGCCTCGCGGCGCGCGTCCTCGGCCAGCGGCTGGGTGGCCTCGGTGAGCAGCGGCTCGGAGAAGTGCGCGCCGAAGTTGTAGACCTCCTCGGCGATCTCGACGACGCCCTCGGGGAAGTTGTTGATGTTGTTCCAGCCCCACATCCAGGTGTCGGACTGCCCCGACGTGGACCCGATGAAGTAGGGCGTGAATACGGCCTCCCGGTCGGGCCCGGTGTAGGTGAATGTCGGGATCGACAGGTCGACGGCCCACTGGCCGTAGTCGGCGTACTTGTCGATGAACGCGTTCTGCGCCTCGATGGCGAGGATGATCACGCTGTCGATGAGCTGCGGCACCTTGGGGTGGTTGCTGTCGAGCGGGATCGAGACCTCGGGGTTGCGCACGGGCTGGTCGGTCATGGTCCTCTTTCGGGGGTCGGTTTTCGGGCCGTCACCAACCTAGCCGGGCGTCGCGGCCGGGCACCACCGAGCCTTGCCAGGCGCGGATGGGTGGGACGAGTCGGCCTGTAAGCCGGATTCTGTGCCCCCGTGGGGGCGGTGATCATCCATCTGTGACCGCCGTCGCCGGCGGCCTCCGGTCCACCGGGAGAACCCGGCGATGCCGTGCGACCTACCCGGACGCCTCGCGCGAGCAGCGCTCGAACGGCGTCCGCGGGCCGTGGCCCTTCTTGGTCTTGCTCCGGGTGGGGTTTGCCGAGCCACCCCCGTCACCGGGGGTGCTGGTGGTCTCTTACACCACCGTTTCACCCTGACCCCTCCTCGCGGAGGGGCGGTCTGTTCTCTGTGGCACTTTCCCGCGGGTCACCCCGGGTGGGTGTTACCCACCACCCTGCTCTGTGGAGTCCGGACTTTCCTCGACGCTCGCGCGCCGCGATCACCCGGCCGACTCGTCCGAGGAGGGAGTCTACCCCGAGACGCGTTCGAACAGCACCGTGCCGTTCTCGACGTCCGCCTCGACCAGCCGCGCCGACGCCTCCTCGCCCAGGTCGGCCCCCTCGCCCGCCATCGGCGCGGACACCGCCGGGTCCTCGAGCTGGAGTTCGGCGCGGTGGGTCTTCTCGTTGAGGTCGACCACGGTGCCCACGAACGTGTCCCCGAGCCGGGGCTGCAACACCAGCGCCTCGACCAGCCCCAGGATGCCGCGCTCGTAGGCGTTGGCCCGTTGGGTGGCCTTGCCCATCGCGCTCGGCAGGTCGGCGAGGCCGTCGCGGGCCCACTGCGGCACTTCGGTGCCGGCCGACAGCGCGACGCACACCGCGTTGGCGTAGCGGTCCACGAGGCGGCGCAGCGGCGCGGTGCAGTGCGCGTACGGGGCGTTCATGGCGCCGTGCAGCGGCTGCTCGGGGCCTCGCCGTCGAACGCCACGTAGCCGGCGCCCCGGAACAGCGTGGTGCACGCGTTCAGCATCGCCAGGTCGCGCGGCTGCGCCGGGTCGAGCGCCCGGACGAACTCCGGGTAGGTCACCGAGCCCGGCCAGCGGATCCGCAGCGCCTTCGCGACGCGGCGCAGCCGGTCCACGTCCGCCTGCCGCGACGGCGGCAGGGTCCGCAGGACGCCGACGCCGCCGGCGAGCATCATGTCCGCGGCGGCCATACCGGTCATCAGCGAGATCTGGGCGTTCCAGCCCTCCACGGGCAGCGTGGTGCGGAACTCGAGCGTCCACTGCCCGTCGACGACCTCGACCTCCTGCTCGGGATCTGCAGGCTGACCCCGCCGCGGGCGCGCTCGAGTTCCTCGCGCTTGCGGCCGACCTCGCGCAGCAACTGCAGCGAGTCGTCGGCGGTGCCGCCGTCCAGGGCCGCCTGCACCTGCTCGTAGGTGAGTTGCGCGCGGCTGCGGACCCGGGCCGGCGCGACCGTGGAGGCGACCGTGGCGCCCGAGGCGTCCAGGGTGTGCTCCCACAGCAACGCCGGGCGCTCCTGGTCGGGCAGCAGGGACGCCGCCCCCTCGCTGAGCACCGGCGGGTGCAGCGGGGTGCGGCCGTCGGGGGCGTACAGCGTGACGCCGCGGGCGTGCGCCTCGGCGTCGATCGCGCCGCCGGGCGCGACGAAGCGTTCCAGGTCGGCGATGGCGTAGACGACGCGGTAGCCGTCCCCGGAGCGCTCGATGAACAGCGCCTGGTCCAGGTCGGTGGAGCCGGGCGGGTCGATGGTCACCAGGGGGATGTCGGTGGCGTCCCGCTCGGGCGGCCGGACGCCGTCGGCGGCGGCCTGCGCCTCGGCGAGGACGTCGGCCGGGAAGTCGACGGGCACGTCCAGCTCGCCACGCAGCCGCGCGAGCCCGGGGCGGATCGGTTCGGGAGCGTCCTTGCTCCGCAAGTAGGCGGCCATCGGGCTCACAGCCCCGAGTCCGCCGTCCGGATCAGGATGCGGCCGCACTCCTCGCACCGCAGCACCTCGTCGGGCGCCGCCGCGCGGTAGGCGTTCATGTCGGCGTTGTTGGCCTCGAGCTGGCAGCCGCCGCAGCGTCCGTGCTGCAGCTTGGCCGCGCCCACCCCGCCGGACTTGTCCGCGATCCGGGTGTAGAGGGCCAGCAGGTCGGCGGGGACGGCGGCGGCGATCACGTGCCGCTCGCGCTCGAGGACGTCCCGCTCGGCGGCGATCTCGCCCAGCCGGGTCTCCCGCACGGCCAGGACGCCGCGCAACTCGTCCTCGACGCCCTTCTTGCCCTCCTGGGCCCGGTCGGCGACGGCGCGGGCCTCGTCGAGGCGCTCCATGGCCTCGAGCTGGGAGTCCTCCAGCTCGTCGATGCGGCGCTTGAGGTGCTGGATCTCCTCCAGCAGCCCCTGCAGCGCCTTGGGGTCGCCGACGCTGCCGTCGGCGACGCGGGTCTCGTTGCGGGCCAGGCGCTCGCGCACCGGGACCAGGTCCTGCTCGGCCTTCTTCAGCTCCAGGTCGGCGTCGGAGAGCACGGTGTCGGCGGCGATGACCCGCTCGGCCGCTCGGGCGCGGTCGGCCTGCAGCGACCGCGCCGTCGCGGTCTCGGGGAGGGTGGCCCGGCGGTGGTCCAGCTGGGCCATCGCGGTGTCGGTGGCCTGAAGATCGAGCAACCTGCCCTGCGCTCCCGGGTCTGCCTTCATGGGTCTCCTCCTGCGTGCTTGGCCCGCTCGCACGATACCGCAGCGACCCGGGCGTTCCGGCCGGTCGCGGTCGCCCCCGCCCCACCGTCCTGCAAGGATGGCGCCATGACGAACCTGTATCTGGTCCGGCACGGCGAAACCGCCTGGAGCAAGTCGGGTCAGCACACTTCCTACACCGACCTCGACCTCACGCCGAACGGGGTGGAGCAGGCGCTGTCGCTGCGCGAACGCCTCGACCCGGCGGACTTCGGCCTCGTCCTCACCAGCCCCCGCGAGCGGGCCCGCCGCACGGCCGAGCTGGCCGGCTTCACCGACTACGAGGTCACCGACGATCTGGCCGAGTGGAACTACGGCGACTACGAGGGCCTCACGTCGCAGCAGATCCGCGCCGAGCACCACCCGGGCTGGCGGCTGTGGTTCAACGGCCCGGCCGGCGGCGAGTCCGCGGACGAGGTGCGCGCCCGCCTCACCCGCGTGGTGCAGCGCGTCCGGGAGTCCGGCGTCGAGAATGCGATCTGCTTCGGGCACGGCCACGCGTCGCGCGTCCTGGCGCTGTGCTGGCTCGACTTCCCCCTCATCTTCGGGCAGAGCTTCCCGCTGGCGACGGCATCGGTCTCGGTGCTGGGACGCGAGAAGGAATCCTGGGCCGTCCTGCACTGGAACTCCTAGCGAACGGCGGGTTGCGGGGGCTTCCACGCGCGTCCCACAACGGCTCTCGGCGGGCGCCCCCGGGGTAGAGTGACAGCACACCGGGCACAACGATCGAGGGGGACACATTTCCATGTCGCAGAAGGCGCCACAGCTACCCAACCGCCAGACTCCGTTCTCGGACGCGTTCGTGGCCTTCATCCCCACGAAGTGGGCCCCCTACTCCGAGGAGATGCCCGCGGCGCTGCCGGCCTCCGAGTTCGCCCCCGCCCGCCGCGACGCGGTCAGCGCCGCCTTCCCCGGGGAGCGGATCGTCGTCCCCGCCGGGAACCTGGTCGTGCGCAGCAACGACACCGACTACAACTTCCGCCCGCACTCCGCCTTCGCCCACCTGACGGGGCTGGGCGCCGACCGCGAGCCGGACGCCGTGCTCGTCCTGGAGCCCACCTTCGTCGAGAACGAGGACGGGAAGCCGGAGTGCTCCAGCCACGAGGCGACCCTGTACTTCAAGCCCCGCGCCCCGCGTACCGACGCGGAGTTCTACGCCGACGCCCGCTACGGCGAGATGTGGGTCGGGCAGCGCGAGTCGCTGGAGGAGATGGCGGCCATGACCGGCCTGCAGACCCGGTCGCTGCACGAGCTCCCGAACGCGCTGTCGCAGAAGTTCGGGAGGATCCCGACCCGGATGGTCCGCGACGTGGACGCGTCCCTGACCACGCTGGTCGACGACCTGCGCCGCCGCAACGGGGGCGCCGACCCCTCCTCGGACGACGAACTCGCCGTCATGCTGTCCGAGCTGCGCCTCATCAAGGACGACTTCGAGCTCGAGCAGTTGCAGGCGGCCTGCGACGCCACCACCGTCGGCTTCGAGGCCGTCGCCGCCGACCTGCCCACCGCGGTGCGCAACGGACGCGGCGAGCGCTGGTGCGAGGGCGTCTTCGAGCTGCACGCCCGCCACCTGGGCAACGGGGTGGGCTACGGCAGCATCTGCGCGTCCGGCGACCACGCCAACACGCTGCACTGGATCCGCAACGACGGCGACCTGCACGAGGGTGACCTCATCCTGTGCGACATGGGCGTCGAGGTCGACACCCTCTACACCGCCGACGTCACCCGGACGCTGCCGATCAGCGGCACCTTCACCCCCGCGCAGCGCAAGGTCTACGACGCCGTGCTCGCCGCCCAGAACGCCGGGATCGCCGCCGCGCGGGCGGGGGCGTCCTTCTCCGACGTCCACGACGCCGCGATCCGCGTGGTCGCCGAGCACCTGCACGCGTGGGGCATCCTGCCCGTCCCGGTCGAGGAGTCCCTCGACCCGGTCAACGGCGGACAGCACCGGCGCTGGATGGTGCACGGAACCTCGCACCACCTGGGGCTCGACGTCCACGACTGCGCCCAGGCCCGGCGCGAGTTCTACCGCGACGGCAAGCTGCGCGAGGGCATGGTGATCACGGTCGAGCCGGGCATCTACTTCAAGTCGACCGACCTGCTCGTGCCCGAGGAACTGCGCGGCATCGGCGTCCGCATCGAGGACGACATCGTCATCACCGACGGCGAGGCCCGCCTCCTGTCCGACGCGCTGCCGCGCGAGGCCGACGACGTCGAGGCCTGGCTGGCCCGCCAGCAGGCCTGAGCCGCGCCGCCGTCCGGACGCGTCCGGGCGGCGGTTATGGGCGTCGCGCGCGCGGTGCGCCCGACGCCCTACAGTTCAGCCATGGCCGAACTGACGAAGGTCTTCCTCGACGAGGACGAGATCCCCACGCACTGGTACAACATCACGGCTGACCTCCCCACGCCGCCGCCGCCGCACCTGCATCCGGGCACGCAGCAGCCGCTGCAGGCCGAGGATCTGGCCGCGCTGTTCCCCGCCGGGCTGATCGAGCAGGAGCTCTCCACCGAGCGGTGGATCGAGATCCCCGAGAAGGTCCGCGAGATCTACCGCCTGTGGCGTCCCTCGCCGCTGCATCGCGCGCGCCGGCTGGAGCAGGCGCTGGGCACGACGGCCCGCATCTACTACAAGTACGAGGGCGAGTCCCCGGTCGGGTCGCACAAGACCAACTCCGCCGTGCCGCAGGCCTTCTACAACCGCGAGGCCGGGCGCATGCGCCTCACCACCGAGACCGGCGCCGGACAGTGGGGCTCGGCGCTCGCGTTCGCCACGCAGATCTTCGGCCAGTCGTGCGAGGTGTGGCAGGTCCGCAGCACCTTCGACTCCAAGCCGTACCGCCGCATCCTGATGGAGACCTACGGCGCCTCCGTCACGGCGTCCCCGTCCGACGCCACCCAGGCCGGCCGCGCGCTCCGCGAGCGGTTCCCCGACACCCCGGGCAGCCTCGGCATGGCGATCTCGGAGGCGATCGAGGTCGCGGCGTCCGACCCCGGCGCCTCCTACGCGCTCGGCTCGGTGCTCAACCACGTGACGCTGCACCAGAGCGTCATCGGGCAGGAGGCGATCAAGCAGCTCGCGAAGTTCGGCGAGGAGGCGCCCGACTTCCTGTTCGCGTGCGCGGGCGGCGGCTCGAACCTGGCCGGCATCAGCTTCCCGTTCCTGCGGGAGAACATCGAGGGCCGGATGAACGTGGACGTGGTGGCGTGCGAGCCCGCGGCCGCCCCCTCGCTGACCGAGGGCGAGTACCGCTACGACTTCGGCGACAGCTCGCAGATGACGCCGCTGCTGAAGATGTACACCCTCGGCGCCGACTTCGTGCCGGACCCGGTGCACGCGGGCGGCCTGCGCTACCACGGCATGGCGCCGCTGGTGTCGCACGCCTACCACGAGGGCCTGCTGCGGGCGATCGCCGTCAAGCAGCGCGAGGCGTTCGCCGCGGGCGTGGAGTTCGCCCGCGCCGAGGGCATCGTGCCCGCCTCGGAGTCCAACCACGCGATCGCCGGCGCGCTGCGCCAGGCGCGGCAGGCGGCCGAGGACGGCACCTCTCCGGTGATCCTCATCGGGGTGTCGGGCTCGGGTCAGCTCGACCTGCCCGCCTACGCGGAGTACCTCAGCGGCAACATGCTGGACGCCTGAGCCCGAAGACAACCGTGCCGCCCCTCCCGTCGGGAGGGGCGGCACGGCCGCGTTCGGAGAGGGATCAGCCCCGGTCGTCGCCCTCGGGGCGGCGGAAGCCCCGATCCGGGTCCTCGGACTCGTCCTGGTCTCGGCGCGGGGCGTCGGGATCGACCGGGCTCTGGGGGCCGGGACGCCACTCCTGGCCGCCGGTGGCGCCGTAGGGCACCTGTTCGCCGTAGCCGGGGCGGGCGCCTGTTCCCCGTAGCCCGGGGTCTGGCCGTAGCCGCCCGGAGGCTGCTGCCCGTAGGCGTCCGGGGCGGGCTGGCCGTACGGGGCGGGGGCCTGCTGCCCGTAGCCCTGATCGTAGGGCTGCTGCGGGTAGCCGCCCTGGGTCCAGCCTTGCTGGCCGTAGCCGGCCGGCGGCGGATAGCCCTGCCCGTAGCCGGGCTGCTGCTGGTCGGCGCCGGGGTAGGCCGGGTAGGCGGCCGGCGCCGGCTGGTTGAACTGGTTGCCGCGCGTGGCGGCGCCCTTGGCGAGCAGCTCGCGGGCCTGCCCGGCGACCTTGTGCTCGCACAACAGCTCGTACTTGGTGGCGATGGTCTGCGACACCGACGTGAAGTCGCGGCGTCCGCGGGCGAGCACGTAGCCCAGCACCGAGAACAGCAGGCCGATCACGACGCCGATCAGCAGCGCCGTCAACAGCTGCGCGAAGAACGAATCGGGCTGCGGCTGCAGGATCATCATCACGATCGCGACGATGAAGCCCGTCGACAGGCCGCTCGTCACGCCCTGGCCCAGCACCGTGCCCCAGGTGCGGCGTCCGGTGACCCGCTCGACCAGGCGCAGGTCGGTGCCGACGATCGCCAGGTTGGTGACCGGGAAGTTCGAGTCGGCGAGCTGGTCGACGGCCTTCTGCGCGTCGGAGTAGCTGTCGTAGACCCCCAGTGACTGGGGGTACTCCAGCTTGAACAGCGAGGAACTCGCGCTCAAGGCGTTGGGCTGCGTCATGCTGATTCCCTCCCGATCGTGGATCCGGCCGCCCGGCCGCGGGCCACGATCGCCGCGGCGAGTTTCACCCCGGCCTCATCGACCATCTCGTCGTCCACCACGATAGCGCCGCGCGCTCCCCCGGCCGCCGTTCCCGCTTCGGCGTACGCCGTCATGATCCGCTCGGCGCGCGCCAGGTCGGCCGGGTCGGGCGAGAACGCCACGTTGCCGGCCTCGACCTGCCCCGGGTGCAGCACCCACTTGCCGTCGTACCCGAGCGCGGCCGCGCGGCGCGCGGACGCGGTGAACCCGTCGACGTCCCGGATCGCGACGAAGGGCCCGTCGACGGCCTGCAGGCCGTGCGCGCGGGCGGCGACCAGGATCGTCATCATGACGTGGTGGAACGCGTCGGCCGGGTAGCCGGCGGGCTGGGCTCCGACGTTCAGCCCGGCCATCCCCATGGACGCCATGAAGTCGCCCGGCCCGTACACCAGGGTCTCCAGCCGCGGCGAGGACGCGGCGATCTCGTTCACGTGCGTCAGCCCGCGGGCCTCCTCGATCTGCGCCTCGATGCCGATCCCGCCGACGGGCAGTCCCGCCTCGTGCTCGAGTTGGGTCAGCAGCAGGTCGAGGGCCACCACCTGGTCGGCGCGGGTCACCTTGGGCAGCACGAGGCAGTCGATCCGGGAGCCCGCGCCCAGCACGACGGTCTCGGTGTCGCGGAACGTCCACGGCGTCGACCAGTCGTTGACCCGGACGGTGACGGTCGGCGCCGCGAAGCCGGCCGGGTCGCGCAGCGCCGCGACGATGCGGTGCCGGGACTCCTCCTTCACGGCCGGGGCGACGGCGTCCTCCAGGTCGAGGAACAGCGCGTCCACGCCCAGCCCGCGCGCCTTCTCGATGAAGCGGTCGGAGGACCCGGGGACGGCGAGCACCGTGCGGCGGACACGGTCGGGACGAGGCGTGGTCGGCATGGCGTCAGCCTACGGGCAGGGGCACGCTCAGGTTGGCCCCGTGCGGGGTCAGCCCCAGCCCGAGCGCGATGGCCCGCGAGGCCGTGTTCGACCGCTCCACCCGGTAGCCGGCGAACCCGCTCATCCCGATCGCGGAGGCGAGCGCCGCCTGCGCGACCCGGCGGCCGTGGCCCTGCCCGCGCGCGTCGGGGCGCACGAGGACGCCCACGTCCAGCGGCCAGCCCCACAGCGGCGTCACGACGGACGCGGCCACGACCTCACCGTCCTCGACGATCCCGAACGACGCCTGCACGGGCCGGTCGAAGCCGGCGTCGGCCCACTCGGTCGCCGACACGTGCGCGGCCAACTCGTCGCGGCGAGCGGCGTCCAGTAGCCCGACGTCGGGCCGCAGTTCGGTGGAGCGATCCGCCCAGAAGTGGTCGGCCGGCCCCAGCACGGGGCCGGAGGCCAGCGCGCCCCAGGACGCCGGGTCCAGCACGGCGCCCGGGGGCAGCGCGCCGACGGTCGCCGCGACGGCGTCCAGGTGCGCCCGGGGGGCGTCCACGTAGGCGTGGTCGCCCAGCAGCAGCACCAGCGCCGCGTCCTCGTGCAGTCCGGTCGAGCCGACCATGACGGGCGAGAGCCCCGGAACGGGCATGCCGAACCGGCGGGCCCAGTGCCCGTCGATGCGGCGCCGCGTGTCGTCCAGCACGGAGGCAGCCTATCGGCGCTGACGAGGCAGAATGGGCCGATGACCCAGACTCCGCACACCGCACCGCCCACTTCGATCACGCTGACGCGCACCGGCGCGCGGACGTACGAGGCCACGAACGCCGCGGGCGCCACCGTCCGCGTGGGCGGCGAGGGCGCCCTCAGCCCCGTCGAACTGCTGCTCGCGGCACTGGCGGGCTGCTCGGCGATCGACGTCGACGTGGTCACCGCGCGGCGCGCGGAGCCCACCCGCTTCGAGGTGACGGCGTCGGGACGCAAGTCCACCGAGGGCGGGAATCACCTCGAGGACGTCACCCTGCGGTTCGCGCTGGAGTTCCCCGAGGGCCCCGAGGGCGATCAGGCCCGCGCCCGGATCGACAACGCCCTGCGGGCGTCGCACGAGCGGGACTGCACGGTGTCGCGCACTGTGGAGTTGGCGACGCCGGTGACCTTCGAGCGGGTCGACTGACCCGCCGGCGTCCCGGCGCCGAGCGGCCGCTCAGCCGACGTGCAGCGTCAGCTTCCGGCCGGCCAGCCCGCGCCGCCGGGACGCCAACCGCTCGGCCAGCCCCGCCAGGGCGGCGGCCGCGGGACGCTCGGCGTCCTGGCGCACCAGCGGCACGCCCGCGTCGCCCGAGCTGCTCATGCGCGCGTCGATCGGCACCTCGGCCAGCAGCGGCACGTCGTAGCCCAGCCGCAGCGTCAGCGCCTCGGCGACGCGGGCGCCGCCGCCCGAGCCGAACAGGTCGACGCGGTGCGTCTGGCCGCAGTGCGGGCACTCGGCGTCCAGGTAGGCCATGTTCTCCACGACGCCGAGCACCTTCTGCTCGACCATGGACGCCATGGTGCCGGCGCGCTCGGCCACCTCGGCGGCGGCCTGCTGCGGCGTGGTGACGACGATCACCTCGGCGTTGGGGAGCTTCGCCCCCAGGCTCATCGCGACGTCGCCCGTGCCGGGGGGCAGGTCGACCAGCAGGAAGTCCAGGTCGCCCCAGTACACGTCGGCCAGGAACTGCTGGATGGCCCGGTCCAGGATGGGGCCCCGCCAGGCGATCACCTGGTCGCGGGACTGCTTGAGCATGCCGATCGAGATGGCGCTCAGGTTCTCCCCGCGGGCACGGGGATGATCATGTCGTCGATGCCGGTCACGTCGGCGTCCGCGATGCCGAGCATCTGCGGGACGGAGTGGCCGTAGATGTCGGCGTCCAGGATGCCGACGCGCTTGCCCTGGGCCGCGAGCGCGGTCGCGAGGTTGACCGTCACGCTGGACTTGCCGACGCCGCCCTTGCCGGACGCGATCAGCAGCACCTGGGTGAGGTTGTCGTCCTTGGAGAACGGGATCTCCCGGTCCCGGACGCCGCCGCGCAGCTTGGTCTTGAGCTCGTCGCGCTGCGCGTCGCTCATGACGCCGAAGTTCAGGTCGAGCCCGGTGACGCCCTCGACGCCCTGCAGCGCGGCGTGCACGTCGTGCTCGATGGTGTTCTGCATGGGGCAGCCCGAGATGGTGAGCAGCACCGACACGCTCGCCTGGCCGGCCTCGTCGACCTCGACCGACTCGACCATGCCGAGTTCGGTGATCGGCTTGTGGATCTCGGGGTCCTGAACGTGGGACAGGGCGTCCCACACGGCATCGGTGAGGCTGGCGACAGACATGCCCTCAGTCTAGGACAGCGCGATGGAGAAGCCGACTCAGGGTCGTCCGGGCTGCTCGGGGGCACCCTTGTCGTCGTCGTCGCGGTTCAGTTCCTCCAGCAGGTCGCGCAGCTCGCTGCGCAGGAAGTCGCGGGTCGGCATGTCGTTGATCCGGATCCGCAGCGACGCGATCTCGCGTGCCAGGAAGTCCATGTCGGCGCGGCTCTGCGCGGCCACCTCGCGGTCGTGCTCCATGCTGACGCGTTCGCGGGCCTCCGACCGGTTCTGCGCGAGCAGGATCAGCGGCGCGGAGTAGGAGGCCTGCAGCGACAGCAGCAGGGTGAGGAAGATGAACGGGAACGGGTCGCCGAGGATGTCGGAGTTGTAGTGGTTGATGACGATCCACACGATGATGAAGATCGTCATCCACAGCAGGAACCGGGCCGTGCCCATGAAGCGGGCGAAGCTCTCGGCGAACGAGCCGAACGCGTCGTCGGGCAGCCGGAACCGGGGGAACCAGGTGCGGGAGCGTCCGGGGTGTTGAGGCGATCAGCGGGCGGCATCGTCGGCCCCCTCCGCTAGCTGCAGGCCGCGCCAGTCGGCGGGCAGGATGTGGTCGAGGACGTCGTCGACGGTGACCGCGCCGAGCAGGCGGCCCTTGTCGTCGACGACGGGGGCGCAGACGAGGTCGTAGGTCGCGAAGTAGCGGCTCACCTGGGCGACCGAATGGTCGGGACGCAGCGGCGCGATGGACGCGTCCACCAGGTTCGCGGCCAGCGTCGAGGGCGGCTCGCGCAGCAGCCGCTGGATGTGGACCGCCCCCACGTAGCGGCCGGTCGGGGTGTCCAGCGGCGGCCGGCACAGGAACGCCAGGGCGGCGAGCGCCGGCGTCACCTCCTCCTGCCGGAGCTTGGCCAGGCAGTCGGCCACCGTCTCGTCCGGGCCGAGGATCACCGGCTCGGGCGTCATGAGGCCGCCGGCGGTGGCGGCGTCGTAGTTCAGCAGCGTCCGGACGTCCTGGGCGTCCTCGGGCTCCATCTGCTGCAGGATCGTCTCGGCGAGCTCGGGGTCAGCTCGGCGATCAGGTCGGCGGCGTCGTCGGGGTCCATCTCCTCCAGGACGTCCGCGGCGCGCTCGGTGTCCAGGTGCTGGATCAGGCGGACCTGCTCGGCTTCGGGCAGTTCCTCCAGCGCCTCGGCGAGCACGTCGTCCTCCAGCGCGGAGACGACCTCGGCGCGGCGCTCGGGGCTCATCTCGTGCAGTTCGCGGGCGACGTCGGCGGGCTTCATCTCCGCGAGCTGGGCCACCACCTGGTCGGTGCCCTGAGCCGAGTCGCCGAAGTAGTCGGGCACCTCGTCCCAGTCGACCACCACGACGTGACCCCGGCTGAAGGGCCGGCCGGTCGCCTCCCGCAGCGCGACCTCGCCGACCTCCCAGGCGCGCGTCCGGCTCTGTTCGATGGCGACGTCGAAGATCGTGGCGGGCTTCTCCCCCGGCCGGTCGACGCGCTTGTCGAACAGGTCGCCCATGACGAGGCGCTCCTGGTCGCGGCGCTGGAACACCACGGTGTTCACCACACCGGAGATGATGACCTGCTGCCCGTCGATCGAGTGCACCCGCTCCATCGGCAGGAACACCCGCCGCAGCCGCAACAGCTCCACGACGAGGCCCTTGACCCGGGGCGGCCGGGCGTTGGAGCGGTTCTGCACGACGACGTCGCGGACCTTGCCCACCTGGTCGCCGCTGGCGTCCATGATCGGGAGGCCCTTGATGCGCGACACGAAGATCGACGTCGGGGAACCACTCACGTGCGGAAGGGTAGCGCACGGGATCGACGCGCCGGTGACGCCGGCCGCGGCTGCGTCCTAGGTCGCCTCGGGGTCGAACGGGACGGTCACCGCGGGCGCCGCGGCGGCGGCCGGGGTGTCGCTCGTCGAGGTGCCCGTCGCGTCGCTGACGGTGTCCTTGACGAGCTGACCCGTGGCGATCGCGTCGTCGCGCATCTCGCGGAAGTCGGCGATCTCGTCGCCGGAGAGGAGGTGCCGCGCGACCAGGTTCTTGGGGTTCAGGTCGGTGATGTTGAAGTTGTCGAACTCCGGGCCGAGCTCCTCGCGGAGCTGGCCGCGCGCGTCGTCGCCGATCTTGCGCAGGTAGGCCAGGACGCGGGCGGCCTTGCGCGCGAGCTCGGGCAGCTTCTCCGGACCGAAGATGATGATCGCCAGCGCGCCGAGGACGATGATCTCCGGCATGTTGAAATCCACGGCGTACCTTCGGGGCTAGCGGGTCACAGCCCGGCTGCTTCGAGCAGCTGGACGAACGTGCGCGCCTGCGAGGTGCTGGCCGCCTTCAGGGGACGGCGCAGGGTGTTGCCGGAGAAGCCGCGCGCCTGCAGGCCGGCCTTGACCAGCATGCAGCCCTGGGTCGCGAAGACGCCGGTGTACACCGGCAGCAGCCGCCGGTAGATCTCCAGCGCCTCGGCGGTGGCGCCGTCGGCCCACAGGTCGAGCCACTCGCGCGTCGCGGCGCCGGTGAAGTGCGTGGAGGTGCCGACCACTCCGACCCCGCCGACCGACAGCAGCGGGGGCGTCATGGCGTCGTCGCCGGAGTAGTAGGCGAGGTTGGTGGTCGCCATCACCCGGGCGGAGCTGACCAGGTCGCCCTTGGCGTCCTTGACCGCGACGATCGTCGGGTGCCGGTCGAGCTCGATGAGGACGTCCTCGGGGATCGGGATGCCCGAGCGGTGCGGGATGTCGTAGAGCATCACCGGCAGGTCGGTGGCGTCGGCCACCAGCACGAAGTGCTCCAGCAGGGCGTCCGCGGGGGCTTGCTGTAGTACGGGGTCACGACGAGGACGCCGTCGGCGCCGGCGTCCTGGGCGTCGCGGCAGCGCTTGATGGTGGCGGCGGTCTCGTTGGTCCCGACGCCGGCGATGATCTGCGCCCGGTCCCCCACTTCGGCCTTGACGGCCGCGAGCAGCGCCTTCTTCTCGTCGTCGTCGGTCGTGGGCGACTCACCGGTCGTACCGTTGATCACCAGGCCGTCATTGGCTTGCTCGTCGACGAGGTACGCCGCGAGCCGGCGCGCTTCGTCGAGATCGAGCGTGCCGTCGGACGTGAAGGGCGTCACCATGGCCGTGATGAGTCGCCCGAAAGGTTGCGGGGCCATGCGGGACAGTCTAGGCCCATCCGTCGGCCCGCCCGACCCGTGGACCGCTAGTGTGGCTCCCGTGAACGCTGCACCGACGCCCAGCCTCCCCCGACCGCGGCCTCGGCGTACGCCGAGGCGTTCGTCCCCGAGTCCGAGCACGCCGCCGCCGCCCGCGCCGCGGCGCACGGGCTCGGCATCGGCGCCGTCTCCCCGGGCACCGCGGCCCTGCTCACCTTCCTGGCCCGCACGATCGACGCCCGCACCGCCGTCGAGATCGGCACCGGCGCCGGCGTGTCCTCGCTGGCCCTGCTGGACGGGATGCCCGACGGGACGCTGACCTCGATCGACACCGAGCCGGAGCACCAGTCGGCCGCCCGCCGGGTCCTCACCGACGCGGGGATCCCCGCCCGGCGCGCCCGGCTGATCGCCGGCGCCGCGCTGCAGGTCCTGCCCAAGCTCAGCGACGCCGCCTACGACCTCGTGCTCGTCGACGCCGACCCGCTCGAGGCCGTGGAGTACGTCGAGCAGTCGCTGCGGCTGCTGCGCCCCGGCGGCCTCCTCGTGATCTCCCACGCCCTGTCGGCCGGCCGGGTCGCCGACGCCGGCAACGAGGACGACGACACCGTCATCATGCGCGAGACGCTGGCGGCGGTCGCCGACTCTTCGGATCTGTCCCCCGTGCTGCTGCCCGTCGGCGACGGCGTCCTGGTGGCCCGCCGGGCCTGACCCACCGACGCACCACGGCCCCGCGAGTCACTCGCGGGGCCGTGGTCGTTGCTGCGTGGGCTACTGGGCGCTGACCCGGTCGCCCTTGCTGAGCACCGTGATGCCGCCCTCGGAGACGTGGAAGCCGCGCGCGCGGTCCGCGTCGGGGTTGACGCCGACCTCGGCACCGTCCTCGACCACCACGTTCTTGTCGAGGATCGCGCGGCGGACGACGGCGTTGCGGCCGATCTTCGCGCCGGTCAGGATCACCGACTCCTCGACCTTGGCCCACTTGTCGACGATGACGTTCGGCGAGAGCACCGACCGGTCGACGTCACCGCCGGAGATGATGCAGCCCGACGTCACGATCGAGTCCTCGGCGGTGCCGCGCAGGGTGAACTTGGCGCCCGGCGCCTGCGGCTGGGACGTGAAGATCGGCCAGCGGCGGTTGTAGAGGTTGAACTCCGGCACGACGTTGACCAGGTCCATGTGGGCCGCGTGGTAGGCGTCGATGGTGCCCACGTCGCGCCAGTAGTTGCGGTCCTTCTCGGTGGCGCCGGGGACCGACTGGCGGGTGAAGTCGTAGACGTGGGCCTGGCCCTTGTCCACGAAGGAGGGGACGATGTTGCCGCCCATGTCGTGCTTGGAGCCGCCGTCCTCGGCGTCGGCGCGCAGCGCCTCCACGAAGGCCTTGCGCGTGAAGATGTAGTTGCCCATCGAGGCGTAGGACTCCTCGGGGCTGTCCACCAGCCCGGGCGGGTCGGCCGGCTTCTCGAGGAAGGCGTCGATGACCGTGTCGTCGCCCGCGTCGATGATGCCGAACGCGGACGCCTCGGAGCGCGGGACGCGGATCCCGGCGATCGTCGCCTCGGCGCCCGACTCGATGTGCGCGGTCAGCATCTCGGCGACGTCCATCCGGTAGATGTTGTCGGCGCCGAAGACGACCACGTAGTCGGGATCCTCGTCGTTGATGAGGTTCATCGACTGGTAGATGGCGTCGGCGCTGCCGCTGAACCACGACTTGCCGGTGCGCTGCTGCGCGGGGACCGACGTGACGTAGCTGCCCAGCAGGGTCGACATCCGCCACGTCTGCGCGAGGTGCTTGTCCAGGGAGTGGGACTTGTACTGCGTCAGCACGGCGATCTTGGTCAGACCGGAGTTCGCCAGGTTGGACAGCACGAAGTCGATGAGGCGGTAGGTCCCGCCGAAGGGGACGGCCGGCTTGGCCCGGTCGGCGGTCAACGGCATCAGTCGCTTGCCTTCTCCGCCGGCCAGGACAATCGACAGGACATTCGGTCGATCGCTCATGGCCTAAACCTAGGCCACACGGACCGGCCCCGGAAAGGGATCCCAGAACTGAGGGCGGAACCCTGCGCCCACCGGCATCGGGTGACGCCCGCGACGAGGGACTTCACTCCCCGAGGACCCGGAACCTGTGCCACCATCTGGGCATGCGCGTTTCGATCCTCACCCGCGAGTACCCCCCGACCATCTACGGCGGCGCCGGCGTCCATGTGGCCCAGCTCGTCCCCCAGCTGGCCCGGATCACCGATCTGGTCGACGTCTCCTGCATGGGCGAGCCGCGCGACGGCGCCCGCGCCTTCCCCGAAACGTTCCCCGAGGGCGCCAACGGCGCGCTGCGGACGCTGGGGACCGACGTGGCCATGGCGGCCGCGATCCCCGAGGTCGACGTGATCCACGCGCACACCTGGTACGCCCAGTTCGCCGGCATCATCGGCGGCCAGTTGCAGGACGTGCCGCTCGTCGTGACGGCGCACAGCCTGGAGCCCGACCGCCCCTGGAAGGTCGAGCAGTTGGGCGGCGGCTACCGGGTCTCGAGCTGGATCGAGCGGACGGCCTTCGCCGAGGCGGACGCCGTCATCGCGGTCTCCGAGGCGATGATCACCAACATCACCAACGCCTACCCCGAGGTGGAGCGCGACCGGATCCACGTCGTGAAGAACGGCATCGACACCGACGAGTTCTCCCCCGATCACGGCACGGACGTCCTGGAGCGCCTCGGCGTCCCCCTCGATCAGCCCATCGTGGCGTTCGTCGGGCGGATCACGCGCCAGAAGGGTCTGATCCATCTGGTCCGCGCCGCCCGGATGCTCGACCCCGACACGACCATCCTGCTGCTGGCCGGCGCCCCCGACACCCCCGAGATCGCCGCGGAGTTCAAGGCCGAGTTCGCGACGTTGAACGCCGAGCGTCCGGGGCGCGTGTTCTGGGTCGAGGAGATGCTGCCGCGCGCCGACGTCCGCCAGGTCAACACGGCGGCCACCGTGTTCGCGTGCCCCTCCATCTACGAGCCGCTGGGCATCGTGAACCTGGAGGCCATGGCCTGCGAGACCGCGGTCGTCGCCTCGGCGGTCGGCGGCATCCCCGAGGTCGTGGTGGACGGCACCACGGGCCTGCTCGTGCCCTACGACCCGGCGCGGGCCGGCGACGCCGCCTACGTCGCCGACTTCGAGGCGCAGTTCGCGGCCCGCATCAACGAGCTGACCCGCGACCCCGAGCGGGCGGCCGCGATGGGGAAGGCCGGCCGGCAGCGCTGCATCGACGAGTTCAGCTGGGCGAAGATCGCCGAGGAGACGGTGGAGGTCTACGAGGCCGCCATCGCCCGCCATCGGGCGCGCCGGGACGCCTGAGCCCACGGACGGCGAACGGCCCCGGAGCTGAGCGCTCCGGGGCCGTTCGCGTGTTCAGGGTCGGATCAGCCGACGACGCCCTTCAGCGCCTCCAGCAACTCAGCCGCCTCCTGGGCGTTGAGCTCGATCACCAGCCGGCCGCCGCCGTCTGCCGGGATCCGCATCGCGATGACGCGCGACTCCTTGGCCACCTCGATGGGGCCCTCACCCGTGCGGGGCTTCATTGCTGCCATGTTCTCCCTCTTCTCCTGGCTGCTGGCTCACGTCCGGGTCCATTATCGCAGAACGGAACAACTCGGAGTCGGAGGCGGGCGACTTCGCCCATTCCTCCGCCGCGACGGCGTCCCCGCCGCGGACCGCCACCCGGGTTCCCACGGGGGTCTGCGCGTCGTGCTCGTCGAGTTCGAGGGCCAGGCGGTCCAGCAGGTCGTCGATCTGCGCCATCGAGTAGCCGCGGGGCGTGACGGCGAACCGCAGGTGCCGCAGATCGTCCCCGGTCAACGGCCGGTCGGGCAGTTCGGGGACCGGGCTGTCGTGCACCGCCGTGGTCGGCATCCCGCCGAACCTGCCCGCGGCCGCCACGGCCGCCAGGCCCAGCACGACGACCACCATCCCCCACAGGAACCACTCCATCGTCACGCCCCCCGCGTGTGGCCGTTGCGGCCGTCCTCGAGGATGATCTCGACGGCCCGTTCCACGTCGTCGACCACGTGGAACAGCTCGAAATCAGTCTCCTTGATGTATCCATCGGCCAGCATGCGCTGCTGCATCCATTCCACCAGCCCCGACCAGTATTCGGAGCCGAAGAGCACGATCGGGAAACGCGTCATCTTCTGGGTCTGCACCAGCGTCAGCGACTCGAACAGTTCGTCCATCGTGCCCATTCCGCCGGGCATCACCACGAACCCCTGGGCGTACTTGAGGAACATCACCTTGCGCACGAAGAAGTAGCGGAAGTTGATGCCGAGGCTGACCCACTTGTTCAGGGCGTCCTCGAAGGGCAGCTCGATGCCGAGCCCCACCGACACGCCGCCCGCCTCGCTGGCGCCCTTGTTCGCGGCCTCCATGATGCCCGGCCCGCCGCCGGTGATCGTCGCGTAGCCCGACTCGGCGAGCCGACGGCCCAGCGCGACGGCCTGGGCGTACATGGGGTCGTCCTTGGGGGTGCGGGCCGACCCGAACACGCTGACGGCGGGGCCGAGTTCGGCCAGCGCTCCGAAGCCCTCGACGAACTCCGCCTGGATGCGCAGGACGCGCCAGGGGTCGGAGTGCAGCCAGTCGCTCCCGCGGCCGCCCTGCAGCAGCCGCTGGTCGGTGGTGGTCGCCTGCACCTGGTCGCCGCGGCGGATGACGGGCCCCTGCTGACGGAAGCCCTTCTTGCCCTTCTTGCTCACGCGGCCCAGCGTAACGGTGTGACCCGGGGGCGGGTCAGGCGAGCCAGCGGACGAGCGCGTCGCGGGTGACGTAGAGGTCGTCGACGGAGCAGAACTCGTCGTCCGCGTGCGCCTTGCCCGGATCCGCGGGGCCGAAGTTGACCGCCGGGACGCCGAGTTCGGCGAACCGCGCCACGTCGGTCCAGCCGTACTTGGCGCGCGGCTCGCCGCCCACCGCCGCGACGAACGCTGCCGCCGCGGGCTCCTCGAGCCCCGGGCGCGCCGCCGGCGACGCGTCGGTGAACGTCAGGTCGTGTCCGGCGAACACCTCCCGCACGTGCTCCTGTGCCTGCTCGACGCTGCGGTCGGGCGCGAACCGGAAGTTGATGGTCACCGTGCAGCGGTCGGGGATGACGTTGCCGGCGATGCCGCCCGCGATCCCCACCGCGTTGAGGCGCTCGCGGTACTCCAGCCCGTCGACCACGACGGTGCGCGGCAGGTAGCCCGACAACGTGGCCAGCACCGCGCCGGCGTCGTGGATGGCGTTGTGCCCCAGCCAGCTGCGCGCCGAGTGCGCGGCCAGGCCGAGCGTGGTGATCTCGAAGCGCAGCGTCCCCTGGCAGCCGCCCTCGATGCGGGCCGAGGTGGGCTCCATCAGGACGGCGAAGTCCCCCGCCAGCAGGTCGGGCCGCTCCCGGGCGAGGCGCCCCAGCCCGTTGCGGGCGGCCTCGACCTCCTCGTTGTCGTAGAAGATCCAGGTGACGTCGTGGCGCGGTTCGGGGGTGGCTGCGGCGACGGACAGCGCCACGGCCACGCCGCCCTTCATGTCGGCCGTCCCGCGGCCGTAGATCCGGTCGCCGTCGCGCCGCGAGGGCAGGTTGGCCGCCACCGGAACGGTGTCGAGGTGGCCGGCGATGACCACCCGCTCGGGGCGTCCGAGCATGGTGCGCGCGACGACGGCGTCGCCCTGCCGGATCACGTCGAGGTGGGGGCACGCGCGCAGGGCCGCCTCCACGGCGTCCGCGAGGGCCCGCTCGTTCCCACTGACCGATTCGATGTCGGTGACGGCGGTCAGCAGGTCGGGCAGGTCGGCGTGCAGGTCGAGGGACATGCTGCCAGCCTAGGCCCCGCCCGTGGCATCATGGCTGGTGGCACACGACACAGGAGGACGCGATGAGCCACTCCCCGGCCACCCCCAGCGAGTGGGAGCCCGACGCCGAGGCGACCCGACCCCTGCCGCAGGAGGGCCAGGAATCCGACGCAGCGCCGGGCGAACCGCCCGCCGCGGATGCCGGCGACGCCACCGCGGAGAACCCGTGGGAGGCGCCCGCGGAGGACCCCTGGGAGGCACCCGCGGAAGACCCCTGGGAGGCACCTGCGGACGGCCTCGGGGACGCGAGCGCGACGCACGAGGACGCGCCTGAGGCCGAGCCGGACACGTTCGCCGAGGACACGTTCGCCGAGGACGCGGACGCGTTCGCCGCGCGCGAGGAGATCGACGCCGCGGCCTCCGCGGAGCAGCCGGACGCCCCCGCGTCCGACCCCGACGCGACCCAGGTCTTCGCATCCGACCCGGACGCGACCCAGGTGTTCGACGTCGCCGAGGAGTCGTGGACCGTCGAGACCGACGACCAGCCCGGGGGCGGGACGTTCGACGACGAGCCCCTCGGCGATGAGACCCACCCCGACGACACGTTCGGCGAGGGGGCCCCGGACGCCGATGCCTCCGAGGCGCCGCCGGCCGGGGACGCCCCGAGAGCGACGGTGACGGCTCGAGCGCGCGCAAGCCGCTGGTGTTCCTCGCCGCCGGCCTCGCGGTGCTCCTCATCGTCGTCGGCATCGTGTGGGCGGTCATCAGCACCGCCAACACCAACCGTGACAAGGCCATCGCCCAGACGGCGACGACCTACTTGAGCTCCATCGCCAGCGGCGACGCGCAGGCGGCGCTCGCCACGCTGGCGGACAAGCCCGCCAACACCGCGCTACTGACCGGCGAGGTGCTCACCGCGTCCCGCAGCACAGCGCCGCTCACCGACATCCAGGTGGGCACCCCGGTCTTCGACGGCGGCAGCGCCGCCACGGTGCCGGCCAGCTACCGGATCGGCGACCAGGCCGTCAGCACCACTCTCCACCTCGAGGGCGACGGCCGCACGCAATGGCTGATCTCCGACGGCACGGCCGACCTGACGCTGAGCTCCACCGCCGGGCTGACCGTGAACTCCGCGAAGGTCACCGAGGGCACCAACCCCGTCTTCCCGGGCAGCTACACCGTGGCCACCGGCACCGACAACGTGAGCATCGAGGGGACGCCCCAGGCCGTCGTCGCCTCCCCGGACGCCGAGCCGACCTCGCTCGACGTCACGGCCGTCCTCAGCGAGACCGGCAAGCAGAACGTGCTGACCGCTGTGAAGACCCGCTTCGACGAGTGCCTGGCCTCCACCGAGGCACGCCCGGCCGACTGCCCGTTCGGCGTCCGCACCGACGACGTCGAGGTGACGCCGGGCTCGGTGAAGTTCGCGCTGGTCAACGACCCGTGGGCCGGCTTCGCCCCGACGCTCGACGCCGCGAACCTGTCGGCGACCGGTCCCCTGGCCTACGTGATCGACGCCACGGCGACGGTGTCGCAGAACGGCCTGACCACCGAGGGCACCACCCGCCTGGAGCGCGCGGTCGCCTTCACCGTCGACCTCACCAAGGATCCGCTGGTCGTCGTCTGGTCCTGAGCCCCGTTGTGCCCCCGGTAGGCTGGAACGCATGACGTCTTCCGCGCGCACTGCCTGGGGCTGGGGCCTCGCCACCACCACCGAATCCGGCGATGTCCTCGATGTGTGGTTCCCCGCGCCCGCGCTCGGGGAACCCTCCGCCGCCGACCGGGAGCAGGCGCCCGCCGCGCTGAGCGCCGGCGTCACGCAGGACGCGGTGCGCCGCGTCGCCACCGAGGCCGTCCTCGTCGAGATCGACCTGGACGCCGCCCCGCGTCCACCGCGGACGCCTACCTGCGCCTGCACCTGCTGAGCTCCCGCGCCGTCGCCCCGCGCACCCTCAACCTGGACGGCGTCTTCGGCGTCCTGCCCAACGTGGTGTGGACGTCCGCCGGCCCCTGCGCGGTCGCCGGCTTCGAGGGGGTGCGCGCCGCGCTGCGCGCCGCCCGCGGCCACGTCACCGTGTTCGGCGTGGACAAGTTCCCGCGGATGGTCGACTACGTGATGCCCACCGGTGTCCGGATCGCCGACGCCGACCGCGTCCGGCTGGGGGCGCACCTCGCGTCCGGCACGACCGTGATGCACGAGGGTTTCGTGAACTTCAACGCCGGCACGCTCGGCACGTCGATGGTCGAGGGCCGGATCTCGGCGGGCGTCGTCGTGGGCGACGGCTCCGACGTCGGCGGCGGCGCCTCGATCATGGGCACGCTGTCGGGCGGCGGCAAGCAGCAGATCTCCATCGGTGAGCGCTGCCTGCTCGGCGCCAACAGCGGCATCGGCATCTCGCTCGGGGACGACTGCGTCGTCGAGGCCGGGCTGTACCTCACCGCCGGCACCAAGGTCGCGCTGCCGGACGGCCGCCTGGTCAAGGCCGCCGAGCTGTCCGGGACCGACGGCTGGCTGTTCTACCGCGACTCGGTGACGGGCGCCGTCGCGGCCAAGCCGCGCGCCGGCCGCACGGTCGAGCTGAACGCCGCGCTGCACGCCAACTGAGCCGCGATGGGTGCCGTGGGACGGGTCTTCACCGGGCTGGCCATCGCCGCGCTGAGCGCGGTGCTGGTGCTGGCCGGACTGGCGGTCTTCTACGCCTACAACAAGGAGCCGCTGCCCCTGGCCGACCAGTGCGTCGCGCAGGTGCAGGAACTCGCGGTGCCCCTCGACGTGGAGCAGACCCACAACGCGACGGTCATCGTGGGCGTTGCGACCCAGCGCGAGCTGGTGCCGCGGGCCTCCACCATCGCGCTGGCGACCGTCTACCAGGAGTCGGGGATCCGCAACCTCGACTACGGCGACCGCGACTCCCTCGGCCTCTTCCAGCAGCGTCCCTCGCAGGGGTGGGGCACCGAGGCGCAGGTGCAGGACCCCTACTACGCGTCGGGGAAGTTCTACGACGCGCTGGTGAAGGTCAAGGGCTGGGCGACCGGCGACGTCAACGACGTCGCGCAGGCCGTGCAGCGCAGCGGCCACCCCAACGGTTACGCCCGGCACGTCGAGAACGCGCGCCGCATCGCGAGCGCCCTGACCGGCGAGACGCCGGCGTCCTTCACGTGCCTGGTGAAGGACCCGCCGCGCGCGGATCCGGCCGGGTTGGAGGCCTTCCTGACGCGCACGCTGCCCGAGTCGAGCCGGGTGACCCGCTCCGGCGGCACGCTCACCGTGACGGCGAAGACCAGCCGGGACGCCTGGTCGGCCGCGCACATCGCGGTCGGCAACACCGCCTACTACGGCGCGGCGACGGTGCAGGTCGGCTCCCGCAGCTGGACGCCGAACGGCCGCGTCGCCGGGGCCTGGGAGGGCCAGCCCGACAACGCCACAACGGTGACGATCACCTACCCCGACCAGCAGCCCACGCCGGGCCGCTGACCGCTGTCGGCCCGGTCAGCCGAGCAGGCGGGACGCCGCGGCGGCGATCCGCTCGTCGGAGGCCGTGAGGGCGATCCGGACGTGCTCACGGCCGGCCTCGCCGTAGAAGTCCCCCGGCGCGGCCAGGATGCCGCGCTCGGCGAGCCAGTCGACCGTGGCGCGGCAGTCCTCGCCCCGGGTCGCCCACAGGTACAGCGAGCCCTCGGAGTCGTCGATGCGGAACCCGGACGCCTCGAGCGCGGGCGCGAGCACCGCGCGGCGCGCCAGGTAGCGCTCGCGTTGTTCCTGGACGTGCGCGTCGTCGGCCAGCATGGCCTCCATCACGGCCTGCACCGGCCCGGGCACCATCAGCCCCGAATGCTTGCGGACGGCCAGCAGTTCGCCCACCACCGCCGCGTCGCCCGCGACGAACCCGGCGCGATAGCCGGCCAGGTTGGAGCGCTTCGACAGCGAGAACGCCGCCAGCAGCCCGTCCAGCGAGCCGCCGTTGATCGCGGGGTCGAGCACCGAAACCGGCTCGGCGTCCCAGCCGAACTCGCCGTAGCACTCGTCGGAGGCCAGCACCGCGCCGCACGAGCGGGCGGCGGCCACCCAGGCGCGCAGTGCGTCGGCGTCCAAGATGGCGCCGTGCGGGTTGGCCGGCGAGTTGATCCAGATCAGCGCCGGGTTCGCCGCGGCGGCCGCGGCCGGGTCGTCGGTGGCGAGCACCTCGGCCCCGGCGATCCTCGCCCCGACCTCGTAGGTCGGGTAGGCGGTCGTCGGGATGACGACCGTGCGCCCCGGGCCCACGCCCAACTGCAGCGGCAGCAGCGCCACCAGTTCCTTGGTGCCCACCACCGGCAGCACGTTCGCGTCCGTCAGCGGCACCGAGGACCAGCGGCCCTCCAGGTAGGCGCGGATCGCGGCCCGCAGCGTCGGCGTCCCCCACACGGTCGGGTAGCCCGCCCAGTCGGGGGCGGCCTCGGCCAGCGCGCGCTGCGCGGCCGGCGGGACGGGATCGACCGGCGTGCCGACCGACAGGTCGCACAGGCCGTCGGGGTGCGCCGCGGCGCGCGCCTTCGCCCCGGCGATCGTGTCCCAGGGGAAGTCGGGAAGGCGCCCCGACAGCGGGGAGGTCACTCCCCTTGCGGCGGCAGCGCGGCCACCGTCGGGTGGTCGGCGTCGATCTTGCCCATGCGGGCGGCGCCGCCGGGGCTGCCGATCGTGTCGAAGAACTTCACGTTGATGTCGTAGTACTCGGCCTCGTCCGCCGGGACGTCGTCCTCGTAGTAGATCGCCTCCACCGGGCAGACCGGCTCGCAGGCACCGCAGTCCACGCACTCGTCGGGCTGGATGTAGAGCATCCGGTTGCCCTCGTAGATGCAATCGACCGGACACTCCTCCACGCATGCGAGGTCCTTGACGTCGACGCACGGTGACGTGATCACGTAGGTCATGAAAACCGCTCCCCTATGTTGGTGGCTGCCCGTCTCCTGGAGACGCCTCACACTCTACAACTCGCCATCGGAGGAACCATGCAACCCGACCGCCGCGAACACCTCTCGGCTCTGAACCCGCCGCTGCGCATCGGCGAACGGGTCGGCGTCCTGTTCACCGACACCGACGGCGCCCGCACCGAGGCGCTCGGCTTCGTCACGCACGTGGACGCCGACGCGGTCGCCCTCGTCGACCGTCACGGAACCGAACGCCGCCTGGCTTGGGGGGACGTCGAGGCGCTGCGGCGGGTGCCGATCAGCCGCGGCCGCCGCCCGGACGCCGCCCCGCGTGCCCTCCTGGACGACCTCGCCGACCGC
This sequence comes from Propioniciclava coleopterorum, assembly GCF_011393335.1. NCBI lineage: Bacteria > Bacillati > Actinomycetota > Actinomycetes > Propionibacteriales > Propionibacteriaceae > Propioniciclava > Propioniciclava coleopterorum. The sequence goes on along the minus strand of NZ_CP049865.1, from coordinate 2,488,392 downwards.
ACCGGCGCCGCAGGGACGCCGTGGGTCGCCCGGATCAGCGACCTGCTCGCCGGCCGGACGCCGCCCGAGATGGTCCCCGCGTGGGGCGAGACCGCGGCCTTCGGGGGCGCCGCAGCCCGGTTCGAGGGCGAGTGGGTGACGGTCGCCGGTGGGTCGCCGGACGACTGGGTCGCCGCCGCCTGGTGGGCGACCCGGATGGGCGCGCGCTCGGTCCAGGTCAGGCTTCCGGGCGCCGACGACGCGCCCGCGGCGTCCGGGTTCCTGCGCGTGGGCTAGGCGTCAGCGTTCGATGCGGTCGGCGCGCGCGTTGGGATTGGTGCAGCGGACGGCCTGCAGCGTGTTGTACGTCCAGTTGAACGGCTCGGTCTTGACCAGGGCGCCGTTCTGGTAGAACAGGCGGTTGTAGTCGACCCGGAAGCCCGACATCGCGCTCTGCGGGCTGCACACCGCCGCGTCGCTCTGGATCGCGGGGCCGGGGCTGCGGAACGCGCTCTGCACCGGGTCGGACGCCTTCACGTCGTACTTCTTGGTCGACCACACCCGGACCGTCACCGTGCCCTGGCCGCCGACCTTGGGGTTGTTGGTGTAGGCCTGCATGAGGACGCCGTACTCGGTGTTGTTCTTGAACTTCATGTCCACCGACACGTAGTCCAGCGTGGCCTCGCGGCCCATCGGGTAGCGGCTGAAGTATAGCGAGTGCGGCTTGTGGTAGACGTCCTCGAGCCCGGCGAAGAAGATCGCGTTGAACGTGGTCGTGGTGGTCTGGGAGATGCCGCCGCCCATCCGCTCGACGACCTTGCCGCCGTCGATGGCGCCGCCGGCCTGCCAGCCGCGCGCCAGGGTGCGCGGACCGAGCACCTGGTTCATCGAGAACGTCTCCCCCGGCTTCACCAGGACGCCGTTGACCAGCCCGGCCGACTTGCCGATGTTGTTGACGCGGTAGGCGGTCGCCGGGAACTTCGTGGTGAACTCGCCGGTGACCTCCTTGATCCCGAGGTTGTTGGCGTCCTCGGTCGTGAACGCGGCCTTCAGCGCGCCGACCTCGACCGACGCGTTGCGCTCGGACGTCTTCGTCATGGTCTCGCCCACGGCCTTGGCGAGGTTCTCCTTGGACACGCCCAGCCCGTCCGTGGACGGCACCACCGTCGGGCGGCCGTCGGCGAAGGTGAAGCTCGCGTCCTTGGGGGCCTGCATGCCGAGTTCCTGCAGCTTGGCCCTCGAGGCGGCCATCAGCTTGTCGGGGTCCAGCTTCGGCGTCAGGGCGCCGTCGGCGGCCTCGAACGACAGCGCGGACGCGATGGTGGCCGGCGCCACCTCGAAGGTCTTGTCGCCCGCGGCGACGGTGATGGGCGCAGACAGCGCCGGCTGGGCGACCTTCTCGAGCGCCTCGGACGCCTCCGCGGTGGTGATCTCGGCGTCCTTGGCGGTCACGACGGCGTCCACCGTGGTGCCGGTCAGGTACACCTGCTCGGCGGCCCGCACGGTCGCGGCGGCGTCCAGGTCGGCCCCCTGCTTGGCCTCGGTGAGCTTGGGCGCCCCCTCCACGATCGCCAGGTCGGCGTTCTCGGGTTCGGTGTGGACCTGGGTGCCCAGGTCGGCCAGCGCCGCCTCCCCGACCGCCGGGTCGAGCGTGACCACGGCGTCGCGGGGGCCGCCGCCGGTCAGGTTGTCCCAGATGGCGCGCGGGTCGAAGGACTTCTCGCCGCCCGCGGCCCGGATCGAGGCCTCGTAGTCGACGCCCAGCCCCAGTTGCTCGGGGTGAGCTGGACCGACTTCTCCCCGGCCGCGACCGTGAGCGGCGCGGACGCCCGGGGACCCAGCTCCGAGGTCAGCTTCGCCTGCGCGGCGGCAGGGTCGAGCCCGCCGACCTCGACGCCGGAGACCGTGGTCTGCGGGGCCAGCGTGTTGCCCGAGATCGCGTACGCGACGCCGTAGCCGGCGCCCAGCAGCACGACGAGGGCGCCGCCCGCGACGGCGGCGATCCTGCCCGCTCGGCGCTTGCGCGGCGCGGGGGACGTGGGGTGGTCGGTCATCGGCCCTCCAGCAACTGGGTCAGTGCAACTTCTCCATCGTAGCCAGCGGACGCGTCGGCGCCCCTCCTCCCGGGGGAGAAGGGGCACCGCTTGATCGAGCTGTGATCAGCCGAGCATCGCCTTCGCCTTGGCGGCGACCGCGTCCGCGGTCACCCCGTACTTCTCGAAGATGACGCCCGCGGCCGCGGACTGGCCGAACTGGTCGACGCCGACGGCCTCGGTGTTGGCCCCGAGCAGGTCCTTCCAGCCGACCGTGACGCCGGCCTCGACGACGACCTTCGGCGCGTCGGCGGGCAGCACCTCCTCGCGGTAGGCGTCGTCCTCGCGCTGGAACCACTCCACGCAGGGCATCGAGACGACGCGGGCGGGGATGCCCTCGGCCTCGAGCTTCTCGGCGGCCGCGACGGCGACCTCGAGCTCGGAGCCGGTGCCCACGACGACGACCTTCGGGGCGCCCGAGGCGTCCTTGAGGGTGTAGCCGCCGCGGGTCACGCCGGACGCGGGCGCGAAGCCGGAGCCCTCGGAGCGGTCCAGCGTCGTCATGTTCTGGCGCGACAGGATGAGCGCGGCCGGACGATCCCACACGTTGAGGATCTGCGCCCAGGCCTGGGCCACCTCGTTGGCGTCGCCGGGGCGCACCACGTCGATGCCGGGCATGAGCCGCAGGCTCATGATCTGCTCCACCGGCTGGTGGGTGGGGCCGTCCTCGCCGACGCCGATCGAGTCGTGCGTCCACACGAAGGTGGTGGGGACGTGCGACAGGGCGGCGAGGCGGGGCGTGGTCCGCATGTAGTCGGAGAACACCAGGAACGTGCCGCCGTAGACGCGGCTGAGCCCGTCCATCGAGATCGCGTTCATGATGTTGCCCATGGCGTGCTCGCGGATGCCGAAGTGCAGCGTGCGGCCGCCGGGGGCGCCGGTGAACTCGTGGCTGCTGCGCTCGGCCGGGATGAACGAGTCGACCCCCGCCATCGTGGTGTTGTTCGAGCCGGCCAGGTCGGCCGAGCCGCCCCACAGCTCCGGGGTGGCGGTCGCCAGGGCGGCGAGCACCTTGCCGGACGCGGCGCGGGTCGCCATCGAGCCGGGCTCGAAGACGGGCAGGTCGCCGATCAGGTCGGACGGGGCCTGCTTGGCCAGGACGCGGTCGAGCAGTTCGGCCCGCTCCGGGTTGGCCTCGCGCCACGACGCGAACCGCGGGTCCCACTGCGCGTGCGCGGCCTTGGCGCGCTCGGCGGCGTTCTCGCGGGTGAACGCGACGACCGACTCCTCGATGGCGAACGGCTCGTCGGTGAAGCCGAGCTCCTTCTTCAGCGCGGTGATCTCGTCGCCACCGAGCTTGGAGCCGTGGACGCTGTGGTCGCCGGCCTTGTTGGGCAGCGGCCAGCCGATGACCGTGGTGACCTTGATGAACGAGGGGCGGTCGGTGACGGCCTTGGCCGCCTCCACCGCGTCGTAGAGGTCCTTGACCTTCTCCTCGTAGCTGGTGAAGCCGTTGGTGAAGTCGACGTGCTGGACGTGCCAGCCGTAGGCGGCGTAGCGGGCCTCGACGTCCTCGGAGAACGCGATCTTGGTGTCGCCCTCGATCGAGATCCGGTTGTCGTCGTAGAACAGGATCAGGTTGCCCAGCTCCTGGGTCGCCGCGAGCGAGGAGGCCTCGCCGGAGACGCCCTCCTGCATGCAGCCGTCGCCGGCGATGCAGTAGACGTAGTGGTCGAACACCGAGGTGCCCGGCGCCGAGGTCGGGTCGTACAGCTCGCGGCTGTGGCGCGCCGACATCGCGAAGCCGACCGCGTTGGCGACGCCCGCGCCCAGGGGGCCGGTGGTCGCCTCGATGCCGGCGGTGTGGCCGAACTCGGGGTGGCCGGGGGTCTTCGAGCCCCAGGTGCGCAGCGACTCGATGTCGGACAGTTCGAGCCCGAAGCCGGCGAGGTAGAGCTGGTTGTACTGCAGGATCGACGCGTGACCCGCGGACAGCACGAAGCGGTCGCGGCCGAGCCAGCGGGGCTCGGCGGGGTCGACGGTCATGATCTTCTGGTAGAGCAGGTACGCCAGCGGCGCCAGCGAGATGGCGGTTCCGGGGTGGCCGTTGCCGACCTTCTCCACGGCGTCCGCCGCCAGCACGCGCGCGGTGTCGACCGCGCGGCGATCCTGGTCGGTCCAGGTGAAATCAGTCATGGATGCCCTTCCTCATATCGTCGGTCAGCGGCCCTTCGGGCGCGGCACCTCTGCGTCAAGGCTAGGCCACGCCCGCGGGCATCGCGTCGGGTTGCCCTGCTTTCGGGACGGCGTCCTAGCCCGCGTCCAGCGCGAGGCCGCGCTGTTCCGGGAGCCGCAACGCGGCCGCCGCGGCAAGGATGAACGCCACGCCGAACACCCCGAAGACCAGCCCGGAACCGCCCGCCCCGAGCATCACCGGGACCAGCAGGGGCGCGATGATGGAGGCGATCCGGCCGAACGCGGCCGCCGCCCCGGTGCCCGTGCCGCGGATCGTCGTGGGGTACAGCTCCGGCCCGACGGCGTACAGCGCACCCCAGGCGCCGAGGTTGAAGAACGACAGCAGGCAGCCCGCGAGCAGGATGGTCATCTCGGTGTTCGCGAACCCGAAGCCGACGGCCGCCAGGGCCGACCCGGCCAGGAACGTGGCCAGCGTGAGGCGGCGTCCCCACACCTCGATCAGCCAGGCGGCGACGGCGTAGCCCGGGATCTGGGCCAGCGTGATGATGAGGGTGAACTCGAAGCTCTTCACCAGGGGGAAGCCGCGTCCCACCAGCAGGCTCGGGATCCAGATGAACGCGCCGTAGTAGGACAGGTTGATGCAGAACCACACCGTCCACAGGGCGAGGGTGCGGCCCCGCAGCGCCGGGCTCCAGATCGACACCGTGCCGGCCGTCCGCTCCGGGACCACGTTCGGGCTCTCGGCGGGCAGCACCCCGGCTGCGTCCTCGAAGCGGCGCACGGACGCCTCGGCCTCGTCGAAGCGGCCCTTGCTCTCGGAGAACCGCACCGACTCGGGCAGCCCGAACCGCACCACGAGCGCGTACAGGGTGGGCACGAGCCCCACGGCGAGCGCCCAGCGCCAGCCATCCGGGCTGGAGGGCACCAGCAGGTAGCCCAGCAGGGCGGCGAGGATCCAGCCCAGCGCCCAGAACGCCTCCAGCGCGACCACGACGCGGCCGCGGATCCGCTTGGGCGCGAACTCGCTGACCAGCGTGGACGCCACGGGCAGTTCGGCGCCCAGGCCCAGCCCGACGACGAACCGCAGCGCGATGAGTGCGGCCACGGAGCCGACCAGGGCGGACGCCCCGGTCGCGAGCCCGTAGACCAGCAGGGTGAGCGCGAAGACCTGGCGGCGTCCGAGCCGGTCGGCCAGCAGCCCGCCGAGGCTGGCGCCGATGGCCATGCCGACGAAGCCGATCGAGCCGATGACGCTGAGCGTGCCCGGGTCCAGCTTCCAGGAGATGGCCAGCGCCGCCATGACGAACGAGATCAGGCCGACGTCCATGGCGTCCAGGGCCCAGCCGACCCCCGAGCCGACCAGGAGGCGGGTGTGCTGCCGGGTGAACGGCAGGCGGTCAAGGCGCTGTGCGCGGGTGAGCTTCTCCCCCATGTCCGCGCACCCTACGGCGCCCCGGCGGTGAGGCCCATGACCGCTTCCTCCGTGGGACGCGCCGATGGCTCCTCGGGGCCGGCTTGCGGGCGGGTGGGGCACCGAGGCGCAGGTGCAGGACCCCTCCCCGGAGCCTCAGGCGAAGCGCTGCATGAAGGCGGCGAAGTGCGGCACCGCCACCGAGCCGTGCTCGACCTCGGGGTGCCAGCCCTTCTCCCACTCGAAGTGCGCGTAGCCGTCGTAGCCGCCGTCGCTCAGGACGCGCCAGATGTCGTCGATCGGCGCCGCGCCCTCACCCATCAGGGCGATGTCGAAGCCGTCGGCGGTGGCGACGCGGGAGTCCTTGACGTGCACGTGGCGGACGCGCTCGCCCAGGTCGCGCCAGGTGTCGGCGGGGTCCTCGCCGTGCCGGAACGTGTGCAGGGTGTCCCACAGCAGCCCGAGCTTGTCGGAGGCGCCGCGCGCGTACAGGTCGAGGATGCTCGCCGAGGTCGAGAAGCTGTCGTGGGTCTCCAGCAGCAGCTGGACGCCGCGGGCGTCGGCGATCTCGGCGAGCTCGGACAGGCCGGTCGCGATGGCGTCGAGGGTCTCCTCGCGGGGCTGCCCGTCCGGGATCGGGCCGCCGAACGCGCGGAGGTAGCGGGCGCCCAGCCCGGCCGCGATGTCGGCCCAGCGGGCGGCGCGGTCGCGCTGCTCCTGCCGCTCGGCCTCGTCCAGCGAGCACATCCGCAGGCTGGTGTCGATGATGACCACGTCCAGCCCGGCGTCCTCGAAGCGGGCACGCGTGGCGGCGAGCGCGTCGGGCGCGAACTCGGGCTGCTCGTCGAAGTCGGTGCTGCCCTGCAGGAACCTCAGTTCGATCCCCCGCAGCCCGCTGCGGGTGGCCAGGTCGATGACCTGGTCGACGGTGTAGTCGGGGCAGCCGATGGTGCTGAAGCCGAGCTGGATCATGGGGAACGGAACCTCCGGTGGTCGTCGTCGAGAGCGTGGTTCCGAGCCAGCCTTCCACGTCCGGAGTGGCCGTGGGCGTCCGGTCTCACAGGTTGCCACGGCCCAGCCGGCGGTGCGCCGGAGGGCCCCGCGGGTTGCACCGCTCAGCCGCGCGGACGCCGGAACACCGCCAGGGTGCGGCCGGCGATGGCCGCGGCGCCGTCGTCGACGCGGGCGCGCCGCACGACCGGGTCCGCGCCGCGCGCCTGGATCGGGTGGAGCTCCCAGCCGTTGCCCACGGCCGGCGGCAGCGGCTGGTGCACCGACCAGGGCAGGGCGTTCGCGACCACGAGCAGGGCCGCCGCGTCCGGGTCGACGGGGACGCCGCGGGAATCGTCCAGCAGCATCAGGATGACGCCGGGGCGCTGCGCCCAGGTGCCCGAGGCCGGGAAGGACACCTTGTCGGCGATGTTCGCCGCGGACCCCAGCCGGAACAGCCGGCTCGACGCGCGCAGCCGTAGCAGGTCCAGCGCCCGTTCGTGCACCGAGCGGACGAGCGCCCCGCCGGGGCGCAGCGCCGGGTCGGCGAGCAGGGGGCCGGCGATCCCCCAGGCGGCCCGGTTGTCCCCGGCCTGCGGCAGGCCGCGGCCGAAGCCGTGGTCGGCGCCCGTCACGTCGAAGAGGTTGAACCAGTCGCCGGAGTCGTAGCTGTTGCGGTCCAGCGACTTGCTGCGCAGCAGGTCGACCCCGGCGTGCCACAGCACCGGGTTCTGGCCCAGCGTGGCGACGCCGAGGGCGAGCAGGTGGGCGCGGGCGCGCTGCTCGGGGTCGGTGTCGGTCGGCAGCTTGTACGCGAGGGCGTCGTACAGGGTCTCGTTGTCGTGGGCGTCCACGTAGTTGAGCGCCTCGTCCGGCTGGGCCGCGTATCCGGCTGGGCGTCCGGGCTCGTAGCCGATCTCGTCGCCGCGGGTCATCCGGCCAGTGCGCGCCGAGCGGAACGCGACGTCGCGCAGGGTGCCGGCCAGCCCGACCTGGACGACGTCGGTCGCGGCCAGCAGCCGTTGTGCCTGCTCGTCGGCGCCGCCGTTGATCGCGGCGCCGTTGGGCGCGCCGGCCAGCCCGGACGCCCAGCCCTGCCTGCGCGGGTCGGCGTCGAACGGCGCCCCGCCGCGGACGGCGTCGCGCAGCCGGTCGGAAAAGGTGGCGATGCCGGTGCCGTCGAGCTGGCCCTGGGTGGCCTGCACGAAGCGGGCGTTGCCGGCCACCTCCCCGAAGTCCCAGCCCTCGCCGTGCAGCGTGACGCCGCGGCCGTCGACTCCGTCGCGCTCGGGGTGAGGGCGTCCAGCGCGGCCCGGACGCCGAGCATCACGTCGCGGCCGTGGTGGCCCATCAGGTCGAACCGGAAGCCGTCGATCCGGTAGTGGCGGGCCCAGTGCACCGCGGCGTCGGTGACGAGCCGGGCCGCCATCCGTCGCTCGGTGGCGACCGACGGCCCGGCGGTCGAGGTGGCGACCCGGCCGTCGAGGGCGCGGCGGTGGTAGTAGCCGGGGACGATCTTGTCGAGCACGGACGCCGGCTGCTGCCCGGCGTCGCGGGTGTGGTTGAACACGACGTCGAGCACCACGCGCAGGCCGAGCTCGTGCAGCGCTCCGACCGCGCCGCGGAGCTCGGCGATCCGGCGCCCACCGTCGAGCGCCGCCGACGTCGCGTACGAGCCCTCCGGCGCCAGGAAGTGCCAGGGGTCGTAGCCCCAGTTGAACGGCGAACCCGGCCGGTGTGCGGCGAGCCGCTGCTGCTCGGCGGAGTCCGGGGGCGCGGCGCGCAGCGCGGCCGGATCGGGCTGGACCCAGGCGTCGCGGCGCTCGGGCACCGACGCGAAGTCGTGGACGGGCAGCAACTGCACCGAGGTGAGGCCGGCCTGCGCGAGGCGGCGCAGGTGCGCGCGGCCGCGGCCCTCGACGCCGAACGCGGCGTACGTGCCGCGCAGGTCGGCGGGCACGGTGACGTCGTCGCGGCTGAAGTCCCGCACGTGCAGTTCGTAGGACACCTGGTCGACCGGGTGCACCAACGGCGGGCTCGGCGCCGCGAGCCAGCGCGGGTCGGCCCAGCGGGCGTCGGACGGGTCGACCAGCACCGCGGCGGCCGAGTCCGCGGTGAGGGCGAGCGCGTACGGGTCGGTGACCCGGTTCTTCACCACCCGGTCGAAGGCCGGCGCGTACACCGTCACCGCGTACAGGTAGCGGGCGTCGGCCCAGCCGGGCGAGCCGACGACGCTCCAGGTGCCGTCGGGGTGGCGGCTCGCGGGGACGCGCAGCGGGTCGCCTGAGACCTCGCCGCTCCTTGGCGCGGCCGGCGCGCCGGAGTCGTGCTCCGCCGGGGGCCCGGCGGGCCACACGAGGATGTCCACGGCCCGGGCGGTCGGCGCCCAGAGCCGCAGGGTCGGGACGCCGTCCTCCCAGCTCACGCCGGGCGCGTCCGGGTCGGGGTACAGGGCGTCGAGCAGCGGCGCGGTCTGGACGCCGGTGGCGGCGACGACCGCCCCGCGGGGGTCGCGTCCGAGGAGGGCCAACTGCCCGGCCGCGAGCGCGGCGGCGTCCACGTCGGCGGGGAGGACCAGCGCCGCCGCGCCGGCCAGGTGCGGGTGCTCGGCGACGGCGTCCGGGGGTGGGGGCCGGGCACGGGCGTCAGCGGGATCTGGGTCCAGGGCACCGGCTCGCGGCGCCCCGGGTCGATGCCGCCGTCCCCGCTCGCGTGCAGCGTCCACTCGGCGGCCGCGGCGGGGGCGTCCGGGAGGAGGATCAGCGTGGGGGCGGCCCAGACGGCCGCGCACACCTCCGGATCCAGGCGCACCATGGCGGCCACCCTACGACGGCCGCGGCGCGGTGCTCAGCAGGCCGGGGCGGCGTAGCGCCCTTCGGTCTCAGGAGGCCAGGGCGGCGTAGCGCCCTTCGGCGGCGAGCAGGTCGTCGTGGGTCCCACGCTCGACGACCCGGCCGTGCTCCAGGACGATGATCTCGTCGGCGTCGCGCACGGTGCTGAGGCGGTGGGCGATCGTGAGCGTGGTGCGGCCCGCGGCGAGGGCGTCCAGGGCGGCCTGGAAGTCGCGCTCGGTCTCGGTGTCCAGGGCGCTGGTGGCCTCGTCGAGCACGAGGACGCGCGGGTCGGCGAGCAGTGTCCGGGCCACGGCGACGCGCTGCCGCTCGCCGCCGGAGAAGCGGTGGCCGCGCGCGCCGACGACGGTGTCCAGCCCCGCGGGCAGGTCGCGGACGGTGTCGGCGACCTGGGCGACCTCGAGGGCGCGCCACAGCTCGGCGTCGTCGGCGTCCGGCTTGGCCTGCAGGAGGTTGTCGCGGACGCTGGCGTGGGCGAGGTAGGTGTCCTGGCTGACCACGCCGATCGCGTGCGCGAGGTCGGAGCCGGCCAGGTCGCGCAGGTCGACCCCGTCGAGGGTCACGCGTCCGGACGTGGGGTCGGCCAGCCGCACCAGGAGCGCGGCGAGGGTGGACTTGCCCGAGCCGGTCTCCCCCACCACGGCCACCGAGCGGCCCGGCGTGAGGTCGAGGTCGATGTCGGACAGCACGTCCACGTCCCCGTCGGGGTAGCGGTAGGACACGTCGTCGAACCGGACGTGGCCGCGCACCGTCCCGGGGTCCAGCGGCACGGGGTGCGTGGGCTCCGGCACGTCGATCGGGAGGTCGAGGTAGCCGAAGATCCGGCTGAGCAGCGCCATGGAGGAGATCCACTGGGCGCCCATGTTCAGCAGCCCGAGGATGGGCCGGAAGATCTGCGACTGCAGCGCCGTGAACGCGACCACGGTGCCGATCGTCAGCTGCCCGGTCAGCGCCGGGAAGCCGGCGGCGAGGTAGATCAGGGCGGGGATGGTCGCGAAGATGATCTGCATGGTGGCCATGCGCCACCGGCCGGCGAGCTGGCTGCGGATCTCGAGGTCCACCAGCGTGGCGGACGTGCTGTCGAACGCGTCGATGCGGGCGTCGGAGGCCCCGAGGGTCTTGGTGAGCATCGCGCCGTTGACGCTGAGCGCCTCGTCGACCTGCGCGTGCAGGTCGGCCATCGTCTGCTGCCGTTGCGCGGTGATGTCGCGCCGGATGAGGGCGACGCGGCGGGTGAGGATGATGGCCGGGGGCAGGACGATGAGGCTGAGCAGGCTGAGCCGCCAGTCGAGGATCGCCATCGCGACGGCCGTGCCGATCGCGGTGGTGACGTTGGAGGCCACCGACGTGGCGGTGGTGGTGATCACCGACTGCAGGCCGGCGATGTCGTTGATGAGGCGCGACTGGATCTCGCCGCCGCGCGTGCGCTTGAAGAAGGCCATCGACTGCCGCTGCAGGTGCGCGAACACGTCCGAGCGGAGCCGGCTCATCACCTTCTGGCCCATGGTGGTGGCCAGCCAGGTCTGCACGACGCCGAGGACGCCGGTCGCGGCCGCGACCGCGACCATGCCGGCGACGGCCGCGATCAGCAGCCGGGTGTCGCCATGGGGCAGGGCGTCATCGATGACGCTGCGCAGCAGGAACGGCTGCGCGAGGCCCACCACGGAGGCCGCGATGACCGTCACGATGACGATCGTCAGCGGGCCCAGGTGGGGGCGGAACAGTGCGAGGACGCGCTCCGGGGAGACCGGCGATTCGGCCAACTGGGCGCGGTCACGGGGGTCGATGCGGGACGGGCCGCGCATCTCAGGGGGTCCCATGCTCATGCGTTCCCCTTTCGTTGATATGCTGAGGTTACCTCACTATCAACCACGGAGGGCCCGTGAGTATTCCCGAGACCGCAGTGTCCGAGACGTCCGAGTTGGCCGACCTGATCCTGCGCGCCGCCCGCCGACTGCGCGCCGCCAACGCCGACGCCCTCGAGGGACTCCCCCTCAACCCGCACCAGGCGCACGCCCTGCGCGCCATCCACCGCCTCGAGCCGGCCCGCCCCTCCGAGATCGCCGGACGCCTCCGCGTCGCCCGGGGATCCGCCACCGAGGTGATCGACGCGCTGGTGGCGGGCGGCTGGGTGGCCCGCACCCCCGACCCGACGGACGGCCGCGCCACCCTGCTGTCGCTCACGGCGTCCGGGAACGACCTGCTGACCCAGGTGGCGGCCGCGCGCGAGCGCGGCGCGCAGCGCGTCCTGGGCGCGATGCCCCCGAGGACCTCACCGCCGCCCACGACGCCCTGGCCCGCCTGTCGGCCACCCTCGGCCCGCCTCCCCGCTGACGCCCCCACCCACGCCGGCGTCCCGCCGCCTTCGCGACGGGACGAACCACCCCTACGTCCGGCACCCCGCCCCGCGGCAAGACGCCCGCGCCCGCGACAAGAGGCCCGCGCTCGCGACAGGACGCCCCCGTTTCCGACAAGCCGCCCGCATTTGCGACGAGACGCCCGCGTTTGCGCCGAGACGCCCGCGCTTGCGCCAGTTGCCCCCGCAGGAACGCGGGCAACTGCCGCAAACGGGGGCGACTTCACCGGAGAACCCCGAAGGTCCATCGGCCGTGGCAACCGTGCGCCCGCGTTTTTGACCAGCCGGACGCCCCTGCTAGATTGAGAATCGTTCTCAATAACGACAGGAGACTGCCCATGCGCGTCACCCGCGCCGCCCTCCCCGCGGTCATCGCTTCGCTCGCCCTGGTCACCACCGCCTGCGCGGGCGCCCCGGCCGCGCCCGGGACGGCCCCCGCCTCCCCCGCGGGCACGCCCAGCCAGACCGCCGCGGACGCCCCCATCGCCATCGCCACCACCACGCAGTGGGGTTCGGTCCTGGGCGACATCGCCCAGTGCGCCGGCGCCACCTCCGCGACCCTGATGGGCCCCGGCGACGACCCCCACGAGTTCTCGGTGTCCTCCTCCGAGGTGGCCGCCCTGGTGAAGACCAAGCTGGTCGTCGCCAACGGGCTGGGCCTGGAGGAGGGTCTGCAGACCACCCTCGCCAACGCCAAGGGCGACGGCGCCAACGTCTTCGAGGTCGGCCCCGAGCTCGACCCCCTCCCCTTCGCCGAGGAGGACCACGACCACGAGGGCGAGGCGGGCCACGATCACGAGCACGAGGGCGAGGGCCACGAGGGCCACGACCACGGCCCCCTCGACCCGCACGTCCACATGGACGCCTCCCGCATGGCCCGCGGCGCCGCCCTCATCGGCGACCGCCTGACCGAGGCCACCGGCGACACGAAGTTCAGCGACTGCGGCCAGAAGGTGCAGCAGGACCTCGTGAAGGTCGACAACGAGGTCCGCGACATCCTCGCCCCCATCCCGGCCGACCGCCGCGTCCTGGTCACCGACCACGACGCCTACGGCTACTTCGCGCAGGCCTACGACTTCAAGGTCGCCGGCGTCGTCATCCCCGGCGGCGGCACCGACGCGGAGCCGAGCTCCGCCGAGCTGGCCGCCCTGGTCAACACCATCAAGACCGATGGCGTCCACGCGATCTTCAGCAACAACACGGTCAACCCCCGCCTGGTGGACGCCGTCGCGAAGGAAGCCGGCACCCAGATCAGCGTCGTGGAACTCTACGAGGGCTCGGTCGGCCCCGCCGGTTCCGGCGCCGACACCTATCAGGGCATGATGCTCACCGACGCGCACCGCGTCGCTGACGCTTTGAAGCAGTAGAGGACCTTCGTGGACTGGTGGACCGAGCCCTTCATGCTGGGCTTTCAACAACGCGCGCTGATCGGCGGCCTGATCGCCGCAGCGACGTGCTCGATCGTCGGGGTGTGGCTCGTGCTGCGCGGCATGAGCTTCTTCGGGGACGCCTTCGTGCACGGCGTCCTTCCCGGCATCGCGGCGGGCGTGATCTTCGGCTTCAGCCCCTACCTGGGGGCGGCCGTCGCGGCGCTCGTGATGGTGGGCGGCATCGAGCTCATCCACCGGCAGACCTCCCTGAAGGAGGACACCGCGATCGGGTTGTTGTTCGTCGGCATGATGGCGCTCGGCGTCGCGCTGATCTCCAAGTCGCACACCTACACCGGTTCGCTCACCTCCATCCTGTTCGGCGACATCTTCGGGGTCGACCAGCCGACCCTGACCTCGATGGCGATCCTCGGCTCGATCGTCGTCGCGGGCTCGCTGATCCTCTACCGGCCGCTGCTGGCGCTGTCGTTCTCGCCGGCCAAGGCCGACACGCTCGGCATGAGCCCGCGGTTCACCCACGCCGCGCTGCTCGTCCTCATCGCGACCGCCGTCATCGGCAGCTTCCAGGCGGTCGGGACGCTGCTGGTCTTCGGCCTGCTCGTCGGCCCGCCCGCGACGGCGGCGTTGCTGGCCCGCACCGTCCCGCAGATGTTCGGGCTGTCGGTCGTGCTGGCCGCATTCGCCGTGTGGCTCGGCCTGACCCTCAGCTACCACTGGGGCACCGCCGGCTCGGCGACCATGGCGCTCGTTGCCATCGTGGTCTTCTTCGCGGTGCTCGCCGTCACCCGGCTCACGCAGACGCTGCGGGGCGCGACCCCCCGGGCGGTGACCGCATGAGCGAGACACTGTTCGCGCGGGCGTCCGGCCTGACCCTGGGCTACGGCCACCAGGTGGCGCTCGCGGCGTCCGACTTCACCATCCCGCACCAGGCGGTGACCGCGATCATCGGGCCCAACGGGTCCGGCAAGTCGACGCTGCTCAACGCGCTGGCGGGCATCATCAAGCCGCTGTCGGGCGAGCTGAGCGTCCTCGACGGCCCACCCGGACGCCGCGGCACCACCTCCTACGTCATGCAGTCCCTCACCTTCCCCGCCGGGACGCCGATCACGGTCCGCGAGGCGGTCGCGATGGGGCTGTACCCATCGCTGGGGTGGTTCCGCCGCCCCAGCGCCCGGGACCGCAAGCGGGTGGCCTGGGCGATGGACCGCGTCCGGGTCACCGACCTGGCCAAGCGCCACCTGGACGAGCTGTCCGGCGGGCAGCGCCAGCGCGTCTACGTGGCCCAGGGCATCACGCAGGAGCACCAGGTGCTGCTGCTGGACGAGCCCCTGACCGGCCTCGACCTGGTCTCGATGCGCACCATCGACGAGATCATCCACTCCGAGCGGGAGCACGGCCACGGCGTCGTCCTGACCACCCACGACCTCGACGAGGCCCGCGCCGCGGACTGGGTGCTCCTGACGTCGGGGCGCGTGCTCGCCGCCGGCCCCCTGCGGCGGTGCTGACCCGCGCCAACCTCGAGGCCGCCTACGGCCTGGGATCGCTGCACGAGTCCGGCCAGGATTTCCTCGACGACCCCGGCTGCGAGGACGAACCCTTCGACCACGACCACACCCGGCACTCGCACCCGCACTGACGGACGCCCGGACGCCGGACCATGCCGCCGGGGTAGGGGCGACCATCCCGGGGGCTGATGGATCGGGCCCGGCCCGCTCCTAGGCTTGCCGTGTGAGCATCTCGACGACGTCCCCCAACGCCCCGGCCCGGCCTCAGCTGCGCCCGAGCGAGCCGGCCTTCTGGTTCCCGCGACCGACCGACCTGGCCTTCTTCCTGGTCGTGACGTTCTTCTGCTTCGCCGACAGCTACCTCGGCTCCACCGTGATCGGGCTCTACTGGCTGGGCATGGCCGTGCCGATGCTGTGGCGACTCAAGTTCCCCGACCTGGTGGCGCTGGTGATCATCCCCGCCCACCTGATCCAGCTGGTGTTCAACTTCGGCCCCACCCCGGCCAACGTCGTCGTGCCGATCATGCTCTACACCGTCGCCGCCTACGGGCGCGAGCGGTGGCGCAGCGCCTGGCTGTTCGTCGGCATCGGGGCCGCCCTGCTGGCGGCCATCGGCTGGAACGCGTTCAACTCCGGCGGTAGCCGCGAGGCGGCGATGTCCATCGTCACGTCCTTCGCCGGCATGGCGTCCCTCGTCGCCGCCTCCTGGGCGATCGGGACCGCCGTCCGCTCCCGGACGCTCGCCAGCGAGTCGCAGCGGCACGCCTTCGCGGTCGAGCAGACCCAGCACCAGCAGGCCGTGATCCTGGCCGCCACCCAGGAGCGGCAGCGGCTCGCCCGCGAGATGCACGACGTGGTCGCCCACAGCCTCGCGGTGATCGTCGTGCAGGCCGACGGCGGCGCCTACGCCGCGGGGATGGAGACCCTTCCCCCCGAGCAGCGGCTCGCCACCGCCGAGAAGGCCCTGCAGACCATCCGCACCACCGCGCAGGAGTCCCTGGTCGAGACCCGACGCCTCGTGGGCGTCCTGCGGGAGGGCCAGGACGTGGAGCTCGCGCCCGCGGCGTCCCTCAGCGACATGCAGGGCCTGGTCGACGGCCTGACCGCGGCCGGGCGCGACGTCCGGCTCGAGGTCAGCGGCGACGTCGGCCTGCGCCGCCTGCTCAGCCCCGCGATGGAACTGGCGATCTTCCGCATCGTGCAGGAGGGCCTGACCAACGCCGTCAAGCACGCGGGCGACGACGCGTCGGTGCGCGTCCGCATCCACCACGCGCCCGCCGGGGTGTCGGTGCAGGTGCGCGACAACGGCCGCGGCGCCGGGATGAGCGACGGGCTGGGGCACGGGCTGGTGGGCATGCGCGAGCGCGTCGCGGCGTTCGGTGGCAGCATGAACGCACGCAACCACATCACCGGGGGCTTCGTGATCGAGGCCTTCCTGCCCACCACCACAGGAGCCGCCGCATGACCGATCCCATCCGCCTGATCCTGGCCGACGACCAGGAGCTCGTGCGCCTGGGATTCCGGATGGTGCTGGACGCCCAACCGGACATGACCGTCGTCACCGAGGTCGGCAACGGCGCGGACGCCGTCCGCGCGGCCGCCGGCCCCACCGGCTGCGACGTCGTCCTCATGGACATCCGCATGCCGATCATGGACGGCGTCGAGGCCACCCGCCGCATCGTCGAGTCCGGCTCCCCGGTGAAGGTGCTGGTGCTCACCACCTTCGACCTGGACGAGTACGTCTACGCCGCCCTGCAGGCCGGCGCCTCCGGCTTCCTGCTCAAGGACGCCGGCCCCGCCGAACTGCTGGCCGGCATCCGCGCGGTGCACAGCGGCGAGGCCGTCGTGGCCCCCACCGCGACCCGGCGGCTGCTGGAGCGCTTCGTGCCCCTCATGCCGGCCGAGGGCGGCTCGGGCGCGGCCGAGCGGCTCGACGACCTCACCGAGCGGGAGCGCGAGGTGCTGACCCTGGTCGCCCAGGGGCTGACCAACACCGAGATCGCGGGCACGCTGTTCCTCGCCGAGGCGACGGTGAAGACCCACATCGGCCACATCCTGGCCAAGCTGGCGATCCGCGACCGCGTCGGGCTCGTGGTGCTCGCCTACGACGCGGGCCTGGTGCGCCCCCAGCCCTGACGGCTCACACCACGCGCAAAGGCCGCCCGGCACACCCGGGCGGCCTTTGCGCGTCTCTGCGGACGCGAGGCGGACCGGAGGAACGGGCGGTCGCCCCTCACCCCCTGGGTGGAGGCCGTCCGCCCACAGGCGGGGACGCGTCGATCCGGGGGACCGATGGCGCCACGGCCGCGCGCGGACAGACTGGGAGAAACCGTCGACGAAAGGACGTCCCACCATGCCCATCGCCCCCCCTGCCGTCCGCGCGGAAGGGCTCAGCAAGGTCTACGGCTCCGGCGACACCGCCGTCACCGCCCTGGACACCGTGAGCACCCAGCTGGACGCCGGCGAGTTCACCGCCATCATGGGGCCCTCGGGCAGCGGGAAGTCGACGCTGCTGCACCTGCTGGCCGGACTCGACACCGCCACCGGCGGCCGCGCCTGGGTCGGCGATGCCGAGCTCACCGGGCTGGACGACAAGCGCCTCACCCGCGTGCGGCGCGACCGCATCGGGTTCGTGTTCCAGTCGTTCAACCTCGTTCCCACCCTGGACGCCCGCGAGAACATCGTGCTCCCCCAGAAGCTGGCGGGGCGCCGCACGGACGCCGCGTGGTTCGACGAGGTCGTCGGCAGCCTCGGCCTTACCGACCGGCTCACGCACCGCCCCTCCGAGCTCTCCGGCGGACAGCAGCAGCGGGTCGCGGTGGCGCGCGCGCTGGTGATGCGCCCGACGGTGATCTTCGCCGACGAGCCGACCGGGTCGCTGGACTCCCAGTCCGGCGCCGACGTCCTCGGCGTGCTGCGCCGCAGCGTGGACGACTTCGGCCAGACCGTCGTCATGGTCACCCACGACGCCGCCGCGGCGTCCGGCTGCGACCGGATCATCCGGCTCGCCGACGGCCGCATCGTGGCCGACGAGCGGCGGTGACGCGGATGCTGCGCGAACCACGCCGCCTGATCTCCTCCAGCCTCGCGATCCTGCTGGGGGTCGCTTTCACGTGCGCGACGCTGCTGCTGGGCGGCTCCCTGTCGAGGTCCTACGCCGACCAGGTCGCCGGACGCGCGGGCGACGCGGCCGTCGTCGTCGACGGCACCCGGAGCGCCGGTCTACCCACCGACGTCCCCGCCGCCATCGCGGCGGTGCCGGGCGTCACCGCGACCAGGCCCCTGGTCAGCGGCAGCCAGGTGTACGGCTCGCCGCAGTTCTACCTCATGGTCGAGACCCTGCCGGCCCAGGGCGGCACCCACCCGATCGAGGGCCGGATGCCCGCGGCGCCCGGCGAGGTGGTGATCAACGAGGCGATGGCCAAGACCGGCAAGGTCGGGGTCGGCGCGACGCTGACGTGGGCGGACGCCCCGGCGTCCACGGTGGTCGGGATCGTCAAGGTGGCCTCGGACGCCTCCGCCTCGCCCGGCCAGCCGCTGCTGCTCGGCCCCAACGAGACCATCCTGCCCCTGGTCGGCGACTTCTACGCCCAGGTGATGGTCGCCGGCACCGGCGACCCGCAGGCGCTCGCCGACGCGATCGCCGCGGTGCCGCAGGTCAAGGCGGCCGAGGCCCGCACCGTCACGGCGGCCACCTGGATCGCCGACCTCGTCGAGGACTTCACCGTCGGCACCCAGATCGTCACCGCGGTCCTGCTGACGTTCGGCGTCATCGCCTTCTTCGTCGCCGCCCTGGTGATCAGCAACACCTTCGCGATCCTCGTCGCCCAGCGGACCCGGCAGCTGGCGCTGCTGCGCTGCCTGGGCGCCTCCCGCGGCCAGACGTTCCGCCAGGTGATCGGCGAGGCCGCGCTCACCGCCGCCGTCGCGGGCGTGCTCGGCCTCGGCGTCGGCGTCGGGCTGACGGCCCTGCTGCCGGTGTTCGCCCCCGACATGTTCTCCGCCGCGACCGTGGTGCCGGATCCCGTGTCGCTCGTCGTGCCGTGGCTGGCCGGCATCGCCGTCACCGTGCTGGCCGCGATCGTGCCGGCGCGCGCCGCCACCCGGGTCGCGCCGCTGGCGGCGCTGCGCCCGACCCTCGAGGCCCGCTCGGGGCGCCCGATCGGCGCCACGCGCACCGTCATCGGGGCGCTCGCCCTGCTGGCGGGCGCGGCCCTGCTGGCCTACGGCGGCGTCCGGCACGAACTCCCGTTCGGGCTGGCCGGCGGCGTCGTCAGCTTCACCGGCGTCCTGCTGCTGGCCCCGTGGTGGATCCCGGCGATGGCGCGGCTGCTCGGCACCCCGTTCCGGGGCACCGTGGTGGGCCGCCTCGCGGCCGAGAACACCCGCCGCAACCCGCGCCGCGCGGCGGCCACCGCGGGCGCCCTGCTCATCGGCACGACCCTGGTCACCATGGTGCTGACGGGCTCGTCGGTCGCCCAGGCGACCATCGACGAGGCCAACGCCCGGCGCTACCCCGCCGAGGTGATGATCGCCGGAACCCTGACCCCCGACGTCGCGGACAAGGTGCGCGCCGTCGAGGGCGTGGCCGCGGCCCGTCAGGTCCCGACGTTCACCACCGGCATCGAGGGCGGCACCAAGCCCGACTTCGCGTCGGTGCTCGGCGTGACCGACCAGGACGTGGCGGCCCTCGGCTGGTCCGGGCTGAGCGGGCTGCGGGACGACGAGGTCGCGCTGGACGCCGGCAACGGCATCACCCAGGGCTCCCGGCTGCGGCTGGTCGCCGCGGACGAATCCCGCGTCGACGTCGTGGCCCGGATCGTCCCGCAGGCCACGCTGACCGCCGTCACCCCCGCGCTGCTCAAGCGGCTCGCGCCCGAGGCGACCGAGGTGCTGCTGGTCAAGCTCTCCCCCGGCGCGGACGCCTCGGCGACGCTGGGCGCCCTCGGCACCGCGCTGGCCGATCACCCCGGCCTGGAGGTCGCCTCCGCCCAGGGCGAGAAGGAGATGCTGGCGAGCGTGTTCAACACCCTCCTGCTCGTGGTGCTGGCGCTGCTGGCCGTCTCGGTGCTCATCTCCCTGGTGGGGGTCGGCAACACCCTGGGGCTGTCGGTCCTGGAGCGCGGCCGCGAGACCGCGCTGCTGAGGGCGCTCGGTCTGGATCGGGCGGCCGTGGGCCGGATGTTGGGCGGCGAGGCGCTGCTGCTGGCGGCGGTCGCCGCCGTCTCCGGGATCGCCCTGGGCATCGCCTACGGCCTCGCCGGCGTCGGCGCGCTGCTGGTGATCGACATGCCGATCGTGGTCCGGCTGCCCTGGCTGCAGCTCGCGCTGGTCGCCGCCCTGACGCTCGGCTGCGCGTGGCTCGCCTCCATGCTGCCCGCGCGGCGCGCGGCGGCCGTCCCGCCCGCGGCGGCGCTGGCGCAGGAGTGAGGCCGCGCCCCGGCACAATGGGGCGCATGATCATCGCTGCCGCCGACGGCTCCTCCCTGTCCAACCCCGGGCCCGCAGGCTGGGCCTGGTTCGTGGACGGGGAGAGCTGGCGGGCGGGCGGCTGGCCGCACGGCACCAACAACATGGGCGAACTCAAGGCGGTGCTGGACCTGCTGGAGCAGACCGCCGACGACCCCGACGACCTGCTGATCCTGTGCGACTCCCAGTACGTCATCAACTCGGTCACCAAGTGGATGCCCGGCTGGAAGCGCAAGGGCTGGAAGAAGGCCGACGGCAAGCCGGTCCAGAACGTCGACCTGTTGCAGGCGATCGACGCCGCCCTGCCGGGGCGACGCGTGACGTTCGAGTGGGTGAAGGGTCACGCCGGGCACGAGCTCAACGAGGCCGCCGACGTGCGCGCGCGGGCGGCGGCGACCGCCTACCAGCAGCGGCGTCCGGTGGACGCCGGCCCGGGCTACCGCGGATCGAGCGTCGGGGCGCCCCCCGAGCCCGAGGCCCCCGCGCCCGCCGCCCCGGCCCCCGAACCGGACCTGTTCACCGACGCCGAGGACGCCGCCGAGCACCCCGTGATCGAGCACCAGCGCCGCTGGCTGTCGGACGCCCTCCGCTCGGACGCCACGGCCGCCGCCGAACTCCTGCACCCCCGGTTCACCGGCGTCGACGGCCGCGGCGTCTCCTCCGGCAAGGGCAGGACGCTGGCCTCGCTCGCCCCGCTGCCCGAGCCGGTGAGCGTCGAGGTGGACGGCCTGGACGAGCTGGCGCCCTGGGTGATGCTGCTGCGCTGGCACGCCCGCAGCCGCAGCGCCGTCAGCGCCCGGTCCTCGATCTGGGTCAAGCAGGGTGAGGCCTGGCGGCTGCGCTACGAGCAGGCCACCCCGACCGTCCGCTGACGCCCGGGCCGGCCGACGGGCCTACCAGCGCCCACGGCGTCCACGGGTGGGGGTCGCACGCTGGAACCGCCCCCGCGCGGGCGGCGGTCTCCCTAGGGTGAGGCCATGTCCGAGACCCTGCAGGTGTCCACGTCCGGCGGCGCGAGCCACGACCTCCCCATCACCGACGGCACGATCCGCGCCACCGACCTGAAGAAGGTCCCCACCGCGGCCGGCCCGCTGGCCACCTACGACCCCGGCTTCATGAACACCGCCGCCTGCCGCAGCGCGATCACGTTCATCGACGGCGACGAGGGCATCCTGGAGTACCGCGGCTACCCCATCGACCAGCTCGCGGCGCGCGCGTCTCACCTCGAGGTGGCCTACCTGCTGCTCTACGGCGAACTGCCCACCGCCGCCCAGCTGGAGGGCTGGGAGAAGCAGGTCAACACCCACCGCCTCGTGCACGAGAACGTCCGCGACCTCATCGACGCGTTCCGCTACGACGCCCACCCGATGGCCAAGCTGATGGCCGGCGTGGCGTCCATGCAGACCTTCTACCCCAGCTCGCGGCGCATCGACGACCCCGAGGCCCGCGAGCTCAACATGATCCGGCTGCTGGGCAAGATCCCGACCATGGCCGCCTGGGCGTACCGGCACTCGATCGGCCGGCACTTCGTGTACCCCAACGACGAGCTCGGCTACGTGGACAACTTCCTGGCGATGCTGTTCCAGAGCCAGCAGCGCGTCTACCGCGCCGACCCGCGGGTCTCACGCGCCCTGGAGGTGCTGTTCATCCTGCACGCGGACCACGAGCAGAACTGCTCCACCAACGCGGTGCGTGCCGTGGCGTCGGCCGGCAACGACGTCTTCACCTCGGCGGGTGCCGGCATCGGCGCGCTGTTCGGGCCGCTGCACGGCGGCGCGAACGAGGCGGTGCTGGCGATGCTGCGCGGTATCGGCAGCGTCGACCGGGTACCCGAGTTCATCGAGGGCGTGAAGGCCGGACGCGCGAAGCTGATGGGCTTCGGCCACCGCGTCTACAAGAACTACGACCCGCGGGCGCGCATCATCAAGAAGGCCTGCGACGACGTCTTCGAGGTGACCGGCGTGAACCCGCTGCTCTCGATCGCGCAGGAGCTGGAGCGGATCGCGCTCGAGGACGAGTACTTCGTCACGCGCCGGCTCTACCCCAACGTCGACTTCTACTCGGGCCTCATCTACGAGGCGCTGCGGTTCCCGCCGGAGATGTTCACCGTGCTGTTCGCCGTGCCGCGCACCGCCGGCTGGTGCGCGCAGTGGCTGGAGGGCGTCACGGACCCGGAGCAGAAGATCATGCGCCCCCGGCAGATCTACACCGGCCCGCGCGAGCGGGACTTCGTGCCGATGGCGCAGCGCTGAGGGGATCCCTCAGTCGTAGGCGGCGTCCAGGAACTCGCCGTCGGGCTGGCCGTCCGGCCCGACGGGGACGCCGTGCAGGTAGGGCGCGTCCATGACGGGCGCGCCCGCGAACCGCAGGGCCACGAGCGTCCGGCGGATGAGCGCCTCGACCGCGTCGGCGTCGCGGGCCTCGACGAGATCGAGCAGGCGGGTGTGCGGCTGCAGCGTCGGCGCGAGGACGCCGCACTCCAGCGCGTCCCGCAGGCCGTCGTAGGGCGTCCGGACGCGCAGGTCGGCGACCAGCCGGGCGATTTCGGCGTTGGGGTGCAGCGACAGCAGCGAGGAGACCAGGGCGTCCTCGGCGCGCCGGAAGGCGGTGAAGTCGCGGTCGGAGACGGTTTCGGCGACCCGCTGCTCCTGCTGCCGCAGCGTGATGAGGTCGGCGGGGCGGACGTGCACCGCGGCGCAGCGCACGGCGGCCGGCTCCAGCATGCCGCGGACCTCCAGGACGTCCGAGCCGCGGAACTCCTGCTCGGTGCACACCCGCACTGTGGCCTCGTCGACCCGTTCGAGGTAGCCGTCGCGCCCCAACTCCATCAGGATCTCGAGCGCGGTGTCGGCGTCGGTGTCGAGCGACTCGGCCACGCGGGCGATCGGAAGGGGGGCGTCGGTTGCCAACGAACCCTCGGCGATGAGCATCCGCAGCCGGGCCACTTTCTCAGCCGCCGGGCGCGGCAGTGCCTCGACGAACGCGGCGCTGACGTGCATCGATGCCTCCCTTGGACTCGTGCCGAACGATAGGTGCCGCCAACAGACCTCCGCAGGGGTTGCCAGAAAGTTGCACGATTCGCCGACCCCTGCTCGGTAGGGTGCCCCGGTGGGTGGAGGCGTGGTGTATTCCGGGGTCGTCGCGGTCGTGGTCGGGCTGCTGGCGGCCGTCGCGCTCTTCGTCCCGTTCGTCGCGATCAGTTACCGGCGCCGGGGCGGGCTGAGCGGGGGCCGGGTGCTGGCTTGGCTGGCCGCGCTGGTCTACTTCTGGGCGATCTGGACCTACACGCTCCTGCCGCTGCCCTCCTCCGACAGCTACCGCTGCATGGGCGTCAGCCTGGACCCCCTCGGCTTCATCCCCGAGGTGCGCGACGCCCTGGCCGCCGGTGGCAACCCGCTGCGGAACCGCGCGGTGCAGCAACTGGTCCTCAACGTCGCCCTGTTCACCCCGCTCGGCTTCTTCGTCCGCGTCCTGGGCGGCCGCGGGCTGCCCACCGCACTGGCGGCCGGGCTCGGGGTGTCGGCGCTGGTGGAGTTCACCCAGCTCACCGGGGTGTGGGGCCTCTACCCGTGCCCCTACCGCGTCTTCGACGTGGTCGACCTGGAGACCAACACGCTCGGCGCGGCGCTCGGATCGCTGGCCGCGCTCGCCCTGCCGGGTACGTGGCGGCGCGGCGGCGTCCGGCCGGACGCCGACCTGCCGCGCCCGGTGACGCGCGGCCGCCGCTGGCTGGCGATGCTGTGCGACGTCCTGGGATCCTCCCTCGTCGGCTGGACGGCCGCCGTCGCGGTCAACCTCGTCCTGTTCTACGTACTGGGCGACCCGGCCGCGGTGGACGCCGGCACCTGGAGCCTGGCCGTCGGGACTGCGGCGCCCGTGACGATCTGGCTCGCCGTGACCTGGGCGACCGGCCGCTCGGTGGGCGACCTCGCCGTCCAACTCCGCTACCGCGGCGGCGCGCAGCCCGAGGCCCTCGCCCGGACGATGCGCGCCCTGGGGGGCGTGGTCGGCTTCGTGTTGCTCGGCCTGCTGCCCGGCGGCACCGCGCAGCTTCTCTTCGGGGCGCTGGCGGTGCTCACCGTTCCGCTCACCGCGGCGGGACGGGGGCTCCCCGGGCTGCTCAGCGGGCGGCGGTTGACGGATGCTCGCGAGCCGGCCTGACGGCCGCGTCCGTGGACAAGCTGTGCACAACAGGGGGACGCGATGTGCATGAGTCCCCCGGCGCGGTGGACGACACGCGGATGCCTGTGGAACCGGCGTCTTCTTCTTGCGGCGCGCCGAAGCACGAGGGTAAACAGGTGGGGCACGTCGCTCGCGGCGTGGCATGGCTCGAACGATTAGGCCGTCGTCGGACGCTGGTCCGGCGCACCACCTTGGTGACGTGGGTGGAGGCCCTTCACTCGGGTCATGGGCTGGAATCGTCACGCCATCTCCGGCCGCACACACGGGCGTGGGCCCCCGGCGTCGCGATCGCGCGGGGGCCCACCACCCGGGGAATCAGCCGGCGGCCCCTCGGTGATCGGCCCGCGGGCGCCCCCGCGCAACCGATAGGCTGACGGCGCACCGACACCACGAATCAAGGGAGATCAACGTCGCCATGGCCAAGATCATCTACACGCTCACCGATGAGGCACCCCTGCTGGCAACTTTCTCGTTCCTGCCGATCATCGAGGCGTTCACCTCCACGGCCGGCGTCGACGTGGAGACGCGCGACATCTCGCTGTCGGGGCGCATCCTGGCCGCCTTCGCCGATGACCTGCCCGCCGACCAGAAGGTCGCCGACGCGCTGGCCGAGCTGGGCGAACTGGCCAAGACCCCCGAGGCGAACATCATCAAGCTGCCCAACATCTCCGCCTCGGTCCCGCAGCTGGACGCCGCGATCGCCGAACTGCAGGCGCAGGGCTACGACCTGCCCAGCTACGAGGCCGCGAGCCCGCAGGACAAGGCCCGCTACGACGCCGTCAAGGGCTCCGCGGTCAATCCCGTGCTGCGCGAGGGCAACTCCGATCGCCGCGCGCCGCTGGCCGTGAAGAACTACGCCCGCAAGCACCCGCACTCGATGGGCGCCTGGAGCGCCGATTCCCGGACCGAGGTCGCGACGATGGGCCGCGACGACTTCCGCAGCAACGAGCAGTCGGTGATCATGCCCGAGGCCGGCGAACTGCGGATCCAGCTCGTCGACCACAACGGCGACGTCACCATCCTCAAGGACAAGCTGGCCGTGCTGGCCGGCGAGGTCGTCGACGCCACCGTGATGCGCGCCGCCGCCCTGGACGCCTTCCTCACCGCCCAGGTCGCCCGCGCCAAGGAGCTCGGCGTCCTGTTCTCGGTGCACCTGAAGGCCACCATGATGAAGGTCTCCGACCCGGTGATCTTCGGCCACGTCGTCAAGGCGTTCCTGCCCAAGACGTTCGCCGCGTTCGGCGCGGACCTCGCGGCCGCGGGCCTGACGCCCAACAACGGCCTCGGCTCGATCCTCGCGGGCCTGGACGCGCTGCCCAACGGCGCCGAGATCAAGGCGTCCATCGACGCCGAACTCGCCGACGGCCCGGCGCTGGCGATGGTGAACTCCGACAAGGGCATCACCAACCTGCACGTCCCCAGCGACGTGATCGTGGACGCCTCGATGCCGGCCATGATCCGCACCTCGGGCCACATGTGGGGCCCCGACGGCGCCGAGGCGGACACCCTCGCGGTGATCCCCGACAGCAGCTACGCCGGCGTCTACGCGACGGTCATCGCCGACTGCAAGGCCAACGGCGCCTACGACCCGACCACCATGGGCTCGGTCCCCAACGTCGGGCTGATGGCGCAGAAGGCCGAGGAGTACGGCAGCCACGACAAGACGTTCGTCATCGACGTGGCCGGCAAGGTGCAGGTGGTGACCGCGGACGGCGAGGTGCTGATGGAGCACGACGTCGCCCCCGGCGACATCTGGCGCGCCTGCCAGACCAAGGACGCCCCGATCCGCGACTGGGTGAAGCTGGCCGTCACCCGCGCCCGGGTCTCCGGCACCCCGGCGATCTTCTGGCTGGACGCCGAGCGCGCCCACGACCGCAACCTCATCACGCTGGTGGAGAAGTACCTGCCCGAGCACGACACCGAGGGCCTGGACATCACCATCGCGTCCCCGGTCGAGGCCACGCAGCGCTCGATCGAGCGGATCCGGCGCGGCGAGGACACCATCTCGGTGACCGGCAACGTCCTGCGCGACTACAACACCGACCTGTTCCCGATCCTGGAGCTGGGCACCTCGGCCAAGATGCTGTCGGTCGTCCCGCTCATGAACGGCGGCGGCCTGTTCGAGACCGGCGCCGGCGGGTCCGCGCCCAAGCACGTGCAGCAGCTCGTCGAGGAGAACTACCTGCGCTGGGACTCCCTGGGCGAGTTCCTCGCGCTGGCCGAGAGCCTGGAGCACCTGGCACGCAGCGCCGACAACCCGCGGGCGGCCGTGCTGGCCAAGGCGCTGGACGCCGCCACCGGCACCCTGCTGGACGAGGGCAAGTCCCCCGCCCGCCGCGTCGGGCAGATCGACAACCGGGGCAGCCACGCCTGGCTGGCGCGCTACTGGGCCGAAGAGTTGGCGGCGCAGACCGAGGACGCCGAGCTGGCGGCCGCGTTCGCGCCGGTCGCCGAGGCGCTGGCCGCGAACCAGGACGCCATCGACGCCGAGCTGTTGGGCGTCCAGGGTCACGCGGTCGAACTGGGCGGCTACTACCGCCCCGACGAGGCCAAGACGTCGGCCGTGATGCGCCCCTCGGCGACGCTGAACTCCATCATCGACGCGCTCAGCTGAGACAGGAGACTCCCGTGCCCGTCGTGCGGGCGTGGGCGCCCCGGCTCGTCCTGGTGGCGTTCCCGCTGTTCGTCGTCGCTGTGCTCGCGGCGCTCGTGTGGCTCTCCTTCGCCGCCAGCGCCGCGACGCACCTGTCCATCCAGCCGTTCCTGCGCTGGATCGTCGTCCCGCTCGTGGTGGTCGTCGCCGCGGCGATCTGGCGCAGCGTGCGCTCCGGCCGCCCCGAGCCGCTGGAGGGCCCCGAGCTCACCCCGCAGGACCATCCCGCGCTGTGGGCCGAGGTCACCCAGCTGGCCCGGGCCGCGCAGACCGATCCCCCGGCGCGGATCGTGCTCACCCGGGAGAACTACGCGTCCGTGACGGAGGCCGCCGGGATCAAGGAGATGGAGCTGGGCATCCCGATCCTGGGCGCGCTCACCGTCACCGAACTGCGGGCCGTCCTCGGCCACGAACTGGGGCACTTCGTCGGGGGTGACACCTCCGAGCCCGCGTTCCTCGCCCGCACCCGGCAGGCGCTGCACCGGATCTGGAGGAGGCGCCCTGGTATTCCCGCTGGCTGTTCCGGGCCTACCTCACGCTCTACATCTGGGCTGCGGCCGCACCCGACCGGGCGGCCGAGACGCTCGCCGACGAGGTGTCGGTCCGGGTCGCGGGCCGGGACGCCACCGTCGCCGCCCTGCAGGGCCTCGTGCGGGCCGAACACGCCGACTTCGTCGTCGGCGTCGAGCGGATGCCCGCCTGCGAGCCCGCGCGGCTGCGCGGCCCCGTGGCCGGCGCCATCGCCGACGTCGTCGCCGCCCGCGTCCTGAGCGACGAGGAACTGGCCGAGGCGCTCGCGGAGCAGGAGGCGTCCGCGTTCGACACCCACCCGCCGCTGCGGGAGCGGATCGCCCGCATCCGAAGCCTGCCCGATGTCGAAGCCCCACGCGACGACCGCTCCGCGCTCGTCCTCGTCGGCGGCGCCGAACGGCTGGCCGAGCACGAGGGCGACCTGCGGGTCGCGCACGAGGCGCTCGCGACCTGGGACGAGGTCCTCGCCGCCGGCGGCGCGGTGGCCGCGCGCCAGGCCGGGGACCGGCTGGTGGTCGAACTCGCCGAGAACGAGGTGTGCCACCCCGCCAGCTACCGCGCGGCCCTCGAGGCCGCAGCCCGCGACATCGAGGAGGACGGCGAGCTGTGGGGCTCCTTCAGCACGCTGAACCACCTGGTCGACGGCGCGCTCGCGCGCGTGCCGGGCGCGCGCCAGGTGGTGCGGGACGCCCGGGTGGTGTGGGCGGCCCCCGACGGCGGGGTCATCGCGCCGCCGGAGCCGGCCGACGAGGCGTCCGGAGCCGAGCGGGTGGCGGGGCTGATCGGGTGGCTCGCGTCCTGCGGCGCGCCCCTGGACGAGCCCGTCACCGCGTCCCGACAGGACTGGGAGCTTCCGGAGCTGATCGAGTGGCGCAGCCACCAGCGCACCGCCGCGGGCGACACCGTGCACGTCGCGGCCTGGACCAGCGGCGTCCTGCTGCTGCCGGCCGACTACTCGGCCGGCACCCGCGCCGCGGCCAACGTCGGCGTCACGCCCGACCGGTCCCTCCTGGAGCGCGCGGTCGGCGCGGGTCCGTTCGACGCGCGGCTGCTGCCCGGCGCGATCTGGATCCCGGCCGAGCAGGTCGCGTCGGTGAAGGAGGCGATCCTGCGCGGCCGCCTCACCCTGACCCTCGCCGACGGCACCACCCACGAACTGACCGCCCAGCCCGGGTCGGGCGAGAAGATCATCGCCCACGGCGGCCTGGTGGAGCTGCCGGGCTGGGTCGCGGCGAACGACCTCGCGGCCACGAGCTGATCCGCGCGAGCTGATCCCCGGCGCGCTGATCCCAGCGCGCGAACGGGCCGGAGGGAATCCCCTCCGGCCCGTTCCGCTGGTCAGGGGCGCTGCAGGCGGCGCCAGGCCAGTTCGGCGAGGAAGGCCGCCTGGTCGGGCAGCACCGCGTCGTCGAAGACCACCAGCGGGGAGTGGTTCCACGCCGCAGTCGCGACGTCCATCGCGGGCGGCGTGGTGCCGAGGAACACGAACGCGCCCGGGACGCGCTCGAGCACATAGCTGAAGTCCTCCGAGCCCATGTGCGGGGCGGACGCCTCCACGACGCGGTCGGCGCCGTAGAGGTCGCCCGCGACCTCGAGCGCGAACGCCGCCTCGTCGGCGTCGTTGACGGTGACCGGGTAGTCGATCAGGAACTCCACCTCGGCGGTGCAGCCGTGCGCGGCGGCGATGCCCTCGGCGAGCCGCTTCGTCTCGGTGAGCAGGGTGTCGATGGACGCCTTGGACAGCGTGCGCACGGTGGCGCCCAGCTTGGCCGAGGCCGGGATGACGTTGACGGCCTTGCCCGCCGACAGCTGCGTGACGGTGACGACGACCGGGTCGAACACCGAGAACCGGCGCGTCACCATCGTCTGCAGCGCGAGCCCGAACTCCAGCAGCGCGGGCACCGGGTCGACGGAGGACTGCGGCTGCGAGCCGTGGCCGCCCTTGCCGTGCATCGTGACGTACAACTCGTTGGCGCCCGCCATCAGCGTGCCGCCCCGCGTCTCGAAGACACCGTACGGGCCGGTGGCCACGTGGACGCCGTAGGCCGCGACCGGCTGCTCGCCGGCGGCGTCCAGGACGCCCTCCTCCAGCATGCGGCGGGCGCCGCCCTCGCCCTCCTCGCCGGGCTGGAACATGAAGATGACCGAGCCGGGCAGTTCGTCGCGGCGGGCCGCCAGCAGCTTCGCGGCCCCGATCAGGCCGGTGACGTGCAGGTCGTGGCCGCACGCGTGCATGGCGCCGTTGGTCGAGGCGTACTCCAGCCCGGTCTGCTCGTCGACCGGAAGGGCGTCCATGTCGCCGCGCAGCAGCACGACCGGTCCCGGCCTGCCGCCGCGCAGCACCGCGGTCACCGACGTGCACGAGGTGCCCAGGCTGATCTCCAGGTCGAGGCCGTCCAGGGCCTCCAGGATGCGGCGCTGCGTGCGGGGCAGGTCGAGGCCCACCTCGGGGTCGGCGTGCAGCGTGCGGCGCAGGGCGATCAGCTCATCGGACAGGGAAGCGGCATGTTCGGCGAAGGTCATGGCCGCAGGCTAGCGGCCCCCGAGGCTCCGCCGGCCCCGTTCCGAGCGCCCCGGCGGCGTCCAGGCCTTCGGGGCCTCCCCCCAGGATCAGAAGACGTGGACCGTGGCGCCGATCGGGGTGTTCTCGTACAGCCACAGGATCGCGTCCTTGTCGCCGACGTTGACGCACCCGTGGCTGGAGGTCGCGTAGCCGCGCTTGGCGAAGTCGGAGGAGTAGTGCACGTACATGTCGGGGTGGAACATGATGCTGTAGGGCATCGCGCCGGCCCGTAGTTCTCCGAGTAGGGGTTCCGCTGCTTGTCGTAGACCTTGTAGGTGCCGTTCGCGGTCGGGAAGTTGCGCCAGTTCTTCTTCTTGGCGTGCTGGGCGTAGCCGCCCAGCCGCACCTGCACGACCTTCTCGACCTTGTCGTCGACGAGGTAGGTCAGCGTCCGGGCGCCCTGGTCGACGCACAGCACCGTGCCGCCGACCTTGCATCCGTCGGGGAGGTCGGTCGAGCGCGGCTCCTGGTTCGTGGCGAGCGCCAGCCAGGTGACCTCGTCGATCGCGCCGGTCGCCTTGATGCCCCGGGAGCGCTGGTAGTTCAGGATCGCGTTGGAGGTGCGGACGTCGATGCGCTTGCTCGTCCCGCCCTCGAGGAAGCCGATCTCGCCGAGGGTCTCCTGGGCCAGCTTGGCGCAGTCCCCGTTCGACCAGTTCTCGATGCGCTTGGTCACGCACGCGCCGAACTTCTCCTCCTGGGCCGCCGACAGCGTCGGGAGCGTGGGCTCGGGGGTCGCGCCGGGCGTCGCCGACGGCGTCCCGGACGCCGCGGGGGTGGGCGTTCCGGACACCGCGGGAGCGGGCGTCCCGGACGCCGGAACCTGGGGTGTCGCCGAGGCGGTGGCGGTACCGTCGGGGGCGGCGGGCGTGGTCGTCGCGAGCGGCGCGACCGGGCCGGGCTGCGCGGTCGCGCAGCCGGTCAGAGCGAGAGCCGTGACGAGGGCAGCGGCGACGAGGGTGATGGGGCGTGGGAGGTGCACGAGGACATTCTCACCGACCCGGGGCGAAACGCCACAATCGTCCGGCGCGCGGTTGCGGCGATTCCGTGACGAGAACGCTGTGCATGCGCCGTTACGGTGCCTGATCAGGAGAGGAGGGCGAGCGTGGAACTGGACACCCTGTTCCGCGTGGTCGACGTCACCGGCGTGGTCGCGAGCGGGCTGCTGGGCGGGGCGCTCGCGCGTTCCAAGCGCTTCGACATCGTGGGGTTCGTGACCCTGGCGATCATCACCGGGCTGGGCGGCGGCATGATCCGCGACGTCCTGCTGAGCTCCGGCTTCCCCGTGGCGCTCACCGACCCCGCCTATCTCGCCGGCGCCCTGACCGCGGCCGTCGTCGCCTACGTGGTGCGGCTCGACGGCACCTGGCCGCGGCGCTCGCTCGTCGTGGCCGACGTGCTGGCCCTGGGCTGCTGGTCGGCCACGGGCACGATCAAGGCGGCCACGCTCGGGTTGGCGGTGCTGCCCAGCATCATGCTGGGCGTCATCACCGCTGTGGGTGGCGGCATGCTGCGCGACGTGCTGGTCGGCAAGACCCCCACGGTCTTCGGGGGCAACACCCTGTACGCATCGCTGGCGGCGCTGGGCAGCGTCGAGGCCCTCGTCTGCATGAAGGTGTTCGGACGCCCCGACCTCGGCATGCTCGTGGCGATCCTCACGACCACGATCCTGGGCATGCTGGCGCGCCGACTCGGCTGGATGCTGCCCGAGCCGCTCGAGCTGAATCTCCGGGCGCTGCGCATCCGGCCGCTCGGCCCACGCGCGAGCACCGAACGGCTGCGCCGCCGCCTGGCCCGGCGCCGCGTCCGCGAACCCGTCTCCGCCGACACCCCCGACGAGGCCGACTCCCCCATCCCGCCGCCGGAGGTCGCGCCATAGGGTCCGGCGCTGCGTCCGGACGCCTAACCTGGGGACGGAACCACGAAAGGATGCCCGTGCCGCCCGCCGTCAACGTCCCCGACGTCGCCCTGATCTTCGAGGGCGGCGGCATGCGCGCCGCTCACACCTCCGCGGTGGTGGTGCGACTGCTGGAGGCGGGCCTGGTGTTCCCGTTCGTCGCGGGGATCTCCGCCGGGGCATCCCACACGGCGAACTACCTCGCGGGGGACGGGCCGCGCGCGAAGGCGTCCTTCACCAGCTTCGCGGCCGACCCGCGGTTCGGCGGGCTGCGCAGCTTCGCCCGGGGCCGGGGGTACTTCAACGCCGAGTACATCTACCAGCACACCTCGGGGCCGCAGGAGGCGCTGCCGTACGCGTTCGACCGCTTCCGTGACCATCCGGCGCAACTGTCGCTGACGGCCTTCCGCTGCCGCGACGGCGCCACCGTGCGCTGGGGACGGGACGACATCCACCGGATGCGCGACCTCATGGTCCGGGTGCAGGCGTCCTCGACCATGCCGGTGCTCATGCCCCCGGTGGACATCGACGGGGACCTCCACGTGGACGGCGCCCTGGGCGAGACCGGCGGCATCCCGCTGGACGCCGCCCGCGCCGCCGGCTTCCGGCGGTTCTTCGTCGTGCTCACCCAGGAGCGCTCCTACGTCAAACGCCCCCTGAAGTACCCGAGGTTCTACCGCAGCCACTTCCGGCGGTATCCGGCCGTCGCCGACGCGCTGCTGTCGCGGCACACCCGCTACAACGCGACGCGGGAGGAACTGTTCGACCTGGAGCGTTCGGGCGACGCGTACCTGTTCGTGCCGCAGGACATGCGGATCGCCAACTCCGAGCGCGACGTGGCCAAACTGGAGGCCGCCCACGCCCGCGGGTTGGCGCAGGCCCGCGCCGAACTGCCCGCCTGGCGCGACTTCCTGGGCCGCTGACCGCCCGGTCCGGGGCGTGCCCGCCGGGGGTTGCCACCGGCGGCCGGCGGGACGGCGTCCGAGCGAAGAAGACTAGAGTCGGGCGCATGAACGTCGCCATCACCGGAGCACACATCGTCCCCGTCACCGCCGAGCCCTTCGACGGCACCATCGTCATGACCGATGGCCAGATCTCGGCGCTGGGTCCCAAGGCGCGGATCCCCAAGGGACATGCGGTGCTGGACGCCGAGGGCGGCTGGGTGCTGCCCGGCTTCGTGGACGCGCACGTGCACCTCGGCGTCCACGAGGAGGGTGAAGGCTGGGCCGGCAACGACACCAACGAGATGACCGATCCGGTGATGGCCGCCGCCCGCGCACTGGACGCCATCAACCCGCTCGAGAAGGGCTTCGACGACGCCCTCGCCGGCGGCGTCACCTCGGTCAACGTCAACCCCGGGTCGGGCAACCCGATCGGCGGCCTCACCGTCGCGGTCAAGACGTGGGGGCGCGTCGTGGACGAGATGGTGCTCAAGTCCCCCTCCGGGCTGAAGGCCGCCCTGGGCGAGAACCCCAAGCGGGTCTACGGCGACCAGAAGAAGACGCCCTCGACGCGGCTGGGCACCGCCTTGACGATCCGCAACGCGTTCGTCGAGGCCCGCAACCACGGCGCCAAGGACGACGCGCAGCAGCACCTCGTCAACGACGCCCTGCTGATGGTCCTGAACCGCGAGATCCCGTGGCGGCAGCACTGCCACCGCGCCGACGACATCGCCACCGCCCTGCGCATGGCCGACGAGTTCGGGTACCGCCTGGTGCTGGACCACGGCACCGAGAGCTGGAAGATCGCCGACCTGATCGCCGAGAAGGGCGTGCCCGTGCTGTACGGCCCGCTCATCGTCTCCCGCTCGAAGGTCGAGGTGCGCGACCGGATCGCAGCGGCGCCGGGCATCCTCACGCGCGCGGGCGTCGACGTCTCGATCATCACCGACCACCCGGTCGTCCCCATCGACTTCCTCGTGACCCAGGCCGCGCTGGCGGTCAAGGAGGGCATGGACCCGGAGGCGGCGCTGCGCGCGATCACGATCAATCCCGCCACCGTCATGGGCGTCGAGGACCGCGTGGGCTCGCTCGAGAAGGGCAAGGACGCCGATCTGGTGCTGTGGAGCGGCGACCCCCTCGACGTCCGCAACCGCGTCCTGCGCACGTTCGTGTCGGGCGACGAGGTGTACTCCTGGGATCCCGACACCCGTCAGGCCACCTGGGCGAACCGTTTCTGACCCGGACCCTCGTGAGGAGCACCCCATGACCGGACGCATCGCCCTCACCGGCGTCACCGGACACCTCGGAGGGCGCGTCGCGGCGCTGCTCGCGGAGCGCGGGCACCCGCTTCGGCTGGTGGTGCGCGACCCGAGCCGGGCACCCGACCTGCCCGACGCCGAGGTGGCGGTCGCCTCCTACGACGACGCGGCGGCGGTCCGGGCGGCCCTGACGGGCATCGAGGTGGCCCTCATGGTCTCGGCCGGCGAGTCGGCCACCCGGGTCGCGGATCACCTGACGTTCGTCGCCGCCGCGGCGGAGGCCGGGGTGCGCCACCTGGTGTACACGTCGTTCGCGGCGGCCGCGCCGGACGCCGTGTTCACCCTGGGGCGCGACCACTGGGCCACCGAGCAGGCGATCCGGAACTCGGGCATGAACTTCACGCTGCTGCGCGACAACTTCTACACCGACGTGCTGCCGGAGTTCGCGGACGCCGACGGCGTGGTGCGTGGGCCCGCGGCGGACGGTCGTTGCGCGTTCGTGGTGCGCGACGACATCGCCGCGGTCGCGGCAGCCGTGCTCGCCTCCCCCACCGCGCATGCCGGACGCACGTACACGCTGACGGGGCCGGACTCGCTGACGTTCGCCGAGGCGCTGGCCGAGGTGAACGCGGCGTCGGGGCGGCGCTACCGCTTCGAGGACGAGACCCTCGAGGAGGCCTACGCGAGCCGTCGCCGCGACTGGCCCGGACACGAGGATTGGGAGTACGACGCCTGGGTGTCGACCTACGTCGCGGTCGCCTCGGGGCGCTCTCGGGCGTGACGTCCGACGTCCCCGAACTCCTCGGCCGGCCCGCCACGTCGGTGGCGCAGTTCGGCGCCTCACTGGGGGTTTAGCCGTCTGCAGACCGCCCCGCGAGGGGTGGTACCGACCTCCGACAAGGTGACTCAGTTTCCTTTGCCCGGTAACCTACTGCGGGTTGTCAGCACGAGGAGACATATTTATGGCTACCAACGGCGAACGCCACCCCCGCAACCCGGACGCCGCACCCGGGCCCAAGCGGCCCAAACTGCGCCGCGGCGGGGCCGCCCCGCCACCCCCAAATCGCTCAACCGGACGCTGCTGCGGGCCAACCCGGCCGGCCTGGCGCGCCTCACCGGCCAGGGCCGCGTCCTGGACGCCAACCACCCGGCGCTCGAGCCCACCGCCGACGTCCGGGAGGAGCGCCCGGGCCGCCTCGACAAGGTGGTCTTCGGCGTCACGGCCGTCCTGTCGCTGGCCTTCGTGCTCTGGGGCATCCTGTCCCCCGCCACCCTGAGCAGCAGTTCCAGCACGGGCCTGTCCTGGGTCGTCTCGAACACCGGCTGGCTGTTCGCGCTCACCGCGACCGGCTTCGTGTTCTTCGTCCTGTGGCTGGCCGGCGGCAAGTACGGCAACATCCCGCTGGGCCGCGACGGCGAGGGCACCGAGTTCTCGACCGTGTCGTGGATCGCGATGATGTTCAGCGCGGGCATGGGCATCGGCCTGATGTTCTACGGCGCCGCCGAGCCGCTGGCCCACTTCATCGCTCCGCCGCCGGGCACCGGCGAGGCCGGCAACGAGAACGCCGTGCGGACCGCCATGGCGACCACCCTGTTCCACTGGGCGCTGCACCCCTGGGCGATCTACGCGGTGGTCGGCGTCGCGATCGCGTACGGCGTGTTCCGCAAGGGGCGTCCGCTGACGATCAGCGCCGTGTTCGAGCCGCTGCTCGGCAAGCGGCAGACCTACGGACCGGGCGGCAAGATCATCGACATGTTCGCGATCTTCGCGACGCTGTTCGGGTCGGCGACCTCGCTGGGCCTGGGCGCGCTGCAGATCGCGCACGGCGCCAAGATCGTCGGCTGGATCGGCGAGGTCGGCAACACGTTCCTGGTGCTCCTCATCGCGGGCCTGACGGCCTGCTTCATCGTCTCGGCGGTCTCCGGCGTGAGCCGGGGCATCCAGTACCTGTCGAACACCAACATGGTGCTCGCCGTCGTGCTGGCGCTGTTCGTGTTCGTGCTGGGCCCGACCGTGTTCATCCTGAACCTGCTGCCCACCACGCTCGGCACCTACCTGCAGACCCTGATGCAGATGTCGGCCCGCGCCGGGGCCTCCGGCACGGCCGCCGAGGAGTGGCTCGCGTCCTGGACCTTCTTCTACTGGGCCTGGTGGGTGAGCTGGACGCCGTTCGTGGGCATGTTCATCGCGCGCATCTCCCGCGGCCGGACGATCCGGCAGTTCGTCTCCGGCGTGCTGCTGCTCCCCAGCCTCGTGAGCCTCATCTGGTTCTCGATCTTCGGCGGCGCGGCGATCAACGCCGAGCAGACCGGCGCTGGCCTGAGCCAGATCGAGTCGGTCGAGGGCACCCTGTTCGCGCTGCTGGACACCATGCCGTGGGGCACGGTGACCTCGGTGCTGGTCATGATCCTCGTCGCGATCTTCTTCGTCTCCGGGGCGGACGCCGCCTCCATCGTGATGGGTACGCTCAGCGAGAACGGGACGATGGAACCTCACCGCTGGACGGTGATCTTCTGGGGCGTCGCCACCGGCGCGGCCGCGGCGATCATGCTCGTCATCGGCGGCGAGGACGCCCTCAACGGGCTGCAGTCGATCACGATCATCGCCGGGCTGCCGTTCATGATCGTGATGATCGGCATGGCCGTGTCCCTGGTGAAGGACCTGCACAACGACCCGATGATCGTGCGGCGCCGCTACGCCGTCGAGGCGATCAACGCCGCGGTGGTCGAGGGTGTCAGCCAGCACGGCGACGACTTCGCCCTGCGCGTGGACCAGACCCCGCCCGGCGAGGGCGTCGGCGCGTTGGTGGAGGACGCCGACAAGGGCGTCGTCAGCCCCGAGGGGGATGCGCCCGGCGAGGAGCCGTCGGTGCAGATCTAGCCGCGTGGCCGCGGTCGTCCGTGGGCGGGGTCACCGCGGTGTCACGCACGCCGGCGCCGGACCCGCGAGCAGTGCCACGGCCGATCGAGGCGGCGCTTCGCCCACCCGAGCCGTGCCGGCGCAGGATGACCGCAACTCGTGTGCAGACGACGACGCCGTCCCGAACCGTGGTTCGGGACGGCGTCGCCTTGGGGTGCCGCGGCGCTACTCGCGCCGCTGGCGATCAGCGCTCGTCCGAGCGCTGGGAAAGGTCGGAGGCCGCCACGTCGCGGTCTTCGGCACTGATGTCCTGGTCGTCGAGCAACTGGCCCGCCTCGCCCGCGACCCGCTCGCTGGTGCGGTCGTCGGTGCCGTCCTGGGCGAGCACACTGGCCGCGACCGACTTCTCCTCGGCGGTGGCGTTCGGGTCGTCCATGATGCGCGCGGCCTCGGAGGCCTCCATCGAACTGCTCGTGCGGTCGTCGCCTGCCATGGGAACCTCCAGGGGGGTGTTCGGTCGGCCGAGCCGGTCGCCCGGCTCGTCCACCATCACACCGTTCTTCTCCCCTGTCGAGCCCCCGGCGGCGGGAAATCGTTTGCCCTTGTCGGCCACCCGGCCTGTCGCGTGGGGATGTCCGCCCGGACGGGGGCGCCGCCGCTGCCCCCCGGCCATCGGCTCAGGACCCGGACCGGAGCGGGCATGGCCCTAGAATCGGCCACCACCGACACGGGAGGCGCCATGACGAGCATCCGGTTCACCACCACCATCGAGGCGACGGGACCCGCCGCGTCCATCCCGCTGAGTGACGCTCAGGCAGCGGAGTTGTCCTCGGCGAAGACGCCACCCGTCGTCGTCACGATCGGGGACGCCTCGGCGCGGCTCCGCGTGACGCGGATGGGCGGGCCGGCGTGCATCGGACTGAGCAAGGCGTCGCGGGCCCAGCTCGGGGTCGATATCGGCGACACGGTCGAGGTCACCGTGGCCCTGGACGACGGCGAACGCACCGTCGACGTGCCGCCGCTGCTGGCCGAGGCCCTCGCGTCCGACGACCGGGCGCGGCGCGCCTTCGAAGCCCTCAGCTTCACCCGCCGCAAGGAGTTGGCGCGCGGCATCGCCGAGGCCAAGCAGGAGGCCACCCGGCAGCGGCGACTGGAGGCCGCGCTGGCCGAACTGCGCGGTTAGCGCCGGTCGGCGGCGTCCTGGGACTCCCCATCAGTCCTCGACCACCCATGGGACGGGCTCCTGTTGGTTCCGGGGGCGATCCCGCTTCAGGCCGGGTCGTCTGCTCCAGAGGTCTTCCGGGGGCGCAGGACCGCAGCCAGATGCCGACCGGTCTCGCTCCCCCGCGCCGCGGCGATCTCGTCGGGGGTGGCCTGCGCGACGACGCGGCCGCCCGCGTTCCCGGCGCCGGGGCCCAGATCGATCACCCGGTCGGCGACGGCGATCGTGCGCGGGTCGTGGTCGGCGATCACGACCGTGTTGTCGGCGTCCACGAGCCGCTGCAGTTGTCCGACGAGCAGGTCGATGTCGGCGGGGTGCAGTCCGTTCGTGGGCTCGTCCAGGAGGTAGAGGGTGTGGCCGGCGGGTGCCCGGTGGAGTTCGCTGACCAGCTTGATGCGTTGCGCCTCGCCGCCCGACAGCGTCGTCGCGCTCTGCCCCAGCGCCAGGTAGCCCAGCCCGATGTCGGAGAGCAGGGTGAGGATGCGGGCGGGGATCGGGACGTCGGCGAGGAAGTCCCGGGCCTCGTCGACGCTCATCGCGAGGACGTCCGCGATGGTCCGGCCGCGGTAGTGCACCTCCAGGGTCTCGGGGTTGTAGCGGGCGCCGCGGCAGACCGGGCACGGGGCGGTCTGCGTCGGCATGAACAGCAGCTCGATGCTGACCACACCGTCGCCGAGGCAGTGCGGGCACCGGCCGGCCGGCAGGTTGAACGAGAACCGGCCCGCGCCGAAGCGGCGCTCACGCGCCTCGGGTTGGGCCGCGAACAGCCGCCGGACGGCGTCGAACAGTCCCGTGTACGTGGCCAGGTTGGAGCGGGACGTCCGCCCGATCGGCTTCTGGTCGACCACGACGAGGCGGTCGATCCGCTCCAGCCCGGACGCCTGCGCGACGGTGAGCCGGTCCGCCTCAAGATCCCACAGCGGGACGCCGTGGGCGCGCTCCTCGGCGTCCTCGACCGAGTCGGGGTTGCGTTCCAGGTCGGCGATGACGTCGTCGGCGTGCAGCCCGCGCCGCGCCTGGTCGGCCAGGGCGTGCAGCAGGGTGGTCTTGCCCGCGCCCGACACGCCGGTGACGGCGGTGAACGCCCCCAGCGGGAAGGTGACGTCGATGCCGCGCAGGTTGTGTCCCGAGACGCCGCGCAGGTCGATCGCGTGGTCGGGGCGGCGCGGCGCGGCCGGGCCGGGGGCGGCAGGGGCGTCCGGGCCGAGGTAGCGCGCCGTGACCGAGCCGGCGGCGTCCCGCAGGCCGGCGGCGGGCCCGTTGTAGAGCACCTCGCCGCCGTAGCGTCCGGCACCGGGCCCCAGGTCGACGACCCACTGCGCCGCCGCGATCAGCGGGGCGTTGTGTTCGACGACGAAGACGGTGTTGCCCTCGTCCTGCAGGCGCTGCAGCGCGCCCAGCAGCAGTTCCGTGTCGGAGGGGTGCAGGCCCGCGGAGGGCTCGTCCAGCACGTAGAGGACGCCGAACAGGCCGCTGCGGAGCTGGGTGGCGAGGTGGAGGCGTTGGAGTTCGCCGCCGGACAGCGTCGACGTGGGTCGGCTGGTCGCCAGGTAGCCCAGGCCGAGGTCCACGAGGATGGCCAGCTGATCGTCCAGGACGTCCAGGAGCGCCTCGGCCGCCTGCCGGCGCTCGATCGGCAGGTCGGCGGTGTCGGGATGGGCGCGCGCGGCGTCCAGGAAGCCGCGCAGTTCGGTGAGCGGCAGCGACGCCGCGTGGGCGATGTTCTCCCCGGCGATGGTGACGGCGAGCGCCTCGGGGTTGAGGCGCAGCCCGTGACAGGTCGGGCAGAGTTGCTCGGTCATGAACGAGGCCGCCGTGGCGCGCATCCGGGTGGACTTGGTGTCGGAGAAGGTGTGCTCGACCCAGCGCTTGGGGCTCATGTAGGTGCCGCGGTAGGAGCCCTCGACCGTGCTGGTGTTGACCAGCAGGGTCGGTTGTTCGTCGGTGGTCAGGATCCAGTGCCGGGTGGCCGCGGGCAGCGAGTTGAAGGGGCGTCGATGTCGATGCCGAGGCCCTCGAGGATGCGCCGGTAGTTCTGGCCGCCGAACGCCCCCGGCCAGGCGGCGATGGCGCCGTCGCGGATGCTGAGGTCGCCATCGCCCACGAGAAGGCTCTCGTCGACCAGGAGTTGGCGGCCCAACCCCGTGCAGGTGCGGCAGGCGCCGACGGCG